>JBFMFL010000001.1:0-94540 GCA_040752145.1 Gemmatimonadota bacterium
GCCCCGGCGCGCTCCTCCAGTAGCCGGCGCAGGAGCAGGCGGCGCTCCGGCGACAGCTCGGCCATGCGCTCGGCGCGGGCGGTCTCGTCGGCGGGGGCCGCCGGGGTCGTCTCGGTCACTCGGTTCTCCGGCACGCGTCGCTATCCGTCCCCGGGATCGGGCGAGGTCCACCCGGCCTCCCCCGCGAACTCCTCGTCCTCCATCAGCCGCCGCTCCAGGTACGCCGCCAGGGCGGCGGCCGTGGGCGCGTCGAACATCGCCCGCAGCGGCACCTCCTCCCCCGTCTCCTCGCGGAGGCGGGCGACCACCCGGGCGGCGAGCAGGGAGTGCCCGCCCAGCGCGAAGAAGTCGTCGAAGACGCCCACGCGGTCCGTCTTCAGCACCTTGCGCCACACCTCCACCACGATCTCCTCGAACACCGTGCGAGGGGGCACCGGCCCGGCGGCGGCCCCGGGGGCGTCCGGCTCCGGGAGGGCGCGCCGGTCGGTCTTGCCGCTGGGAGTCAGAGGAAGGGCGTCCAGCGCCACGAACGCCGCGGGCACCATGTACTCCGGGAGCCGCGCCGCCACCCAGGCGCGCAGCTCCGCCGCGGCCGGAGGCCCCGCCCCCTCCTCCGCCACCACGTAGCCCACCAGCCGCCGCCCGCCCGCGCCGCCGTCCCGCGCGACCACCACCGCCTCGCGCACCGCCGGGTGCGCCTCCAGCGCGGCCTCCACCTCGCCCGGCTCGATGCGGAACCCCCTCACCTTGACCTGCTGGTCCACGCGCCCCAGGAACTCCAGCTCGCCCGCCGCCGTCCAGCGCGCCCGGTCTCCGGAGCGGTACATCCGCGCCCCCGGCCCGCGTCCGTACGCGTCCGGGAGGAACCTCTCCGCCGTGAGGCAGGGCCGCCCCAGGTAGCCGCGCGCCACGCAGTCGCCGGCCAGGTACAGCTCGCCGGGGACGCCCACCGGCGCCGGGCGCAGCTCCGCGTCCAGCACGTAGCAGCACGTGTTGGCGACCGGCCCGCCGATGGAGGGGAGCAGCGGCCACCCCGCCGGGTCGCCGTCCAGCGTCAGGCGCGTGGCGACGTGCGTCTCGGAGGGCCCGTAGTGGTTGTGCAGCGGGATCCCCAGCCCGCCCAGCCAGGCGCGGATGGCGTCCGTCACCCGCAGCTGCTCGCCCGCCGTCTGCACCTCGCGCAGGCGGCGGGGGAACGCGCCGCGCTCCAGCGCCTCCTCGGCCAGGTGCTGGAGCGCCACGAAGGGGAGGAAGAGCCGCTCCACCCCCTCCCGCTCCAGCAGCTCCAGCACCGCCGCGGGGTCGCGCCGCGCCTCCTCCGGCGCCACCACCAGCGTGCCGCCCTCGGCCCAGCACGAGAACATCTCGTGGAACGACGCGTCGAAGCTGATGGTGGCGAACTGGAGCGTCACGGCCGGTCCCGGGGCGCGCCAGTCGCGCCGCTGCCAGGCGAGCAGGTTGAGCAGCGGCCGCTGCTGCATCGCCACGCCCTTGGGGCGGCCCGTGGAGCCGGAGGTGTAGATGACGTAGGCGAGGGATTCGGGCGAGACCGCAGGCCCCCCACCCCCGGCCCCTCCCCCGCAAGCGAGGGAGGGGAGCACTGCACCTGCGCCGTCGTCGTTCTCCCCCTTCCCCCCGCTTGCGGGGGGAGGGGGGCCGGGGGGGTAGGGGGGCTGGATGGCGGCCGACGGTACATCCCCGCCGTCCAGCATCACCACCCCTGCGCCTGTCGCCGGAAGCCTCGCAACAAGCCGCTCCTGCGTGAGCAGCACGGAGATGCCGGCGTCCTCCAGCATGTAGGCGACGCGGTCCTCCGGGTAGGCGGGGTCGATGGGGACGTAGGCGGCGCCGGCCTTGAGGATGCCCAGCACGCCGACGATCATCTCGGGGGAGCGCTCCAGGCAGAGGCCCACGCGGGCGTCCGTGCCGACGCCGAGGGCGCGGAGGCGGGCGGCGAGGGCGGCGGCGCGGCGGTCCAGCTCGGCGTAGGTCAGGCGCTCCCGGCCGAAGACCAGGGCCTCGGCGGCGGGGGTGCGGGCGGCCTGCGCCTCGAACAGGCCGGCGAGCCCGCCCTCCGTGGGGTAGTCGGCCTCGGTGGCGTTCCAGGCGCGCAGCACCTGCTCGCGCTCGCCGGGGGCGAGCAGCTCGATGCGCGAGACGGGGAGCTCCGGGTGCGCGGCCATCCCGGCGAGCACGGCGCGCAGGTGGTCCACCATGCGCGCGACCGTGGCCCCGTCCCACAGCGAGGACCGGTACGACACGGCGCCGCCCATCCCCCCCGGGAACTCCTCCAGCGACCAGTTCAGGTCGAACTTGGCCGTGGTGAAGGCCACGGGGAGCGGCTCCGCCTCCAGCGCCGCGCCCAGCCGGAGGCTCCCCGAGTCCACGTTCTGCAGGGCGAGCAGCACCTGGAAGACCGGGGAGTGCGCCAGGGTGCGCTCCGGCGAGACCTCCTCCACCAGCCGCTCGAAGGGGAGGTCCTGGTTGGACTGCGCCTCCAGCACCGTGGCGCGCACCCGCGCCAGCAGCCCGCGCGCGGACGGGTCGCCGGACAGGTCGGCCCGCATCGTCAGCGTGTTGACGAAGAAGCCGATCAGCCCCTCCAGGTCCACCCGCGTCCGCCCGGCGACGGGGCTCCCCACCACCACGTCGTCCTGCCCGGACCAGCGCCCCAGCACCAGCTGGAGCGCCGCCAGCAGCGCCATGAACGGCGTGGCGCCCTCGCGGCGGGCGAGGGCGTGGGCCGCCGCCGTCAGCTCCGGGGACAGGCGGAAGGAGCAGCGGGCGCCGGCGGAGTCCTCCACGGCGGGGCGCGGGCGGTCCGTGGGGAGCTCCAGCAGCGGCGGCGCCCCGGCCAGCCTGCGCTTCCAGAACTCCAGCTGCTCCGCCAGCCGCCGCCCCGACACGTGCTCGCGCTGCCACACCGCGTAGTCGGGGTACTGCACCGGCAGCTCGGGGAGCGGCGAGGGGCGACCCTCCGCGAAGGCGGCGTACAGCTCGCTCACCTCGCGCACCAGCACGCCCATGCTCCACCCGTCACACACGATGTGGTGCAGGGTGAAGAGCACCGCGTGGTCGGCGCCCTCCAGGCGGAGCAGGGCGGCGCGGAGCAGCGGCCCGCGCTCCAGGTCGAAGGGGTGCAGCGACTCGCCGCGGGCGTGGCGCGACAGCTCGCGCTCGCGGCCCTCCGGGCGCAGGCCGGACAGGTCCACGGCGGGGAGGGGGACGGGCGCGGGGGGGCGGACCACCTGCACCGGCTCGCCCTCGGGGGGCACGGCGAACACGGTGCGCAGCGCCTCGTGGCGGCGCACGATCTCGCCGAGGGCGCGCCGCAGGGCCGCGGTGTCCAGCGGCCCGCGCAGCCGCATCCCGGCCGGCATGTTGTAGGCGGTGCTGCGGGGGTCCAGCTGCTGGATGAACCAGAGGCGCTGCTGCGCGAACGACAGGGGGGCCGGCCCGCCGCCCCGGCGGCGCGGGACGTCCGGCGCGGCCGGGGAGGCACCCCTGGCGCCGGTGCGCTCGGCCAGCATCTTCTGCAGGAGCACGCGGCGCTCCGGCGAGAGCTTCTCCAGCTGTTCGGAGGTAAGCTTCACCCTCTGGCTCTCCCGTGTCTCGCGACGGCGCAGGCACGCGCCCTCCGCAATCCGTGTCTGCAAGAGTGCGCACCGGGGAGGCGACGGACGCGGGCCCGTCCCGTGGCACGGGAGGGGCCGCGCGCCCTGCCGCGGATCCGGTCCGGCCGCCGAATCTAATCGAACGTGGCGGATTCCGCGCGGGGGTGCGCGGGCTCCCCGCCCCGGCTCAGCCCTCGCCCAGGAGGCGCCGCACCTCCTCGTCGGAGAGGCCGGCGAGCCGCTCCAGCTCCTCGTCCACCTCCCACCCCTCCAGCCCGGCCACGGTGGGCGCCTCGAACAGCGTCCGCAGCGGCACGTCGGCCCCGAGCGCCGCCCGGATCCGGGCGACCACCTGGGTGGCGAGCAGCGAGTGCCCGCCCAGGTCGAAGAAGTCGTCGTGGACCCCCACCCGCTCCAGCCCGAGTACCTCGGCGAAGATCCCGGCCAGCAGCTCCTCCGTGGCGCCGCGCGGCGCCACGGAGCCCCGGGCCTCCTCGGGCTCCGGGTCCGGCAGCGCCAGGCGGTCCGTCTTGCCGGTGGAGGTGAGGGGGAGCCCGTCCACGGCCACGAACGCGGACGGGACCGCGTGCTCGGGAAGGCGCTCGCGGGCCCAGGCCCGCAGCTCCGCGGCCGCGGGAAGCCCGCCCCCCCGCTCCGGGACCAGCCAGGCCACCAGCCGCCGCCCGCCGGCCGCGTCGCCGCGCGGGGCCACCACCACCTCGCGCACGGCGGGGTGCGCGCGGAGCGCCGCCTCGGCCTCGCCCGGCTCCACCCGCACGCCGCGCACCTTGACCTGGAAGTCGCGCCGGCCCAGGAACTCCAGGCCGCCGTCGGGGAGCCGCCGCCCCAGGTCGCCGGTGCGGTAGGCGCGCTCCGGCCCGCCCGCCGGGTCCGGCCCGAAGGCGGCGGCGGTCTGCCCCGGCCGCCGCCAGTAGCCCAGCGCCAGGTGCGGCCCGCGCACCACGATCTCCCCCGCGCCGTACACGGCCGGCTGCTCCCCCGCGGCGTTCACCAGCAGCACGTCCGTGTCCCGCACCGGCAGCCCCACGGGGAGGGTGGCGCCGCGCGGCCCCGTCTGGTGGTCCAGGTACGCCTGGAGGGCGAGGGTGGACTCGGTGGGCCCCAGCCCGTTCACCAGAACGGCCCCGGGCGCGAAGTGGCGCCGGAACGCCTCCCAGTCGCGCCGCTGCGCCTCCTCGCCGCCCAGCACCACCGCGCGCACCGCCGGGAACGTCGCCCCCTCCGCCAGGCCGCCCGCCAGGTGGCGGAAGACGGTGGGGGTGGAGTGATAGAGGGTGACGCCCTCGCGCCGCATCCACTCCGCGGCCCCGGCGGCGTCCACGGCGCGCCAGTCGAGCGGGCGCAGCGACGCCCCGTTGAGCAGCGCGCCCCAGACGGCCATGACCGCCGCGTCGAAGGTGTACGACGCGAAGAGCGTCATCACGTCGTCCGGCCCGATGCGCAGGTTCTCCGAGTAGGCGCGGACGTGGTGGAGCACGTTGCGGTGGCTCTGCGCCACGCCCTTGGGCCGGCCGGTGGAGCCGGAGGTGTAGAGGAGGTAGGCGAGGGACTGCGAGTGCGAAAGTGCGAAAGTGCGGGAGTGCGAAAGTGCGGACGACGAGCCGCCGTCCTCCTGCCCCACGGTTTGTAGCGTACTCCGTACTTCGTACTCCGTACTGCCGTTCATCACCACCAGCGGGACCCTACCCTCCGCCAGCGCCTCCGCCGCCGCGGTGTGCTCGGCGTCGGCGAGGAGCACGGAGGCGCCGGAGTCCTCCAGGACGTCCGCGCTGCGCTCGCGCGGGTGGGCGGGGTCCAGGGGGACGTACGCCTTGCCGGCCTTGAGGGCGCCCAGGATCCCCACCAGCATGGGGGCGTCGTGCCCGAAGAGCAGGGCCGCGCGCTCGCCCGCCCCGGGGGAGGCGCGCAGCAGGGCGTCGGCGGCGGCGGAGGAGGCGTGGTCCAGCTCGGCGTAGGTGAGCGCGTGGCGCGGGGTGCGCACGGCCAGGCGATGGGGGTGGAGGCGCGCCTGCCCGGCGAAGCGGCCGTGCAGCGTCCCCTCCGCGGCGTCCTCCGGCCAGGGGGCGAAGGGGCGGCCGGCGGCGGGGATGCCGGCGGCGCGGCGCGGCTCCGGCCCGCGCAGGGGGAGCTGGGAGACGCGCAGCTCCGGGCGCTCCACGGCGGCCTCCACCAGCGCGGCCAGGTGGGCGAGCGCCTCGCCCATGCGCGCGTCCTCGAACAGGTCGGCGTCGTACACCAGCTCCAGCCCGATGCCGGCGGGGGTCTCGCGGGCGTACAGGTTCCAGTCGTACTTGGCGGGGGGCTGTCCGCCGTCCAGCACCTCCATCTCCACCCCCGGCAGCTCCGCGCGGGGCGCGCCGCCGTCGGCGAAGTTGAGGAAGTTGAACATCACCTGGAACACCGGCGCGTGGGACAGGCTGCGCGCCGGGGCCAGCTCCTCCAGCAGCTGCTCGAACGGCACGTCCTGGTGGACGTACGCGCCCAGCGTGGCGGCCCGCACCCGCGCCAGCAGCTCGCGGAAGGTGGGGTCGCCCGACACGTCCGTGCGCAGGGCCAGGGTGTTGAGGAAGTAGCCGATCATCCCCTCGGTCTCGGGGCGGGTGCGCCCGGCCACGGGGGTGCCCACCACCACGTCCGTTTCCCCGGTGTAGCGGGCGAGCAGCGCGGCGAAGGCGGCGAGCAGCGTCATGAACGGCGTGGTCCCCTCCCGCGCGCCCAGCTCGCGGACCCGGCCGGCGAGCTCCGGGGGGAGGAGGAGGCGGCGCGAGGCGCCGCGGTGCCGCTGCACCGCCGGGCGGGGGCGGGCGGCGGGGAGCTCCAGCAGCGGCGGCGCCCCGCGGAGCGCCTGCCGCCAGAAGGCGAGCTGCGCCTCCAGCACGCCGCCCGCCAGCCAGGCGTGCTGCCAGGCGGCGTAGTCGGCGTACTGCACCGGCAGCTCCGGCAGCGGCGAGGGCTCGCCGCGCACCCCGGCCGCGTACAGCGCGGCCACCTCGCGGACCAGCACCTCCATGCTCCACCCGTCGCCCACCACGTGGTGCAGGGTGAGCAGGAGCACCCACTCCTCGTCCGCCGCGCGCAGCAGCGTGCTCCGCAGCAGCGGCCCGCGCGCCAGGTCGAAGGAGCGCAGCGCCTCCGCCTCCGCCAGCCGGCGGACCGCGGCCTCCCGCGCGCCCTCCGGCAGACCGCGCAGCTCCACCACGGGGAGGGGGCGCGGGCCGGCGGGGAGGATGCGCTGCACCGGCTCGCCGTCCAGCGCGGGGAGCACGGTGCGCAGCGACTCGTGCCGCCGCGCCAGCTCCGCCAGGGCCCGCTCCAGCGCCCGCGCGTCCAGCGCGCCGCGCAGCCGCAGAGAAAAGGGCATGTTCCAGGCGGCGGTCCCCGGCTCCAGCCGGTCCAGCAGCCAGAGCCGCCGCTGGGCGAACGACGCCGGCACGTCGCCGCCGCGCCGCGTGGGGAGGATGGGCGGCGGGGGGACGGCGCCGGCGCGCAGGGCGTCCGCCACCCGCCCGGCCATGGCCGCCGGGGTGGGCGCCTCGAAGAGCGCGTGCAGCGGCAGCTCGGTCCCGAACGCCTGGCGGACGCGGCCCATGGCGACGGTGGCGAGCAGCGAGTGCCCGCCCAGCTCGAAGAACCCGTCCGCGGCGCCCACCCGCTCCACCCCCAGCACCGACGACCAGATCCCGGCCAGGATCTCCTCCGCGGGCGTACGTGGCGCCACGTACTCCGCCTCCGCGGCCGACCCGTCCACCTCCGGCAGCGCCCGGCGGTCCAGCTTGCCGCCGGGGGTGAGCGGGATCGCCTCCAGCAGCACCAGCGCGCCCGGCACCATGTACTCCGGCAGCCGCGCCGCCAGCCAGGCGCGCAGCTCCGCCGCCGTGGCCGTCTCCCCCACGACGGGCGTGGCGAAGCCCACCAGCCGCCGGTCCGCGCCCCCGCCGCGCACGACGACGGCCGCCTCCCTCACCCGCGGGTGCGCGGCGAGCGCGGCCTCCACCTCGCCGGGCTCGACGCGGAAGCCGCGGATCTTGATCTGGGCGTCGATGCGGCCCAGGAACTCGATCTCGCCCCGCCCGTTCCAGCGCGCCCGGTCGCCGGTGCGGTACAGCCGCGCGCCCGGCTCCGCGGCGAACGGGTCCGGGACGAAGCGCTCGGCGGTCAGCTCCGGGCGGCCCAGGTACCCGCGCGCCACCCCCGCTCCGCCCACGCACAGCTCGCCCGGCCACCCCACGGGCGCCGGCTCCCCCTCCGGGTCCAGCACGTACGCCGTGCTCCCGGCGACCGGCCGCCCGATGGGCACCGTCCACGCGTCGGCGCCGACCTCCTCGACGAGGTGCCAGGTGCTGAACGTGGTGTTCTCGGTGGGCCCGTAGCCGTTCACCAGCCGGCGCGGCGGGCCGCCCTCCAGCGCGGCGCGCAGCGAGGGCGGGTCCAGCGCCTCGCCGCCCACCAGCAGGTGATTCACCGTGGCGAAGGCGTCCGGCACCTCGCGCACGGTGGCGTTGAAGAGCGTGGCCGTGAGGAACGCCCCCGTCACCCCCTCCCCCCGCAGCGCCGCGGCCAGCGCCCGCGGCTCCAGCGCCGCGTCGCGGTCGATCCCCACCACGCAGCCGCCGTTCAGCAGCGCGCCCCAGACCTCCCAGGTGGCCGCGTCGAACACCGGGTTCGCCAGCTGCGCCACCCGGTCGCCGGGGCCGAACCGCGCGAAGTCCGCGTCCCGCACCAGCCGCACGACGCCCCGGTGCGGCACGGCGACGCCCTTGGGGGTGCCGGTGGAGCCGGAGGTGTAGATGACGCAGGCCAGGGAACAGGGAACAGGGAACAGGGAACAGCCTGCAACGGCAACGGCACCCGTGTCCGCAGCTCCGTCGTGCTCCCCCTCCCCCCTTGCGGGGGAGGGGGCCGGGGGGAGGGGGGTGTCGATCACGACCACCTCGCCCCCGAACTCCGGCACCCGGTCCAGCAGCGCCGCCTGGGCGAGCAGCACCCGCGCGCCGGCGTCGGCGAGCATCCAGGACAGGCGCTCGGCGGGGTACTCCGGGTCAAGCGGGACGTAGGCGCCGCCGGCGCGGAGGACGGCGAGCATGGCGACGGCCAGGTCGGCGGAGCGCTCGGCGAGCAGGCCGACGCGCGCCTCCGGGCCCACGCCGCGCGCGGCAAGGTCGCGTGCGAGGGCGGCGGAGCGGCGGTCCAGCTCCGCGTAGCTCGTCGTCTCTCCCGCGAAGCGGAGCGCGGGAGCCCCGGGGGTGCGGAGCGCCTGCTCGGCGAACAGCTCGGGGACGGAGCGCGTGGGCGCGGGGACGGCGCCGGGGGCGTTCCAGTCGGAGACCAGCATGCGCCGCTCGTCGGGGGCCAGGAGCGGGAGGGCGGCGAGGCGGCGGGCGGGGTCGGCGGCGGCACCCTCCAGCAGGGCGGCGTAGCGGGCGGCGAGCCGCTCCACGGTGCCCGCGTCGAACAGCTCCGTTCGGTAGACGATGGAGCCGGCGAAGCTCCCGCCCGCGTCGGCCAGCTCCAGCGCCAGGTCGAACTTGGCCGCGGCCGCGCCGCCGCCCAAGGGCTCCACCCGGCCGGAGCCCAGCGAAAGCCCGCCTGCCTCCGCGGTCTGCAGGGCGAAGATCACCTGGAAGACCGGCGTGTGGGCGGCCGCCCGCTCCGGCGCCAGCGCCTCCACCAGCCGCTCGAAGGGGAGGTCCTGGTGCGCGAAGGCGCCCAGGGTCTCCTCGCGCACCCGCCCGAGCAGCCCGCCGAACGTCTCGTCCGCCGGCACCCTCGCCCGCAGCGCCAGCGTGTTGACGAAGAAGCCGATCAGCCCCTCGGTCTCCCGGCGGTCGCGCCCGGCCACGGGCGTCCCCACCACCAGGTCGTCGGCGCCGGACCAGCGGGCGAGCAGCGCCTGCCACCCGGCCAGCAGCGCCATGAACGGCGTGGCGCCCGCCCGCCGCGCCACGAGGCGCAGCCGGTCCGACAGCTCCGCGGGGAGCGCCACCCGGCGGGCGGCGCCGCGGCCGTCGGGCCGCGCGGGGCGGGGCCGGTCCGTGGGCAGCTCCAGCAGCGGCGGCGCGCCCTCCAGCCGGCCGCGCCACCAGGCGAGCTGCGCCTCCAGCGCCTCGCCGGCCATCCAGCGCCGCTGCCAGGCGGCGTAGTCCGCGTACTGCACCGGGAGCGGCGGCAGATCGGGCTCGCGCCCCTCCGCGAACGCCGCGTACAGCTCGCTGACTTCGCGGGTGAGCACGCCGGTGCTCCACCCGTCGCTCGCCACGTGGTGTACGCCGAAGAGCACCGCCCAGTCGTCATCGGCCAGGCGGAGCAGCGTGCTCCACAGCAGCGGCCCGCGTTCCAGGTCGAAGGGGCGCAGCGCCTCCGCGCCGGCCAGGCGCAGCGCCTCGCGCTCCGCCGCGGCCGGGGACAGGGAGCGCAGGTCCACGGCCGGGAGCGGGACGGGCCCGGGCGGCGCCACGACCTGCACCGGCTCGCCGTCCTCCGCCGCGGCCAGCACCGTGCGCAGCGCCTCGTGGCGCTCCACCAGCGCGGCGAGCGCCCGCGCCAGGGCGCGCGGGTGCAGCGGCCCGCGCACCCGCAGCGAGACCGGGACGTTGTAGGCGGGGCTCCCCGGCTGGAGCCGGTCGACCAGCCACAGCCGGCGCTGCCCGAACGACGCCGGGAGCGGGCCGTCGCGCGGCACGGGGACCACGGGCGGGACGCGCACCCCGGCGCCCTCGCGCAGCGCGTCGTCCACGCGCGCGGCCAGGTCGGCGAGCACGGGCGCCTCGAACAGGGCGCGCAGCGGCACCTCCGCGCCGAACGCCTCGCGCAGCCGCGACGCGACCCGCGCGGCGAGCAGCGAGTGCCCGCCCAGCGCGAAGAAGTCGTCCCCGGCGCCCACCCGCTCCACCCCCAGCACCTCCTCCCACACGGCGGCGAGCAGCTCCTCCGTGGGCGTCCGCGGCGGGAGGTGGGCGGCGCCGCCGGACGCGCCGGGGGCGGGGAGGGCGCGGCGGTCCGTCTTGCCGTGCGCGGTGAGCGGCAGCGCGTCCAGCACCACCAGGGCGGCGGGCACCATGTACGCGGGGAGGCGCCCGGCGAGGTGCGCCCGCAGCTCCGCCGGGTCGGGCGAAGCGCCCGGCCGCGCGGTGACGTAGCCCGCCAGCCGCCGGTCTCCCGGGGCGTCCTCCCGCGCCAGCACCACGGCCTCGCGCACCGCCGGGTGCGACAGCAGCACCGCCTCCACCTCGCCCGGCTCCACCCGGAAGCCCCGCACCTTGACCTGGAAGTCCGTGCGCCCCACGAACTCCAGCACGCCGTCCGCCCGCCAGCGCGCCCGGTCGCCGGAGCGGTACATGCGCGCCCCGGGCTCGCCGAACGGGTCGGGGACGAAGCCGGCCGCGGTCAGCTCCGGCCGGCCCAGGTAGCCGCGCGCCACCGCCGGCCCGCCCACGTACAGCTCGCCGGGGACGCCCACGGGCACGGGCTCCAGGCGCCGGTCCAGCAGGTACACGCGCCGGTCGCCCACGGGCCGCCCGATGGGGACGGTGGCGCCGTCGAACCCCGCGGGGACCGGCCAGCAGGTGGAGAACACGGTGCACTCGCCGGGGCCGTAGCCGTTCACCAGCCGCAGTCCGGGGTGCAGCTCCAGGGCGCGGCGCACGTGCGCCGCGCTCACGGTCTCGCCCCCCGTCATCACCTGGCGCACGCCCGCCAGCGCCTCCGGGCGGGTGTCCACCACCAGGTTGAAGAACGCCGAGGTCAGCCAGAGCGTGGTGACGCCGTTCTCGCGCACCTCCCTGGCCAGCGCCTCCGGCTCCGCGGCGTCCCCCGCGTACAGCACGCAGGTGCCGCCCGTGAGCAGCGCCGGCCACAGCTCCAGCGTCAGCGCGTCCCACGACACGGACGAGTGCTGGAGCGTCACCTGCTCCTCGTCCCAGCGCGCGTAGTCCACCCCCCGGAAGAACCCCGGCACCGCCCGGTGCGGCACCGCCGTCCCCTTGGGGGTGCCGGTGGAGCCGGAGGTGTAGATGACGTAGGCTAGGTGGTCGGGGGACACCACGGGCTCCGGCTCGCCGGTCGGACCCCCCTCCCCCGACCCCTCCCCCGCAAGGGGGGAGGGGAGCACTGCAACGGCAGAGTCGTGCTCCCCCTTCCCCCCGCTTGCGGGGGGAGGGGGGCCGGGGGGGTAGGGGGGCTGGATGCCGGCCGACACGTCATCCCCGTCGCACAGCACGGTCTCGCCCCCGAACCCGGCGAGCCGCCCCCGCAGACCGGGCTCCGTCACCAGCACGCGCGCGCCGCAGTCGGCGAGCATCCAGGCCAGGCGGTCGTCCGGGTGGCGCGGGTCCAGCGCGACGTAGGCGCCGCCGGCCCGGAGCACGGCGAGCAGCGCCGCCACCAGGGCGGGCGAGCGCTCCAGGCACACGCCCACGCACGCCTCGGGGCCCACCCCCAGCGCCGCCAGGCGCCCCGCCAGCCCCCGGGAGCGCCGGTCCAGCTCGGCGTAGCTCGTCGTCTCGCCGCGGAAGCGCAGGGCGGGGGCGTGGGGGCGCCGCGCCGCGGCTTCCGCGAACAGCTCGTGCAGGCAGCGCGGCTCCGGGTCCGCCGTGCCGGTGGCGCTCCACTCCGCCAGCAGGGTGCGGCGCTCGGCGTCGTCCAGCAGCGGGATCGCGGAAAGGGGGCGGTCCGGGTCCGCGGCCATCCCCGCCAGCAGCGCCCACCAGCGGGCGCGGAGCCGCACCAGCGTTTCGTGGTCGAACAGCGCCGCGCGGGCGGACAGGCGGCCGCGGACCTCCTCGCCCCGGTCGGTCATGATCAGGGTGAGGTCGAACTTGGGGACGCCGCCGCCCACGCTCAGCATCTCGGCGCCCAGCCCGCCCAGGGGGGGCGCCTGCGCGTGGTACGTCTCCAGCGAGAACATCACCTGGAAGAGCGGCGAGTGCGCCGGGCTGCGCTCCCGCGCCAGCTCCTCCACCAGCCGCTCGAAGGGGACGTCCTGGTGGGCGTGCGCCTCCAGCACCGCCTCGCGCACGCGGGCCAGGAGCCGGCGCGGGGTGGGGTCGTCGGACAGGTCGGCGCGCACCACCAGGGTGTTCGCCAGGTAGCCGACCAGCCCCTCGGTCTCGCGGCGCTGGCGCCCGGCCACGGGCGTCCCCACCACCACGTCCTCCGCCCCCGACCAGCGGGCCAGCAGCGCCTGCCAGGCCGCCAGCAGCGTCATGAACAGCGTGGCGCCCTCGGCGCGGGCCAGCTCGCGAACGGCGCGCGCCGTCTCCGGCGCCAGCCCGAAGCCCACGATGTGCCCGGCGCCGCCGGGGACGGCGGCGCGCGGCCGGTCCAGGGGGAGCTCCAGCACGGGGGGCGCGTCCTCCAGCCGCTCCCGCCAGAAGCCGAGCTGCGCCTCCAGCGCCCCGCCGGCCGCCGCCTCCCGCTGCCAGAGCGCGTAGTCGCCGAACTGGATCTCCGGCTCCGGGAGCCCTGGCGCCTCCCCGCGCGCGAACGCCCCGTACAGCGCCGACACCTCGCGCATCATCACCCCCACGCTCCACTCGTCGCTGACGATGTGGTGGGTGTTGACCAGGAGCGCGGTGTCGTCGGGGCCGAGCAGCACCAGGGAGGCGCGCGCCACGGGGCCGCGCTCCAGGTCGAAGGGGCGCATCCCCTCGGCGAGCAGCAGGGCGCGGAGGACGCGCTCGCGGTCGGGCCCGTCCAGGCCGCGGAGGTCCACCACGGGGACGGGAAAGCGGCCGGGGGGGAGGACCACCTGCACCGGCTCGCCGTCCCGCTCGGGGAACACGGTGCGCAGCGACTCGTGCCTCCGCACCAGGCCGTCCACGGCCCGGATCATGGCGGCCGCGTCCAGCTCGCCGCGCAGGCGGTGGAAGGTGGGGACGTCGTAGGCGGAGCTGCCGGGCTCCATCCGGTACAGGAGCCAGAGCCGCCGCTGCGCGAAGGAGAGGGGGAGCGGCCCGTCGGCGGCGCGCCGGCGGATCTCCGGCGCGGCGGCGCCCGCCCGTGCGCCGGCCTTTTCCTGGAGCAGGCGCTGCAGCAGGAGCCGCCGCGCGGGGGAAAGGCCCTCCAGGGCGCCCGGAACTTCGCTCATCGACGCTCCTCCTCCCGCGGCTCTCCCAGCTCGCGGAGGAGGCGCTTCACCTCCTCCTTGGACAGGGCGGCGAGCCTGGCCGTCTCCTCCTCCACCTCCCGGTCCTCCACCTGCGCGGCGGACCGGAGCGCCCCCACCCGGCCGGCCAGCCCGGCGACGGTGGGCGCCTCGAACAGGGCGCGCAGCGGCATCTCCACCCCGAACGCCTGGCGGACCCGCGACGCCACGCGGGTGGCGAGCAGCGAGTGCCCGCCCAGCGCGAAGAAGTCGTCCTCCGCCCCCACCCTGTCCACTCCCAGCACCTCCGCCCAGATCGCGGCCAGCCGCTCCTCGCTCTCCCCGCGCGGCGCCGTGTACGCCCCCCCGGCCGACGCGTCCGGCGCCGGCAGCGCCCGCCGGTCGATCTTGCCCGTCGGGGTGAGAGGAAGGCTCTCCAGCGCCACCACGGCCGAGGGCAGCATGTACTCCGGCAGGCTCCCCCTGAGCCACGCCCGCAGCTCCCCCACGCCGGCCTCCGCCCCGTCGGCGGCGACCACGTACGCCACCAGCCGCCGCTCGCCGCCGTCGTCCCGCACCCCCACCACCGCCTCGCGCACCGCCGGGTGCCGCTCCAGCGCCGCCTCGACCTCCCCCGGCTCGATGCGGAAGCCCCTCACCTTGACCTGATGGTCCACGCGGCCCAGGAACTCCAGCTCGCCCTCCGCGCGCCACCTCACCCGGTCGCCCGAGCGGTACAGCCGCGCCCCCGGCTCCCCGCCGAACGGGTCCGGGACGAAGCGCTCGGCCGTCAGCTCCGGCCGCCCGCCGTAGCCCCGCGCCACGCCCGCCCCGCCGATCCACAACTCCCCCGGCACCCCGACGGGCTGCGCGCCGCCCAGCGCGTCGCACACGTACAGGCGCACGTTGCCCAGCGGCGCGCCGATCCGGTGCCCCCCGATGGCGCCAGCCGCCGGGACGCGGTGCGCCGAGGCGAGCACCGTCGCTTCCGTGGGCCCGTACGCCACCCGGATTTCCGCGGACGGGAACGCCTCCCGCATCTCCGCCAGCAGCTCCGGCGCGACCAGGTCCCCGCCCACCAGCACGCTCCGCAGCCCGGCGAAGCGCGATCCCGCGGACGCGGCGGCCTCGCGCGCCAGCGGCCGCATCAGCGCCGGCATCGCGTGCAGCACGGTCGCGTCCCCCACCTCCGCCGCCAGCCCCGCGGGGTCCATCACCCGCTCCCGCTCCACCAGCCGCACGGCGGCGCCCACCGTCAGCGGCAGGACCGCCTCGAACAGCCAGATGTCGAAGGCGTGGCTCGCCAGCACCGGCACCACGTCGCCCGCGCGCACGCCGAACGCCTCGCGCCCGGCGTGCAGCAGGTTGGACAGGCTGCGGTGCTCCACGTGGACGCCCCTGGGGGTGCCGGTGGAGCCGGAGGTGTAGATGACGTACGCCAGGGAACAGGGAACAGGGAACAGGGAACAGCCTGCAACTGCAACGGCAGACGCGTCCTCTGCACCGTCGTGCTCCCCCTCCCCCCTTGCGGGGGAGGGGGTCGGGGGGAGGGGGGTGACGACCACGCCCCCGAACTCCGGCACCGCCCCCGCCGCCTCGTCCGACGCCACCACCACCCGCAGCCCCGCGTCGCGCGCGATCAGCGCCAGCCGCTCCGCCGGGTAGGCGGGGTCCAGCGGCACGTAGGCGCCGCCCGCCTTCCAGATCCCCAGGACGCCCGCCACCATCTCCGGCGTGCGCTCCACGCACAGGCCGACGGGCACCTCCGGGCCCACACCCAGGCCGCGCAGCCGCGCCGCGAGGGCCCCGGCGCGGGCGTCCAGCCCGGCGTACGTCAGCGACCCGGCCCCGGACAGCACGGCGACGGCGCCGGGGGTGCGCGCGGCCTGCTCCGCGAACAGCCGGTGCGCGGGGAGCGGGGGGTACTCGCGGGCGGTGGCGTTCCAGGCGCCCAGCACCTGCTCCCGCTCGCCGGGGCCCATCAGGTCGATGTCGGAGAGGCGGCGGTCCGGGTCGGCGGCCATGGCGGCGAGCAGCGCCTCCAGCTGCCGGGCGATCCGCCCGGCGGTGGCGGCGTCGAACAGGGAGGCGCGGTAGCCCACCTGCACCTCGATCCCCCCCTCGTGCTCCGAGAGCGAGAGCTCCAGGTCGAACTTGGTGCTGCGCGGCGCCACGTCGATGGTGTCCACCTCCAGCTCGCCCAGCCGGAGCGCCTGGTCGTGCGAGTTCTGGAGGGCGAAGAGCACCTGGAAGAGCGGCGTGCTGCGCAGCGAGCGCTCCGGGGCGAGCTCCTCCACCAGCCGCTCGAACGGGAGCTCCTGGTGCGCCTGGGCCTCCAGCACTCCCTCGCGCACCCGGGCGATCAGCTCGCGCGCGGTGGGGTCGCCGGACAGGTCCGTGCGCAGCACCAGCGTGTTCACGAACATCCCGATCAGCCCCTCCACCTGCAGCGACGTCCGCCCGGCCACGGGCGAGCCCACCACCACGTCCTCCTGCCCCGAGTACCGCGCCAGCAGCGCCTGCCACCCGGCCAGCAGCGTCATGAACAGCGTGGCGCCCTCGCGGCGGCCGAGCTCCCGCAGCGCGCGCGCGGCCGCCAGGTCCAGCTGGGCGGTGTGCTGCCCGCCGCGCGGGTCGGCCACGGGCGGGTGGGGACGGTCGACCGGGAGGTCCAGGAGGGGAGGGGCGCCCTCCAGGCGGCGGCGCCAGAAGCCGAGCAGCTCCTCCGTCCGGGGACCGGACAGCTGCTCGCGCTGCCAGAGTGCGAAGTCGGCGTACTGCACCTCCGGCTCCGGGAGCGGCGAGGGCCGGCCGGCGGCGAAGGCGGCGTACAGCTGCGACAGCTCGCTCACCAGCACGCCCATGCTCCACCCGTCGCTGACGATGTGGTGCACGGTGAAGAGCACGGCGTGCTCGCGCGCGCCCAGGCGCACCAGCGCGGAGCGCAGCAGCGGGCCGCGCTCCAGGTCGAAGGGGCGCGCCGTCTCCTCCCCGGCCAGGCGGAGCAGCTCGCGCTCCCGCGCCTCCTCCGCGAGGGCGCCCAGGTCCACCAGGGGGAGCGGGAGCGGCGCGGGGGGGAGCACGGCCTGCAGGGGCTCGCCGCCCCGCTCCAGGAACACGGTGCGCAGCGACTCGTGCCGGCGCACGATCTCGCCCAGCGCCGCTTCCAGCGTGCGCGCGTCCAGCCGGCCGCGGAGCCGCAGCGCCGCCGGCAGGTTGTAGGCGGCGGTCCCCGGCTGCAGCCGGTCCACCAGCCAGAGGCGCTGCTGCGCGGACGACAGGGGGACGGGGCCCTCCTCCGCGCGGGGGCGGATGCTCCCGGCGGCGCGGCGCGCCGCCGCCCTGTCGCGCAGCACCTTTTCCAGCAGCAGGCGCTGCGCGGTGGTGAGGCCGCCCATCCGTTCCAGCAGGTCGCTCATCTAGAAACGCTCTTCTCGGGTGTTCTCGAGGGGCCCGTCACCTCCTCGTCGGGAGCTCCGCCGGACCGGGACGGCCCGGTCCGGCGTTCCGCTCGTCCGCTCAACCCTCGCGCAGCAGGCGCATCACCTCCTCCTCGGACAGCTCGGAGAGCCGCTCCAGCTCGGCCGCGAGCTCCCAGTCCTCCACCTCCTCCACCGCCGGCTGGTGCCCGGCCAGCAGCTCCGCCAGCTCGGCCACGGTGGGGGCCTCGAACAGGGTGCGCAGCGCCAGCTCCACCCCGAACTGCTTGCGCACGCGCGACAGCACCCGCGTGGCGAGGAGCGAGTGGCCGCCCAGCTCGAAGAAGTTGTCGTGCACCCCCACCTGCGGGTGGCCCAGCACCTCGCCCACGATCTCGGCGAGCAGCTCCTCCACCGGGGTGCGCGGGGCCACGTACTCCCGGGGCTCGCCGCTCCCCTCCGGCGCCGGAAGGGCGCGCCGGTCCAGCTTGCCGCTGGGCGTGAGGGGGAGCGCTTCCACCGCCACGAAGGCCGCGGGCACCATGTACTCGGGGAGGCGGTCCCGCAGGTGCTGCCGCAGCTCCGCCGCGGCGGGCGCCTCCGCCCCGGCCGCCACGGTCCAGGCCACGAGCTGCGGCTCGCCGCCGGGGCCGGGGCGCACCATCGCCACCGCGTCGCGCACCCCGGCGTGGGCGCGCAGCGCGGCCTCGATCTCGCCCAGCTCCACGCGGAAGCCGCGCACCTTGACCTGGAAGTCCAGGCGGCCCAGGTACTCCAGCTCGCCGTTCGACGCCCAGCGGACGCGGTCCATCACCCGGTACATGCGCGACCCGGGCTCCCCGTGCGGGTCGGGGAGGAAGCGCTCGGCGGTGAGGTCCGGGCGGTCCAGGTAGCCGCGGGCCAGCCCGGCGCCCGCCAGGTACAGCTCGCCCGCCACGCCCACGGGCACGTGGCGCAGCCCGGCGTCCAGCACCCGGGCGCGGGTCCCCGGCAGCGGCCGGCCCACCAGCACCCGCTCCGCCCCGCGCTCCACCCACGAGCAGGTGGAGAAGGTGGTGTCCTCGGTGGGGCCGTACAGGTTGGCGATCCGCTCCACGTGGCCCGGGTCGTACAGCGCCCGGGGCAGGTCGGGGTGGAGCGGCTCGCCGGCCAGGAACAGCGTCCGCACCGAGGCGGGGATCCCGCCCGTCCTCAGCAGCTCCAGGGCGGCGGTGGGGACCATGCCGGCGTACCCCACCGGCTCGGAGGCGGCGACGGCGGGGAGCTCCAGCGCGTTCTCCGCCAGCAGCAGCGTGCCGCCCCAGGCGAGCGTCCCGAACACCTCGGCCACCGACACGTCGAACGACGCCGAGGTGGAGAACAGCAGGGCGGCGCGGTCCTCCGCCGGCACCGCGTCGCGCAGCCAGTGCAGCCGCGCGGCCACGCCCGAGTGCCGGATCATCACCCCCTTGGGCCGCCCGGTGGAGCCGGAGGTGTAGATGACGTGCGACAGGTTCTCCGGCCCGACGCCGCTCTCCGGCGCCGTGTCCGGCCGCGCGGCGACCGCGTCGCGCTCGGCGTCCACGGCCACGGGGCGCACCCCGGCCGGGAGCCGCCCGGCCAGGCGCGACTCGGTCACCACCACGCGGGCACCGGCGTCCTCCAGCATGAAGGCCAGCCGCTCCGCCGGGTAGGCGGGGTCCAGCGGCAGGTAGGCGCCCCCCGCCTTGAGCACGGCCAGCAGCGCCGCCACCAGCTCCGGCGTGCGCTCCAGCATCACCCCCACCCGCGTCTCCGGGCCCACGCCCAGGGCGCGCAGGTGGTGGGCGAGGCGGTTGGCCCGCCGGTCCAGCTCGCCGTACGCCACGGCCTCGCCGCGGAAGCGCAGCGCGGGGGCGTCCGGGGTGCGTGCCGCCTGCGCCGCCACCAGCTCGTGCGACAGCGCGTCCGCCGCGGGGGCGGGGACGCCGCCGCCGCTCCACTCCTCCGCCACCCGCCGGGCCTCCTCCGGCGTGAGCAGCGACACGTCGCCCAGTCGCCCGCCGGGGGCGTCCGCGAAGGCGGCGAGCACGGCGTGGAAGTGGCCCAGCATCCGCTCGATCGCGTCGGCGTCGAAGCGGCCGGGCGCGTAGGCGGCGGTCACGGAAAGCACCCGGTCCGCGGTCATCGTTCCGGCGGTGAGGGTGAGCGGGTAGTCGGTCTGCTCCAGCCCGCCCACCGTCTCCACCTCGAACTCGCGCTCCGGCATCTGCTCGAAGGCTTCCTCCACCGGGTAGTTCTCGAACACCACGATGCTCTCGAACAGCGGCCCGGCCTCCACCCCGCTCCAGCGCTGCACCCGGGCCAGCGGCGCGAACTCGAACTCGCGCAGCCGGGCCTGCCGCTCCTGGAGCCCCCGCAGCCAGGGGAGCACCTCGGCGTCCGCGGGGACGGGGACCCGCACCGGCAGGGTGTTGATGAACAGCCCCACCATCCCCTCCACCCCCTCCACCTCGGCCGGGCGGCCGGAGACGGTGGAGCCGAACACCACGTCGTCCTCGCCGGAGTAGCGGGCCAGGAGCAGCGCCCACGCCCCCTGCACCAGCGTGCTCAGGGTGAGCCCGCCGCCGCGCGCCATCTCGGCCAGCCGCGCGGAAAGCTCCCCGGGGAGCCGGGTGGTGGCGCGGGCAAAGCCCGCCTCGTGCCGCGGCGCCGCCCGGTCGATGCCGAGCGGGGTGGCCGCCTCGATCCCGGCCAGCTGCCCGCGCCAGAACGCTTCCGCCGAGGCGGCGTCCTGCCGCTGCAGCCAGGCGATGTAGTCGCGGTACGGCCGGGCGGGCGGAAGCAGGGGCTCGCTCCCGCCGGTGAAGGCGTCGTACAGGATGGCGACGTCGCGGAACACCAGCGGCAGGCTCCACCCGTCCAGCAGCAGGTGGTGGTGGGTCCACACCAGCCGGTGCCGCGCGTCGTCCGTGCGGAAGAGCGCCAGCCGCATCAGCGGGGCGCGGGCGGTGTCGAAGCCCTCCTCGCGGTCCGCGGCCAGGAACGCCTCCAGCCGGGCCTCGCGCTCGGCCGCGGACAGGGGGCGCCAGTCCTCGGCGCGCAGCGGCAGCTCCGCCTCGCGCCGCACCACCTGGAAGGGGCGCTCGCCGCCCCACCGGAAGCCGGTGCGCAGGGCGGCGTGCCGCCGCACCACGGCGTTCCACGCCCGCCCGAAGGCCTGCGCGTCCAGCGGGCCCACTAGGTCGTACATGAACTGCCCCACGTACGCGCCGCCCCCGGGGGCGAGCAGCGAGTGGAAGAGCATCCCCTCCTGCATGGGGGTGAGCGGGTACACGTCCTCCACCCCGCGCCCGCTCCCCACCAGCTCGTCCAGCTCCGCCTGGCCCAGCCGGGCCAGCGGGAAGTCGGAGGGGGTGTGGCCGCCGGCGTCCGGCCGGGTGCAGTGCGCCAGCAGCGCCCGCAGCTCGGCGGCCACGTCCTCCAGCACGCCCAGCACCGTCTCGCGGCGGTGGCGCGTGGTGCTGTAGCCCATGCGCAGGAGCAGCTCCCCGCCCTGCACCAGGGCCATCACGTCCACCAGGAACCAGCGCTCGCCCAGCGGGCTGCGGAAGCGGCCGGTGGGCTCCTCCGCCATGCGGAACGCCCCCTCGTCCGAGAAGGAAGCGTCGATCTGGCCCAGGTAGTTGAAGCTGGCCTGCGCCTGCGGGAGCGCGCGCAGCCGCTCGCGCACGTCGTCGCCGCCCAGCCAGCGGAGCAGCCCGTAGCCGATGCCGCGCTCCGGCACGGCGCGCAGCTGCTCCTTGACCGCCTTGATGGCGGCCTCCTCGCCCTCCGCGCCGCGCAGGTCCAGGAGCAGCGGGTACGCGGCGGTGAGCCACCCCACGGTGCGGGACAGGTCCGCCCCCTCCACCAGGTGCTCCTCGCGCCCGTGCGACTCCATCTGCACCAGCACGCGGGCGTCGCCGGTCCAGCGCCCGAAGGCGCGGGCCACGGCCGCGAGCAGCAGGTCGTTGATCTGGGTGCGGTAGGCGGCCGGGGCCTCCTGGAGCAGGGCGCGGGTCTCCTCCGCGCCGAGCGACACCGTGACCGTGGCCTCGCCGGACTCCAGGTTGGGGCCGTCGAAGTCGGTGGGGATGGGGGCCACGCCGGCGCGGGCCGGGTCGGTCCAGAGCGCCGCCTCGGCGTCCAGCGCGCCGGAGCGGGCGTAGTCCGCGAGCTTCTCCGCCCACGCCCTGAACGAGGTGGTCTTGGGCGGGAGGGCGGCCTCCCCGCCGGCCCGCAGCTGCTCGTAGGCGGTCTGCAGATCCTCCAGCACGGTGCGCCACGAGGCGCCGTCCATCACCAGGTGGTGGGCCAGCAGGAACACCCGCCCCGGGGCGTCCGGCCCCAGGTCGAAGTGGGCCACCCGCAGCAGCGGCCCGCCCAGGTCCAGCGTCCCCTGCATCTCCGCGGCGCGGCGCGCGACCGCGCGGGAGCGCTCCTCGGCCGGCACGCCGGACAGGTCCACGCGCTCCACGGGGATCTCCTGCTCCAGCCCGGCGATCGTCTGCGTCCAGCGGCCGTCCGCGCCGCGCGCGAAGCGGGTGCGCAGGGCGTCGTGGTGCTCCGCCAGCGCCCGCACGGCGCCCTCCAGCGCGGCGGGGTCCACCGGCCCGCGCGCCTGCAGCAGCAGCGGCATGTTCCAGTGGGCGGGCTCGGGGAGCTCCCGCTCGAAGAACCAGTGCTGCGTGGGGGTGAGCGGCACCTCGCCGGTCACCACCCCCTGCTCGGCCTCCACCGCGGCGGTGCTCTCCGCCAGCGGCGCCAGCTCGGCGATGGTGGGGTGCTCGAAGAAGTAGCGGGGCTTGAGCGTGACCCCGGCGCGGTGCGCCCGCGCCACCACCTGGATGCTGAGGATGGAGTCGCCGCCCAGCTCGAAGAAGTTGTCCCGCACCCCCACCCGCGGCACCCGCAGCGTCTCGGCCCAGACGCGGGCCAGCGTCTCCTCCACCGGGGTGCGCGGCGCCACGTAGCCCTTCGCGTCGCCGCCGCGCCCGGGGGCGGGGAGGGCGCCGCGGTCGATCTTGCCGTTGGGGGTCAGCGGAAGCCTCTCCAGCGCCACGAAGGCGGCGGGGACCATGTACTCGGGGATCGCCTCCCTGAGGAAGGCGCGCAGCCCGGCGGCATCGGGGGCGCGCCCGCCCCGGGGCGGCACCAGGTACCCCACCAGGCGGCGCTCGCCCGGCTCGTCCTCCCTCACCAGCACCACCGCGTCGTCCACGCCGGGGTGGCGGAGCATGGCCGCCTCCACCTCGCCCGGCTCGATGCGGTAGCCCCTCACCTTGACCTGGGTGTCCGTGCGGCCCAGGAACTCCAGCGTGCCGTCGGCCAGCCGGCGAACGCGGTCGCCGGTGCGGTACAGCCGCGCACCGGGGTCGCCGGAGAAGGGGTCCTGCACGAACTTCTCGGCGGTCAGCTCCGGGCGGCCCAGGTAGCCCTGCGCCACCCCGGCGCCGCCCAGGTACAGCTCGCCGGGGACGCCCACCGGCACCTGCCGCCCCGGCTGGTCGCACACGTACACCCGGTGGTTTGCCAGCGGCGCGCCGATCAGGTTGCGCGCGACGGCCGCGGGGTCGTCCACCCGGTGCGCGGTGCACAGGATGGTCCCCTCGGTGGGCCCGTACAGCACCCACAGCTCGGCATGGGGGAAGGCCTCGCGCATCTCCGCCCACAGGTCGGCGGGGACCACGTCGCCGCCCACGAAGGCGCGGCGCAGCCCCTCCACCGGCCGGCCGGAGGCGGCGACGGCGCGCGCCAGCGGCCGCATCAGCGCGGGGACGGCGTGCAGCAGCGAGGTGTCCCGCACCTCGGCGGCCAGCGCCTCCATGTCGGTGACGCGCTCGCGGGGGACCACCCGCACCGTGCCGCCCGCCGTCAGCGGACAGAGCACTTCCCACAGCCAGATGTCGAAGGCGTAGGTGGCCAGCGAGGGGATGACGTCGCCGGCCCGGAAGCCGAACACGTCGCGGCTGGACAGGACGGCGTTCAGCAGGCTCCCGTGCGACACCCGCACGCCCTTGGGGCGGCCGGTGGAGCCGGAAGTGAAGATCACGTACGCCAGCGCGTCCGGCGCGGCCGCGTCGTCCAGCGGCGCGTCGCTCTCCGCGGCCACGGCGGGCCAGTCGCGGTCCAGCAGCAGCGTGCGGCCGGGGTGCGCGGGGACGCGGCCCGCCGCCGCCTCGTGGGTGAGCAGCACCGGCGCGGCGGCGTCCTCCAGCAGCGCGGCCAGCCGGTCCCCGGGGTGCGCCGGGTCCAGCGGGACGAAGGCCCCGCCCGAGCGCAGGATCCCCAGCAGCGCCACCAGCATCTCCGGCGAGCGCTCCAGGCACACCGCCACCCGCGTCTCCGGGCCCACGCCCAGGGCGCGCAGGTGCCGAGCGAGCTGCCGGGTGCGCCGGTCCAGCTCGGCGTAGCTCAGCACCTGGCCGGCGAACTCCACCGCGGGGGCGTCCGGCTGGAGCGCGGCCCGCTCGGCGAACAGGGCGTGGACGGGCCGGTCCAGGGGCAGGGACAGGGCGGTGTCGTTCCAGGCGCGGACCTGGGCCTGCTCCTCGGGGGCCACCGCCCCGATCCGGGACACGCGCAGCCCGGGGTCGCCGGCCACCTGCTCCAGCATGTAGTGGTAGTTGCGCCAGAGCCGGACGATGGTGGCCAGGTCGAAAAGGTCGGAGTTGTATTCCAGCACCCCGGCCACGTGGTCCACGTTGTCCTTGAGCAGGTAGGTCAGGTCGAACTTGGTGGTGCCGGTGTCCACCAGCCCGTGCCCGCCCCAGGCCGCGCTCGTCAGCCCGGTCTCCCACCCCGCCTGCTGCGCGAACAGGTTGAGCGCGGGGCGCTCCAGCCCGAACATGATCTGCAGGAGCGGGTTGCGGCTCAGGTCGCGCTCCAGCTGCAGGCTCTCCAGCAGCTTTTCCAGCGGCAGGTCGGCGTTGGCGTAGGCATCCAGCGCCACGTCCCTCACCTGCCGGAACAGCTCGGTGAAGGTGGGGTCGCCGCCCAGCGAGGCCCGCAGCGCCAGCGTGTTGATGAAGAAGCCCACCAGCGGCTCGGTCTCCTCGCGCTGCCGGTTGGCCTCCACCGTGCCGACGATCAGGTCCTCCTGGCCCGTGTAGCGGAAGAGCTGCGCGTAGTAGACGGCGAGCATCAGGATGAACAGCGTCACCCCCTCGCGCTGCGCCACCTCCTCCAGCTTGGCCTTGAGCTGCGGCGACACGTACGGCTTGTAGTAGCCGCCGTTGTAGGTGCGGAAGGGGGGGCGCGGGCGGTCGGAGGGGAGCTCCAGCACCGCCGGGGCGCTGGCCAGGTGCTCGCGCCAGTGGGCCACCTGCGCGGCCAGCCGCTCGCCGGACAGGTACCGGCGCTGCCACACGGCGTAGTCGCCGTACTGCACCGGCAGCTCGGGGAGGGGGACGGGCCGGCCGCTCACGAACGCGGCGTAGATCACCCTCCACTCCATGAAGAAGATGCCGCCCGACCACCCGTCCACGGCGACGTGGTGGAAGGTGGAGACCAGGATCTGGTCGTCGTCCGCCATGCGCACCAGGAGCAGGCGCACCAGCGGCGGCCGGGTCAGGTCCAGCGGGATGGAGGCCTCCGCCCCGGCCACGCGGGTCGCCTCCGCCTCGCGCTCCTCCGGGGGGAGGTGGCGGAGGTCGTGGACGCGCAGGTCGGGGAAGGCGTCCGGGTGGACCACCTGCATCGGCTGGCCGTCGATCACCCGGTAGCCGGTGCGGAGCACCTCGTGGCGGCGCACCACCTCCTTGAGCGCCCGGTCGGCCGCCTCCAGGTCCAGCACGCCGGTGAAGCGCTGCGCCGCGGACACGTTGTAGAACGGGTTGCCGGGCTCCAGCTGGTCCAGCACCCACATCCGCTCCTGCTGGTACGAGAGCGGCAGGGGGCCGCTGCGGTCCGTGCGGCGGATGGGGGGGATCAGCGCCGTGGAGCCGCTCGCGCGCAGCTCCTCCACCCGCTCCGCCAGGCCGGCCACGGTGGGGTGCTCGAAGATGGCCTGCAGCGACAGCTCCACGTCGAAGGCGTCGCGCACGCGGGAGATGATCTGCGTGGCGTACAGCGAGTGGCCGCCCAGGGCGAAGAAGTCGTCGTGGACGCCCACCTCGCCGATCTCCAGCATCCCCTGCCACACCCCGGCGATGCGCGCCTCGGTCTCGCTGCGCGGGGCCACGTACGGGTTGGCGAGCGCGGGGCGCGCGTGCCGCACCTCGCTCCCCAGCGGGAGCACGCCCGTGAGGGCGGTGGCCCCGGCGCCCACCCGGGTGGCGCGGCGGCGCGAGCCGGCGCGCACCTCGGGCTCGGCGGGGGAGGCGACCACGCGCTCCACCGCGGCCAGCCACTCCGCCACCGCCTTCCGCCGCGCGTCGGCGGGCGCCAGCCACGACGCCTCCACCGGCTGCCAGCGATCCCAGGCCACCGCGGTCCAGGGGGTGGGGTGCGCGGCGTCGTGGCGGCGGGCCACGGCGGCGGCCAGGTGCGCGGCGGCCAGCGGGCCGGTGCGCTCCGTCCCCCCGGCGGGGATCCAGGTCTGCACCAGGCAGAAGTCCAGCGGCAGCGCGTCCAGCGCCGCCTCCAGCGCGTCCAGCCGCTCCGCCAGGGCGCGGAACTGCCCGTCGGCGCCGGCGGGGTCGGTGCCGCCGAAGGGCTCCAGCGCCTGGGTGTAGAAGGCGCCGCGCAGCTCCCCGCAGCGCTCCCGCGCCTGGGCCAGCGCCGCCGCGACGGCCGCCGGGTCGGCGAAGTCCGCCACGAGCGGCAGCACCTGGGCGCCGGCCGCCTCCAGCTCCAGCGCCGCCCGGACGATGCGCGCCGGGGCGTCGTCCGGCTTCAGGTAGGGGAGCAGGTGCTCCCAGTCGGCGCGCGGCGGGAAGTCGGCGGGGAGCGCCAGCACGATCTTCGCGCCCGCCGTGCGGGCCAGGTGCGCGGCCAGCTCCAGCGCGCTCTCGCCCAGCCGGCCGGCGAACAGGTAGGCGCCGCCCTCGCGGAAGGGCGAGCGGCCGGCCGGGGCCGGGCGGACCCGCTGCGCGCCCAGCGTCCAGCGGCGCCAGCCGCGCAGCGCCACCGGCGCGTCGCCCGCCCCGCCGGAGGCCACCTCGGCGAGCAGGGGGTCGGCGAGCCGTGCCGGGTCCGCGCCCGCGCGCACGTCGATCACCCGGCAGCCGATTCCCGGGAACTCCGCGGGGATGGTGGCGCAGGGGCCCAGCAGCGTGGCGCGGGCGGGATCCGTCTCCTCGCCGCCCGCGACCTCGTGCAGCCGGTCGGCCACCACGTGGATGCGCGACGCCTCGGCGCCGTCGTGCTCCAGCGCGCGCGCCAGCAGCAGCAGCGAGGCGTAGCCCCGCTCGTACGCCGCGCGCAGCGAGCCGACGCCGTCGGCGCCCTCCGGGCCGCCCACGCTCCACAGGTGCACCACGTCCCGCGGCACCGGGCCCGCGCCGCGCACCGCGGCCAGCAGGGCGCGGTAGTCGTCCGCGGCGGCGGGGCTCACGCGGAAGGCGCGCTCGCCGGTGCGCTCGAAGCGCTCGCCGGGCTCCACCGTGACGACCTCCGCGCCCGCTTCGTGGAGGCGGCGCGCCAGCTCGGCGCCCAGCCCGGGGCCGTCCACGAACAGCAGCCAGCGCGACCCCGCCAGCCGCCCCTCCTCCGGGCGCGGCGCGGCCGGGGCGCGCCGCCACGACGGCGTCGTCACCCTGCGGTCGGGGCCGGCGCGGCGCTCGGGGGCGTCCAGGAGCCCGCCCTTCTGCCGGTCGATCCAGTAGCGCTGCCGCTCCCACGGGTAGGTGGGGAGCGGGACGCGGCGGCGCCGCTCGCCGGCCGCGAAGCCGGCCCAGTCGGTCCTGACGCCCGCCATCCACAGCCGGCCCAGCGTCTCCAGCAGAAAGGCCTGGTCCGCCTGGCGGGTGTAGGCGTGGCGCAGCGAGGCCAGCACCGAGCCTTCCGCCGCCCCGGCCCCCAGCGCGAAGGTGCCCAGGGTGCGCCCGGGGCCCACCTCCAGCAGCACGCGGCTGCGGTCGCGCAGCACCTCCTCCATCCCCTCGGCGAAGCGGACGGTGCGGCACAGGTGCCGGGTCCAGTACTCGGGATCCACGGCCTCCTCGGCGGTGATCCACGTCCCCGTGACGTTGCTGGCGAAGGGGATCCTGGGGGCCTTGAGCTTCGTGCGGCGCACCCGCTCCGCCAGCCGCTCGGCCGCCGGGTCCATCATGGGCGAGTGGAAGGCGTGCGACGCGGCCAGCCGCCGGCAGGCGACGCCGCGGCCCGTCAGCTCCGCCTCCAGCGCGGCCACGGCCTCCGGCGGGCCGGACACGGTGCACAGCCCGGGGGCGTTGTGGGCGCCCAGCGCCAGGCCGTCCCGGAGCAGCGGCTGCACGGCGGCGGGGTCCATCGGCACGGCCAGCATGGCGCCCGCGGGGAGCTCGGCGATCAGCCGGGCGCGCTCGGCCACCAGCCCCAGCGCGTCGTCCAGCGACATCACCCCGGCCACGGTGGCGGCCACGTACTCGCCCAGCGAGTGGCCGATCATCGCCCTGGGCTGCACCCCCCACGACATCCAGGTCCTCGCCAGCGCGTACTCCACCACGAACACGGCCGGCTGGGCGATCTCGGTGCGCGCCAGCGGGCTCCCGTCCAGGTCGGCGTCGCCGGTGCGCCCCAGCATCCCGCGCAGGTCGATTGTGCCCTTGGGCGCCGGATCCCCCGCGGCGTCCGCGCGCTGCTCGGCGGCGGGCTCCCCGGCAAAGAGCGCCTGGCGGACGTCCGTCCCGGTGTGGGCCTGGAGCAGCGCGGCGCAGCGGTCCACCTCCCTCCTGAAGACCGGCTCGGACTCGTAGAGCCCGCGCGCCATCTGCGCGTAGTGGTCGCCCAGCCCGGGGAACAAAAAGACCACGCCGCGCCCCTCCCAGTCCTCGGCGGCGGTGAGCAGGCGCCGCGGGTCGCGCCCCTCCAGCGCGGCCAGGGCGTCCTCGCGCCCGCGGCACACCAGCACGCGCCGATGCCCGAAGCGCCGCCGCCCCACGCGGAGGGTGTGCGCCACGTCGGCGAACTCCTGCTCCGGGTGCGACTTCAGGTGCTCCACCAGGCGGTCGGTGGCCGCCTCCAGGGCGGCCGGGGTGCGGGCGGAGAGCACCACCAGCTGCCAGGGGCGCGAGGGGCCGGAGGGCTCCGGGCGGGGCGGCTCCTCCAGCACCAGGTGCGCGTTGGTGCCGCCCATGCCGAACGAGCTGACGCCGGCCCGGCGGGGGACCCCGTCCGTCTTCCAGGGGCGCAGCTCGGTGTTGACGAAGAAGGGCGAGCGCGCGAAGTCGATCTTGGGGTTGGGCTTCTCGAAGTGCAGCGAGGGCGGGATCTCGCCGTGCTCCAGCGCCAGCACCGTCTTGATCAGCCCGGTGACGCCGGCGGCGGAGTCCAGGTGCCCCACGTTGCTCTTCACGGAGCCCAGCGCGCAGAAGCCCCTGCGGTCGGTGCCGGAGCGGAAGGCCTGCGTCAGCGCCTCCACCTCGATGGGGTCGCCCAGCTCGGTTGCGGAGCCGTGCCCCTCCACCAGGGTGATGGTCTCCGGCTCCACCCCGGCCAGGGCGATGGCCTCCAGGATCGCCTTGGCCTGCCCGTCCTTGCGGGGGGCGGTGTAGCCGATCTTGGCGGAGCCGTCGTTGTTGACGGTGGAGCCGCGGATCACCGCGTGGACGGTGTCGCCGTCGGCCAGGGCGTCCTCCAGGCGGCGCAGCACCACCACCCCCACCCCGCTCCCGGGGACGGCGCCGCGGGCGTCCGCGTCGTACGAGCGGCTCTCGCCGGTGGAGGACATGGGGCTCCCCTCGGACCAGTGGTAGCCCACCCCCTGCGGCACGGCGATGGAGACGCCGCCGGCCAGCGCCAGGTCGGACTCGCCCGCGAGCAGGCTCTGCACGGCCAGGTGGACGGCCACCAGCGACGAGGAGCACGCCGTCTGCACGTTCATGGCGGGCCCCTCCAGGTTCAGCTCGTAGGCGACGCGGGTCGCCACGTTGGAGGTGGTGTTGCCCAGCCGCACGTCCAGCCCGCCGTCCACGCGGGTGCTGGACACCAGGTTCATCCAGTAGTTGTTGAGCTCCGCCCCGGAGAACGAGCCGATGCGCCCGGAGAAGGCGGCGGTGTCGTAGCCGGCGTTCTCCAGCGCCTCCCAGGCGCACTCCAGGAACAGGCGGTGCTGCGGGTTCATCACCGCGGCCTCGCGCGGGGCCAGCCCCCAGAAGGCGGCGTCGAACAGCTCGATCCCCTGCAGCGTGCCGGCGGCGCGGACGTAGTGGGGGTCGCGCAGGTCCTCCGGCGAGGCGCCGGCGGCGAGCAGCTCCTCGTCGGTGAAGCGGGAGATGCAGTCGCGCCCTTCCCGGAGGTTGCGCCAGAACTCCTCCACGCCGGAGGCCCCGGGGAAGCGCCCCGCCATGCCGACGACCGCGATCTCCTGGCCCGTGGGGCCGTCCGTCTCACCCGCGTTGCTCATCTTCCCGTTCCTCGAGGTTGGTTCCCGCGCCCGCCCCGGGGCGGACGGCCCGGCGCATCCGCGCGCGCGCCCGCCGCGCGTCGGCCCTTTCCCGGCTCTCCCCGCCGTCGTCCTCCCCCGCGCCCTCCCCGTCCAGCCGCGCCGCCAGCCCCGCCAGCGTCCGCACCCCGAACAGGTCGGGGAGGGAGAGGGGGCACCCCAGCCGCTCCTCCAGCCGCGCGTGCAGCCGCACCAGGAGCACCGAGTCGCCCCCCAGCTCCCAGAAGTTGTCGTGCGCCCCCACCCGCTCCACGCCCAGGGTCTCCGCCCACGCCTCCGCCAGCGCCTGCTCGGTGGGGGTGCGCGGCGCCACGTGGGGACGCTCCGGCCCGGCCGCCGCCGGGGGCGGGAGGGCGGCGCGGTCCAGCTTGCCCCCGGGGGTGGTGGGGAGCGCCGCCAGCGCCACCCACGCCGCGGGGACCAGGTACGCCGGGAGCCGCTCCCGCAGCCACTCGCGCAGCTCGCCCGCGGCGGGCGCCGCCCCCGGGCTCGCCACGGTGTAGGCCACCAGCCGCGCCTCCCCGCCGGGCCCGTCGGGGCGCGCGACCACCGCCGCGTCGCGCAGCGCCGGGTGCTCGCGCAGGACCGCGGCGGCCTCGCCCGGCTCGATGCGCACGCCGCGGATCTTGACCTGGTCGTCGGTGCGGCCCAGGTACTCCAGCCACCCGTCCGGCCCGCGCCGCGCCCGGTCGCCGGTGAGGTACATCCGCCCGCCCGGCCGCTCCGCCCAGGGGTCGGGGACGAAGCGCTCGGCGGTGAGGTCGGGGCGGCCCAGGTAGCCGCGCGCCAGCCGCTCCCCCGCCAGGCAGACCTCCCCCGGCTCCCCCTCCGGCACCGGGTCCAGCCGCCCGTCCAGCAGCCGCAGCCCGGTCCCCGGGAGCGGCCGGCCGATCCCCGGCGCGGGGGAGTCGTCCGTCCAGCCGGCGGTGGCGTCCACCGTGAACTCGGTGGGGCCGTACACGTTGCACACGCGGGTGGCGGGCAGCGCCCGCAGCGCCGCCCACGCGGCCGGGTCCAGCGCCTCGCCGCCGGCCAGCACCAGCCGGGGCGCGTGCGTCCCCGGCGCGCCCAGCCCCGCGGCCAGCAGGCCCCGGAGCAGGGTGGGGGTGCAGTCCAGCACGTCCACGGCGTGGGCCGCCAGCCAGGCCAGCAGCCGCTCCGGCTCGGCCCGCGCCGCCTCCGGCACCACGTGCAGCGCGTGGCCGCGGAGGAGCTGGATCCACTGCTTCACCGAGCCGTCGAACACCGGCGGCGCGTTGAGGCTCACCCGCAGCGGCCCGCCCAGCCCGCGGTACACCTCCGCCTCCAGCGCGGCGGCCAGGTCCAGCACCGACCCGTGCGCCACCGTGACGCCTTTGGGGCGTCCCGTGGAGCCCGAGGTGTAGATCACGTACGCCGCGCAGCGGGGGTCCATCCCGGTCCGCGGGGCCTCCGCCGGGAGCGCGGCCAGCGCCGCCGCGTCGGCGTCCAGCCGGAGCACGCGCTCCGCCGGCAGGGGGACCCGCCCGGCGAGCGAGGCCTGCGACACCGCGGCCACGAGCCCGCACTCCGCGGCCAGCCGCTCCAGCCGGGCGGGCGGCTGGGCGGGGTCCAGCGGCACGTAGGCGGCGCCCGCCCGGAGGATCCCCAGGATCCCGGCGGGCAGGCCGGTGCCCCGCTCCAGCATCAGCCCCACCCGGCGCTCCGGCCCGGCGCCCAGCTCGCGGAGGGCGTGCGCCAGGCGGGCGGACCGCGCGTCCAGCTCCGCGAAGCTGAGCGCGCCGTCCGGGGCGGCGACCGCGGGAGCGTCCGGGACCCGGCGGGCCCGGGCCTCGAACGCCCGGTGGACCAGCCCCCCCGCGCAATGCGTGTCGGATTCTACGCCCACCCCAAGATGCACTCCACGGGGGGTTCCGCGCAACGCGTCAGTCATCCTCGGCGTCGTCCTCCGTGCCGGGGCGGGGCGCGCGCGCGCTGCGCTGCCGCGCCAGGCGGGAGCGGCGCGCGTCGGCGCGGTGCAGCGTCTCTTCCTGGGAGGGGGCGTCGTCCCCGGCCTCGCGCAGGGCGTCCACCTGGCGCGCCAGGTCGGCCAGGGTGCGGATGCCGAACAGGTCGGCCACCGAGAGCCCGGGGGCGATCGTCTCCCTGAGCCGGGCGTGCAGCTGCACCACCAGCAGCGAGTGCCCGCCCAGGTCGAAGAAGTTGTCGTTCGCGCCCACGCGCTCCACCTCCAGCAGCTCCGCCCAGACGGCGGCCAGCGCCTCCTCGGTGGGGGTGCGGGGCGCCACGTACTCCTCGCCGCCCTCGGGGCGCCCCTCGGGGGCCGGGAGCGCGCGGCGGTCCAGCTTGCCGTTGGGCGTCATGGGCAGGGCCTCCAGGACCAGGAGCGCGGAGGGGACCATGTGCTCGGGGACCGCGTCGCGCAGCCAGGCGCGCAGCTCGCCCGCGGACGGCCGGGCTCCCGGGGCAGGGGTGACGTAGGCCACCAGGCGGCGGTTCCCCGGGGTGTCCTCGCGCGCCACCACCACCGCGTCCCGCACGCCGGGGGCGGCCCGCAGCGCCGTCTCGACCTCGCCCGGCTCGATGCGGAAGCCCCGCACCTTGACCTGGAAGTCGGTGCGGCCGAAGTACTCCAGCTCGCCGTCCGGCCGCCGGCGGACGCGGTCCATCACCCGGTACATCCGCGATCCCGGCTCGCCGTACGGGTCGGGGAGCCAGCGCTCCGCCGTCAGCTCCGGCGCGCCGGCGTAGCCGCGGGCGAGGCCGTCGCCGGCCAGGTACAGCTCGCCCACCACGCCTAGCGGCACCGGCTCCAGCTCCGCGTCCAGCACCAGCGCCCGCGTGTTCGCCACCGGCCGACCGACGAACACCTGGCTCCCTCCGCGCGGGACCACGGAGTACGTGGAGTAGGTGGTGTCCTCGGTGGGGCCGTACAGGTTGCCGACCTTTTGCACGCCGGGCAGCTGCCGGTACAGCGCCTGGGCGAGGTCGTTCGGCAGCGCCTCGCCGCCCAGGTTCAGGGTCCGTACGCTCGCCGGGATCCCGCCCGTGCGCAGCAGCTCCGCCGCGGCCGTCGGCACCATGCTGGCGTGGACCACCGGCTCGGCCACGCTCGCCAGCTCCAGCGCGTTCTCCACCAGCACCAGCTTGCCGCCCCAGCTCAGCGTCCCGAACACCTCGGCCACCGAGACGTCGAAGTTGATGGACGTGGAGAACAGCGACGCGCCGCGCTCCTCGTCCGACACGTTCTCTCGCAGCCAGTGCAGCAGGACGACGACCGACGAGTGGCGGATCATCACGCCCCTGGGCCGGCCCGTGGAGCCGGACGTGAAGATCACGTGCGACAGGTTCTCCGGGAGCACGCCCGCCTCCGGCACCTCCGCCGGCTCGGACTCGACCTCCGCGCGGACGGCATCCAGGGCGAGCGTGCGCGTGCCGGCGGGGAGGACGTCCGCCAGCCGGCTCGAAGCGAGCACCAGGGAGACCCGCGCGTCCTCCTGCATCCAGCCCAGCCGCTCGCGCGGGTAGGCCGGGTCCAGCGGCACGTACGCCCCGCCGGCCCGCAGCACGGCGAGCAGCGCCACCACCAGCTCCGGCGTGCGCTCCAGGCAGACGCCGACGCGCGTCTCCGGCCCGACGCCGAGCCCGCGCAGGTGGTTGGCCAGGCGGCCGGAGCGCGCCGCCAGCTCCGCGTACGACACGGCGTCGCCGCGGAAGGACACGGCGGGCGCGTCCGGCGTCCGCAGGGCCTGCGCGACGAACAGGTCGTGGACGCGCAGCCCGGCCGGGTAGTCGCGCCGGGTGTCGTTCATCCCCTCCAGCACCTGCCGCCGCTCCGCCTCGTCCAGCACCGGCAGCCGGGAGACGGGCAGGTCGGGCGACTCCGTCATCCCCCGCAGCAGCCGGGCGAAGTGCCCCGTCAGCCGCTCCATGGTGGCGGCGTCGAACAGGTCGGTGCGGAAGCCCAGCGAGCCGGTCAGCTCCCCGCCGCCGTCGGCCACGGTGAGCGTCAGGTCGAACTTGGCGGCGCCGCCGCTCCCCTCGATCCGCTCCAGCTCGGCGCCGGCCAGCCGCGCCCCGCCGCCCTCCGCGCCGCGGAAGTTGAACACCACCTGGAAGAGCGGCGCGTGGTCCAGCGAGCGCTCCACCCCCAGCTCCTCCACCAGCCGCTCGAAGGGGACGTCCTGGTGCTGGTGGGCGCCCAGCGTGGCGGCGCGGACGCGGCGCACCAGCGCGCGCGCGTCCGGGTCGTCGGCCAGGTCGGTGCGGATCACCAGCGTGTTGACGAAGAAGCCGATCAGCCCTTCCACTTCCGCGCGGTTGCGCCCGGCCACCGGCATCCCCACCACCACGTCCGTCTGCCCGGCGTGGCGGCCCAGGAGGGCCTGCCACGCGGCCATCAGCGTCATGTACGGCGTGGCCCCCTCGCGCCGGGCCAGCGCCCGCACCGCGTCCGCCGTCGCCGCGGGGAGCTCCAGCGGCACCCGGCTCCCCCCGGCGCCGGCCAGGCGGGGCCGGGGCCGGTCGGTGGGCAGCTCCAGCACGGGCGGCGCGCCGGCCAGCCGCTCGCGCCACCACCCCAGCTGCCGGTCCAGGACCTCGCCCGCCAGCCAGGCGCGCTGCCAGGCCGCGAAGTCGGCGTACTGCACCGGCAGCTCCGGCAGCGGCGAGGGGCGGCCCTCGCAGAAGGCGCCGTACAGCTCGGCCACCTCCCTCACCATCACGTCGATGCTCCACGCGTCGCTGACGATGTGGTGCATGTTGACGAGCAGCGCGTGCTCCTCCTCCGCCAGCCTCACCAGGAGCACGCGCAGCAGCGGCCCGGCCGCCAGGTCGAAGGGCGCGGCCTCGTCGGCGTCCACCAGGCGGCGCAGCTCGGCCTCGCGCTCCGCCTCCGGCCGGCCGGCCAGGTCCAGCCGCGGCAGCGCGAAGCCGCCCGCCGGGTGGACCACCTGCACCGCGCGCCCGGCGGTCGCGGCGAAGGTGGTGCGCAGCGCCTCGTGGCGGCGCACCAGCTCGGCCAGCGCCGCCTCGAGCGCGCCGGCGTCCAGCGGCCCGCGGATGCGCAGCGCGGCGGGGATGTTGTACGCGGCGCCGCCGGGCTGGAGCTGGTCCAGGAACCAGAGGCGCTGCTGCGCGAACGACAGCGGCAGCTCGCCCCCGCGCGGCACGGGGAGCAGCGGCGGCGCCTGCACCCCCGCGCCCTCGCGCAGCAGCGCGTCCACCCGCGCCGCCAGCGAGGCCACGGTGGGCGCCTCGAAGAGCACCCCCAGCTCCACGTCCACCCCGAACGCCTCGCGCGCCCGGGCCACGGCCCGCGTGGCGAGCAGCGAGTGGCCGCCCAGGTCGAAGAAGTCGGCGTGCGCGTCCACGCGCGCGGCGCCCAGCACGTCGGCGAAGATCCCGGCCAGCACCTCCTCCGTGGGCGAGCGCGGCGCGGTGAAGCCGCCGGCCCCCGCGTCCGCGTCCGGCGCCGGGAGGGCGCGGCGGTCCAGCTTGCCGTTGGGAGTCAGCGGCAGCGCGTCGAGGAGGACGTACGCGGCGGGGAGCATGTACTCCGGCACCCGCTCGCGCAGCCGGGCGCGCAGCTCGGCGGCGTCCGGCGCAGCTCCGTCCTCCGCCACCATGTAGGCGACGATGCGCCGCTCGCCGGGCTCGTCCTCGCGGACCAGCGCCACGGCCTCGCGCACCGCCGGGTGCGAGCGCAGCGCCGTCTCGATCTCGCCCGGCTCGATGCGGAAGCCCCGCACCTTGACCTGCTGGTCCGTCCGCCCGAAGTACTCCAGCTCCCCGTCCGGCCGCCAGCGCACGCGGTCCATCACCCGGTACATCCGGCCCCCCGGCTCGCCGTGCGGGTCCGGGAGGAAGCGTTCCGCCGTCAGCTCCGGGCCGCTCGCGTAGCCTCGGGCGAGGCCGTCGCCGGCCAGGTACAGCTCGCCGACCACCCCCAGCGGCACCGGCTCCAGCTCCGCGTCCAGCACCAGCGCCCGCGTGTTCGCCACCGGCCGCCCGATGAGGACCGGGCCGCCGCCCTTCCGCACCACGGAGTACGTCGAGTACGTGGTGTCCTCGGTGGGGCCGTACAGGTTGCCCACCTTCTCCACGTGCGGCAGACCGTACAGCGCCTGCGCCAGGTCGGCGGGCAGCGGCTCGCCGCCCAGGTTCAGGGTCCGTACGCTCGCCGGGATCCCACCCGTGCGCAGCAGCTCCGCCGCCGCGGTGGGGACCATGCTGGCGTGGACCACCGGCTCCGCCACGCTCGCCAGCTCCAGCGCGTTCTCCACCAGGACCAGCTTGCCGCCCCAGCTCAGCGTCCCGAAGATCTCCGCGACCGACACGTCGAAGTTGATGGACGTGGAGAACAGCGAGGCGCCGCGCTCCTCGTCCGACACGTTCTCGCGCAGCCAGTGCAGCAGCACCACGACGGAGGCGTGGCGGATCATCACCCCCTTGGGCCGGCCCGTGGAGCCCGACGTGAAGATCACGTGCGACAGGTTCTCCGGGAGCACGCCCGTCTCCGGCACGTCGGCCGGCTCGGACTCGACCTCCGCGCGGACGGCGTCCAGCGCGAGCGCCCGCGCGCCCTCCGGCAGCGCGCCGGCAAGCCGGCCGGAGGTGAGGACCAGCGAGATCCGCGCGTCCTCCCGCATCCAGCCCAGCCGCTCGCGCGGGTACGCGGGGTCCAGCGGCACGTACGCGCCGCCGGCACGGAGCACGGCCAGCAGGGCGACCAGCAGCTCCGGCGTGCGCTCCAGGCACACCCCCACCCGCGTCTCCGGCCCCACGCCCAGGCGGCGCAGGTGGTTGGCGAGGCGCCCGGAGCGCGCCGCAAGCTCCGCGTACGAGACGACTTCGCCGCGAAAGGACACCGCGGGCGCGTCCGGCGTCCGCCGGACCTGGGCGGCGAACAGGTCGTGGACCCGCAGCCCGGCCGGGAAATCCCGCCGCGTGTCGTTCAATTCCTCCAGCACCTGCCGCCGCTCGCCGGCCGGGAGGACGGGGAGCAGCGCGGGAGGCGCGTCCGCGCCGCCCGCGACCGCCTCCAGCAGCGTGGCGAAGTGGCCCAGCAGCCGGTCGATGGTGGCCGGGTCCCACAGCTCCGCGCGGAAGGTGAGGCCGCCCGCCAGCCCGTCGTCCCCCTCGTGGAAGAGCAGGCTCAGGTCGAACTTGGCGGCGTCCACCTGGCACGCCAGCGGCTCCATGGCCACCGGGCCCAGGCGGAGCTCCTCGCGCTCCGACATCCGGACCGCGAACATCACCCGGAAGAACGGCGACCGGCGCACGTCGCGCTCGGGGTGCAGCTCCTCCACCAGCTTCTCGAAGGGGACGTCCTGGTGCCCGTGCGCCTCCAGCACGCCGCCGCGCACCCGGCGCAGCAGCTCGCGGAAGCTGCGCGCCTGTGCCAGGTCGGTGCGGATCACCAGCGTGTTGGCGAAGTAGCCGATCAGCTCCTCCACCTCGGGGCGCGTCCGCCCCGCCACCGGCGTCCCCACCAGCACGTCGTCCTGGCCGCTCCAGCGCCCCAGAAGCACCTGCCAGGCGGCGAGCATCGCCATGAACAGCGTGGCCCCCTCGGCGCGGGCCACGGCGCGCAGCCGCTCCGTGGTCTCCCGCCCGAATTCGATGCGCCGGACCGCTCCCCGGAACGAGGGGGTCGCGGGGGCGGGGCGGTCCGTGGGGAGCTCCAGCGTGGCCGGGGCGTCCGCCAGCCGCCCGCGCCAGTAGGCGAGCTGCCGCTCCAGGACCTCGCCGGTGAGCCACCCGCGCTGCCACGCCGCGAAGTCGGCGTACTGCACCGGCGGCTCCGGCAGCGCCGCCGGCAGCCCCCGCGAGTACGCCGCGTACAGTTCCGTGACCTCCCTCACCAGCACGCCCATGCTCCACCCGTCGCTCGCGATGTGGTGCATGGTGAAGCACAGCACGTGCTCCTCCGCCGACAGGCGCAGCAGCCCGGCGCGCAGCAGCGGCCCGCGCGCCAGGTCGAAGGGGCGCGACGCCTCCTCGGCCACCAGCCGCTCCACCGCCGCCTCGCGCTCCGCCTCCGGGAGCCCGTCCAGCTCCGCGAGCGGGATGGCGACGGCGCCCGCCGGGAGCGCGGTCGCCACCGCGCCGTCGCCGGCGTCGCGGAACACGGTGCGCAGCACCTCGTGCCGGCGCACCACCTCGGCCAGGGTCGTCTCGAGCGCCGCCACGTCCAGGGGGCCGCGGATGCGCATGGCCTCGGGGATGTTGTACGCCGGGCTCCCCGGCTGCAGCCGGTCGATGAACCAGAGCCGCTGCTGCGCGAACGACAGCGGCGCGGGGCCCCGCTCCGCACGGCGCGGGATCCTCTCCTCCTCCGCCGCCGCGGCCCGCTGCCGCCGCAGCTTGCGGAGCAGCAGCGCCCGCTCCTCCGGCGTGAGCCGCTCCAGCACGCCGCGGGCGGGCGCGCCGGGCGCCGCCTCCGTGGTCCCGCCGGTGTGCTCCGCCATCTCGGTAGCCCCGGGTGCTCCCGTCGCCTCCGGGGCCGGCGGCCCATCCGCCGGCGCCGCCAGCAGCAGCTCCTCCACGGTCTCCGCCAGCCCGGCCACGGTGGGCGCCTCGAACAGCGCGCGCAGCGGCACGTCCACCCCGAACGCCTCGCGGATGCGGAGGATGGCGCGGGTGGCGAGCAGCGAGTGCCCGCCCAGGTCGAAGAACCCGGCGTGGATCCCCACCCGCGCCGCGCCCAGCACCTCCGCGTAGATCTCCGCCAGCGTCGCCTCGGTGGGCTTGCGCGGGGCGGCGCCGGCGTCGTCCGCGCCGGTCTCCGGGTCCGGGAGCGCGCGGCGGTCCACCTTGCCGTTGGCGGTGAGCGGCAGCGCGTCCAGCACCACCACCGCCGAGGGCACCATGTACTCCGGCACCCTCCCGCGCAGGTACGCCCGCAGGTCCGCGCCGGAGAGGCCCGCCTCCGCGTCCGCCGCCGCGTACCCCACCAGCCGCCGGTCCCCGGAAGCGTCCGCGCGGAGCACCACCACCGCCTCGCGCACCGCGGGGTGCGCGGCGAGCGCGGCCTCCACCTCGCCCGGCTCCACCCGGAAGCCGCGCACCTTGACCTGGAAGTCCAGGCGGCCCAGGAACTCGATCTCCCCGCGCGCGCTCCACCTCGCCCGGTCGCCCGTGCGGTACAGCCGCGCCCCGGGGACGCCGCCGAACGCGTCGGGGACGAACCTCTCGGCCGTAAGCTCCGGCCGCCCCAGGTACCCGCGCGCCACGCCCCAGCCGCCCACGCACAGCTCGCCCGGCCACCCCTCCGGCACCGGCTCGCCCCCGCGGTCCAGCACGTACGCCGTGCTCCCCGCGACCGGCCGCCCGATGGGCACCGTCCACGCGTCGGCCTCCACCGCGGCGACGGGGTGCCAGGTGCTGAACGTGGTGTTCTCGGTGGGCCCGTAGCCGTTCACGAGCCGCCCCGGCGCGCCCGCGGCCAGCGCGCGCCGCGCCGCGCCCGGGTCCACCGCGTCGCCGCCCACCAGCAGGTGCCTCACCGTGGCGAAGGCGTCCGGCGCCGCGGCCACGGTCTGCGTGAAGAGCGCGCTGGTGATGAACATCCCGGTGACGGCCTCCCGGCGCAGCGCCTCCGCCAGCCGCTCCGGCACCAGCGCGGCCTCCCGGTCGATCCCCACCACGCAGCCGCCGTTGAGCAGCGCCCCCCACACCTCCCAGGTGGCCGCGTCGAACGCCGCGTTCGCCAGCTGCGCCACCCGGTCGCCGGGCCCGAACTGCACGAAGTCCGCGTCCTTCACCAGCCGCACGACCGCCCGGTGCGGCACGGCCACGCCCTTGGGGGTGCCGGTGGAGCCGGAGGTGTAGATGACGTACGCGAGGGACAGGGAACAGGGAACAGGGAACAGGGAACAGCCTGCAACGGCAGCCCGATCCTCAGCACTGTCGTTCTCCCCCTCTCCCCTTGTGGGAGAGGGGGCCCGGGGGTGAGGGGTGTCGAGCGCGACGATCTCCCCCCCGAACTCCGGCACCCGGTCCAGCAGCGCGCCCTGCGCCAGCAGCACGCGCGCGCCGGCGTCCTCCAGCATGAAGGCCAGGCGCTCGGCCGGGTACTCGGGGTCCAGCGGCAGGTACGCGCCGCCGGCGCGGAGGACGGCGAGCATCCCCGCGACCATGTCGGCGGAGCGCTCGGCGAGCAGGCCCACGCGCGCGTCCGGGCCCACGCCGCGGGCGGCCAGCTCGCGCGCCAGGGCGGCGGAGCGGCGGTCCAGCTCGGCGTACGTCGTCGTCGCCCCGCCGAAGCGGAGGGCCGGGGCGTCGGGCGTGCGGGCGGCCTGCTCGGCGAACAGTTCGTGGACCGTGCGCGTCGGGGCCGGGACGGCGCCGGGGGCGTTGCGGTCCACCAGGAGCCGGCGGCGCTCGCCGGGGTCCAGGAGATCCACCTCGGCGGGGCGGCGGTCCGGGTCGGTGGCGACGGCTTCGAGCAGGGTGCGGAATTGACCCAGCATCCGCTCGATGGTGCGCGCGTCGAACAGGTCGGTGCGGAAGGAGACCATCCCGCCCAGCCGCTCGGCCCCGCCGGACATCACCAGCGTCAGGTCGAACTTGGCCGCCTCCTCGTCGCCGCCCAGCGGGGCCAGGCGCAGGTCCCCCAGGCGCAGCGTCTCCGCCTCCAGGTTCTGCATGGCGAAGGTGACCTGGAACACCGGCGTGTGCCGCAGGCTGCGCTCGGGCTGGAGCTCCTCCACCAGCCGCTCGAAGGGGACGTCCTGGTGCGCGTGGGCGCCCAGCGTGGCCTCGCGCACCCGGGCCAGCAGCTCGCGGAAGGTGGGGCGGCCGTCCAGCCGCGTCCGCAGCACCAGCGTGTTCACGAACATCCCGATCAGCCCCTCCGTCTCGGCGCGGGTGCGCCCGGCGATGGGGGTGCCGACCGGGACGTCGTCCTGCCCGCTCCAGCGCCCCAGCAGCGCCTGGAAGCCGGCCATCAGCGTCATGAACAGCGTCGCGCCCTCGCGCCGCGACAGGGAGTCCAGCGACGCCGCCAGCTCCGCGGGGAGCTCGAAGCGGACGCGCGCCCCGGCCTCCGTCGCCACGGCGGGGCGCGGGCGGTCGGTGGGGAGGTCCAGCAGCGGCGGGGCGTCCGCCAGCTGCGCGCGCCAGAAGGCCACCTGCCGCTCCGTCGCCTCGCCCGCCAGCCGCTCGCGCTGCCACACCGCGTAGTCGGCGTACTGCACGGGGAGCGCGGGGAGACGCGGCTCGCGCCCCTCCGCCGGCGCCGTGTACGCCTCCGACATCTCGCGCACCAGGATCCCCAGAGACCAGCCGTCGGAGATCACGTGGTGCAGCGTGAAGAGCAGGGCGTGCTCCTCCGCCCCGGCGCGCACCAGCAGCGCCCGCAGCAGCGGCCCGCGCGCCAGGTCGAACGGGCGCAGCGCCTCCGCCGCGGCCAGCCGGCGGGTCTCGCGGCGCCGGGCATCCTCCGGGAGCCCGGCCAGGTCCACCACGGGGAGCGGCACGCGCCCGGCGGGGAGCACCGTCTGCACGGGCTCGCCCCCCGCCCGCCCGAACACGGTGCGCAGCGTCTCGTGGCGGGCCACCAGCAGCTCCAGGGCGCGGCGCAGCGCCGGCACGTCCGGCGCGCCCTCCAGCCGCAGCGGGTGGGGCATGTTGTAGGCGGCGCTCTCCGGCTCCAGCTCCTGGAGGAACCAGATCCTCTGCTGCGCGAACGACAGCGGCAGCCGCCGGCCGTCGCGCGGCACGGGGACCACGGGGGGCGCGTCGGCCGTCTCCCCCGCCCTGCGCGCCGCGTCGATGCGCGCCGCCGTCCCGGCCACCGTGGGCGCCTCGAACAGCGCGCGCAGCGGCAGCTCCACGGCAAACGCCCGCCGCACGCGCGAGATCATCCGCGTGGCGAGCAGCGAGTGCCCGCCCAGCGCGAAGAAGTCGTCCCCCGCCCCGACCGTCTCGACGCCCAGCACCTCGGCCCAGATCCCCGCCAGCACCTCCTCCGTGGGCGTGCGCGGCGCCACGTACGCCGCCCCCGCCGCCGAATCCTCGGGGTCCGGGAGCGCCCGCCGGTCCAGCTTGCCGTTCGGGAGGAGCGGCAGCGCGTCGAGCCGCACCCAGGCGGCCGGCACCATGTACGGCGGCAGCCGGTCGGCCAGGTACGCGCGCAGCTCCGCCGCCGCCGGCTGCGCCCCGCCCGCGGCGACGACGTAGGCGACCAGGCGCGCCTCGCCCGGCCGCTCCTCGCGCGCGACCACCGCGGCCGATTCGACGGCGGGGTGAGCGCGGAGCACCGCCTCTACCTCGCCCGGCTCCACGCGGACGCCCTGCACCTTGACCTGCCCGTCCACGCGCCCCAGGAACTCCAGCACGCCGTCCGGCCGCCGCCGCACCCGGTCGCCCACGCGGTACATGCGCGTCCCCGGCTCCGCCGCGAACGGGTCGGGGAGGAAGCGCTCGGCCGTCAGCTCCGGCCGCCCCAGGTAGCCGTGCGCCAGCCCCGGCGTGGCGACGTACGCCTCGCCCGGGACGCCGAGCGGTGTCGGCTCCAGCTCGGGGTCCAGCACGTAGACGCGCGTGTCGGGGATGGGCACGCCCACCGGCGCGACCGGTGCCTCCTCGTCGTCCCGAACGTCGTGCAGCGTGGACGACATGGTACACTCCGTGGCCCCCCACTGGTTGACCACGCGCAGCCCGGCCCCGAACACCTCGCGCGCCCGCCGCACGTCCGCCGTGGGCAGCGGCTCGCCGCTCGTCAGCAGCAGCCGGAGGGTGGCGTCGCCGGGCCGGGCCTCCGCCAGGATCGGGCGGAGGACGGACGGCACGATCGCCATCACCGCCGTCACGCCGCGCTCGCGGACGCGCTCCAGCACCCGCCGCGGCTCCGCCAGCTCGCCCGCGGGCGAGAGCACCAGCCGCGCGCCCGTGGTCAGCGCCCCCAGCGTCTCGCGGACGGAGGCGTCGAAGGTGGGCGTCGCCATCTGGAGCACCGCGTCGCCCGGCCCCAGCCCGAATTCCTCCGCCAGGAACTCCAGGTAGGCGACCACGCCCCCGTGGCCGACCAGCACGCCCTTGGGGCGTCCGGTGGAGCCGGAGGTGTAGACGACGTACGCCAGGGAACAGGGGACAGGGAACAGGGAACAGCCTGCCACTGCAACGGCAGACGTATCCTCTGCACCGTCGTGCTCCCCCTCCCCCCTCGTGGGAGAGGGGGCCGGGGGGAGGGGGGTGTCGAGCACGACCACCTCGCCCCCGAACTCCGGCACCCGGCGGCGCAGCGCCTTTGACGTCAGCACCAGGGCGGCGCCGGAGTCCTCCAGCATGTAGCGGGTGCGCTCGGCGGGGACGGCGGGGTCCAGGGGGACGTAGGCGGCGCCGGCCCCGAGGACGGCGAGCATCGACTCGATCCACTCCGGGCCGCGCTCCAGGAACACGCCCACGCGGGTGCCGGGGGCGACGCCGCGGCGCGCCAGGGCGGCGGCGAGCCGGTCGGTGCGCGCGGCCAGCTCGGCGTAGCTCGTCTCGCCCCCGTCCCAGGAGAGCGCCGGGGCGTCCGGGGTGCGGGCGGCCTGGCGGCGGAACAGGTCGTGGACCAGGAGGCCGCGCGGGCGGCCGCGCGCCGGGCCGGCGGAGGCGGCGAGCACGGCGGCGCGCTCGCGGGCGTCCATCAGCGGCAGCTCCGCGGCGGGGCGCTCCGGGTCGCCCGCCAGGCCCAGCAGCAGGGCGGCCAGGTGGCGCTCCATCCGCTCCGGCGTGGCCGGCTCGAACAGCTCGGTCCGGTAGACGATGGAGCCCCCGAACACGTGCTCCCGCTCGTCCTCCCACGCCTGCAGGCTCAGGTCGTACTTGGCGGCCTCGGCGTGGTGGTCCAGCGGCTCCAGCTCCAGCTCGCCCGCGTCCGTCCGCCCCAGGGCGTTGTTCTGGAAGGTGAACGTCACCTGCACCAGGGGCGCGTGCTGGAGCGAGCGCTCGGGGGCCAGCTCCTCCACCAGCCGCTCGAAGGGGACGTCCTGGTGGGCGAAGGCGTCCAGCGTGGCCTCGCGCACGCGGCGGAGCACTTCGCGCACGGCCGGGCGCCCGGTCAGCTCCGTGCGCAGCACCAGCGTGTTGACGAAGAAGCCCACCAGCCCCTCCAGCTCCAGCCGGGTCCGCCCGGCGATCCCCGTCCCCACGCTGACGTCGTCCGTGCCGGCGTAGCGGGCCAGCAGGAGCTGCCAGGCGGCCAGGAACGCCATGTACGGGGTGATCCCCTCGCGGCGGCACAGCTCCGCCACCGCGCGCGAGGCCGCGGGCGACAGCTCCCAGCGGTGGGAGCTGCCGCGCAGCCCGGGCACGGCGGGGCGCGGGTGGTCCGTCGGGAGGTCCAGCGTGGGCGGGGCACCCTCCAGCCGGCGGCGCCAGTAGGCCAGCTGCTCCTGGAGGCGCCGGCCGGCCAGCCACTCGCGCTGCCACGCGGCGAAGTCCGCGTACTGCACCCGCGGCTCCGGGAGCGGCGAGGGGAGGCCGCGCCGGAAGGCCCCGTAGAGGGGGGAGAACTCGTTCATCAGCACGCCGATGCTCCACCCGTCGCCGACGATGTGGTGCATGGTCAGCAGCAGCGCCCACGCGTCCCCGCCCACGCGCACCAGCGCGCACCGGAACAGCGGCCCGCGCCGCAGGTCGAAGGGCCGCGCGGTGTGCTCGCGCGCCAGCCGGCCGGTCTCCCGCTCGCGCGCCTCCTCGGCGATCCCGGCCAGGTCCACGACGGGGAGGGGCACCGGCGCGGGAGGGAGCACCACCTGAGCGGGCTCGCCGTCGGTCTCCCGGAACACGGTGCGCAGCGACTCGTGCCGGCGCACGATCTCGGCGAGGGCCCGGCGCAGCGCCCGCACGTCCAGCGCGCCGCGCAGCGACAGGGGCGCGGGGATGTGGTACGCCGGGTTGCCGGGCTGGAGCTGGTCGATGAACCAGAGCCGCTGCTGCGGGAACGACAGCGGCAGCGGGCGGTCGCGCGGGGCGGGGCGGATCTCGTCGCCCCGGCGCCGCTCCTCGGCCCTGGCCTGGAGGATCCTCTGGAGGAGGAGCCGGCGCTCGGGCGTCAGCTCGGGCCTCGCGGGAGCTTCGGGCGGAGCGTGCTGCACGTCCTCCGGGGGGTGCTCCCGGAGCCGGAGCTGGTCTTGGGCCGGCTCCAGGGTGTCTGCGAGGGGGTCCGGGTTCATGCAGCGTCGCCTGTGTGCCTTCCGGGAGCCTCCGCCGCACCCGCGGGGAGGCGGAGGATCCCCGCCGAAGCCGGGGCCGGGAACAGGGGTACGGCTGGATTTCCGGGCTCCCCTGTCGCGATCGGCGCGACGCGGAGGGCCGGGCCGGCCGCATCCGGCGTAAACGGATGTCGGATCGTGTCGTGTTCCATGCGCAGGCCGGCGGTGAGGTGCCCGTGCCCCGGTCGTGCGGGAGCTCTTCCCACCGCGTCTGCCGTGTACCGTTCCTTATCCGACAGAGAACAAAGGTACGCTGCGCGGGTCCGTTTTGGAACCCCTTTCTTCCGGCGCCGGGCGGCGCCATCAGATCGTTGCCGCCGTTCTACTTACGAACACCGCTCCCGTCCGGCTCTCGCGTGCGGCCATGGCCTTCCTGGCGCGCGGCTCACGTCGGCGTCCTCCCGTTCCACGAGACGCGCGGGTTGACGGTGCGCGTAGCATGCGTTAAACTCGTTGCAGCAGCAAAACACCTGGCACAGCGGCTCGTTCAGGGCCCCTCCCGGCACAGCGCCCGGGACGGGGCCTTTTCGCGTTCCGGGACCATCGGCCGGCGCGGAGCTCCCCACGGGGTGAGCCCCCGCCCCGGGGCGACCCGGCACGGCAGGACCAGACGAGAAACGCGGCCCCAAGGCCCCCGCCCGGCACAGCGCCGGGACGGGGTCTTTTCGCGTTTCGCCGCGCTCCGCGCAGGCAGCGGACGCCGCCCCGGGGGAGCAGCGGTCCGGCGGATCCCCGGACCGGCCGGTCACACACCACCCACGAGGCAAGCATGGCACAGCTACCCAGGCGCGAGGAGGAGCGGCGTCTCGCCGCGCTCGGCATCCGGCAGCAGGCGGCGGAGCTGGCCGCCGAGCGCCCGCACCCCGTCGAGGAGAACAACGGGGACGAAGTCAACTACAACGCCGCCGACGTGGCCGCGGCGGGCGGGGACCCGCCGTTCATCGGCAACTTCTCCAAGGGGCTCCGGCACGACCCGCTGGGCGACCCCGACCCGGTCTCGTACGGCTCCATGCTGCGCGCCCTGCAGAGCCGCGACCCGCAGGACTTCGAGCAGGTCCTGCTGGGCACCATCGACCCCGGCGCGCGGCGGCTGAAGCTCACCAACCCGCAGGCGGGCTTCGCCTTCAACCTGGAGGGGCCGGACCCGCAGGAGCCCACCATGCCCCCCGCCCCGCGCTTCGACAGCGAGGTGGAGGCGCACGAGCAGGGCGAGCTGTACTGGATGGCGCTGGCGCGCGACGTGGCGTTCGTGGACTACGCCTCCGACCCGCTGGTCGCGCAGGCGGCAGCCTCGCTGAACGGCGAGTTCCCCCGGTTCGGCGGGACGGTCCCGGTCACCCCGCAGAACGTCTTCCGCGGCATCTTCCCGGGGGAGCAGGTGGGGCCCTACGTGTCGCAGCTCCTGTGGAAGGGGAACAGCGACCCGCGCAAGATGCCGGGCGGGGGGAGGAACGCCACGGACGGCTACGTCGCCTACGGCGCGCAGGTCATCGACCAGCGCCAGCAGACGGTGAGGGGCTTCCCCGAGCTGGGCGCCGCGGCCGACTACCTGACCGACTTCGCCTGGTGGCTGCGGGCGCAGAACGGGGAGGACTTCCGCGGGAACGACCAGTTCGACTTCACCACCCGCCGCTTCGTCCGCAACCTGCGCGACGGGGCCAACTACGTCCACTTCGACCTGGTGATCAACGCCTTCTACAACGCGGCGTGGATCCTGGCCTCGGAGCCCACCGGCAGCCAGCTGGCCCCCGACCCCGGGGCCGTGCCCATGCGCGACCGCGAGTTCCCCAAGGACGCGGGGAACCCGTACGAGACGCCGCCGCCGGAGTCCCCCACGGAGGCGGGCTTCGCCACCTTCGGCGACCCGCACGTGATCGAGGTGCTCACCGAGGTGATCGGCCGCGCGGGGCGGGCGGTGTGGTGGCAGAAGTGGGGGGTGCACCGCCGCCTCCGCCCGGAGGAGTTCGGCGGCCGCATCGACAACTGGCTGAACGGCCGGCGCGACTACCCCATCCACCCCAGCATCAAGGACTCGCTGCTCACGGGCGGGCTCAGCCCGTACTTCCCGGAGCGCTGGGGGTCGTACCTGCTCCCGCAGGCGTACCCCGAGGGCGCGCCCACCCACCCGGCGTACGGGGCGGGACACGCCACCATCTCCGGGGCGTGCGCCACCATCCTCAAGGCGTTCTTCGACGAGGGCAAGACCATCGAGAACCCGGTGGTCGCCGCGGCCGACGGCCTCTCGCTGCTCGCCTACACCCCGCCCGCGGGCGAGCCGCCGCTGACGGTGGGCGGCGAGATCAACAAGCTGGCCGGCAACATCGCCCTGTTCCGCAACGCGGCGGGGGTGCACTGGCGCAGCGACTACACCTTCTCGCTCCTCCTGGGCGAGGCGGTGGCGATCAGGCTCCTCCAGGAGCTGTCCATCACCTTCAACGAGGACGAGGCGTTCTTCCAGCTCACCCGCTTCGACGGCACCACCGTCCGCATCGAGGACGGGTTCGTGGACGCGGTCCCGGCGAGCCCGGGGTCGTAGACGATCCATGCCGGCGCCTCCGGCCCGCGGCGCTCCGCAGCGGGCCGGACACCCGGCGAACCAACCACGGGGATACGACCCATGAAGGCACCTGTACGCAACTTCGTCATCCGGGACGCGGCGGGCGCGCGCGAGGCCGAGACGCTGGTGATCGGGGGCGGGCTGCGCCTGGCCACTACTGCTGGCGGACTCCCGGAGCTGTCCGGCGCCACCGACGACGTGGTGCTCTCGCCCTCAGGCGGCGACGATGCGCCGGCGATCAATGCGGCGCTGCGGCGCCACCAACGGATACGGCTGGCGCCGGGAAAGTTCACGCTGGGTACGCGGGTGGACGTTCCCCGCGGCCGGACGCTCGCCGGGAGCGGTATGAGGCGAACTGTTCTCCGGGTGACGCAGACGGCGGAGCCCGCCGTGCGGGTGTCGGCCGCCACGGTGCCGGGAGACCCGTGGCTGAGCACGAGCTGCGTATCGCTGGAGGGAATGACTATCACGCTGGGTGTGACCCCGACCAGCTGGCCTGGCACGCAGGACGGCGTCGTGGTCGAGAGTTCGACCAGCTGGTGGCAGCTCTCCTTCCGGGACCTCTACATCAGCGGGTTCAACCGGCACGGGCTCTCGATCAGCAACAGTTATCAGGTGGAGATCACGCGCGTGGACGTGGACGTGACCGGGCGCGACGGGATCGCGCTGGAGAACGTGCAGCAGGCGAGCCTCCGCAGCGTCACGGTGGTCGCCACGGAGGACAACCTGATTCGGTTGTCCAACTCGGCCCGGGTGGACTGCGCGGAGCTGTACCTGGAGGACCCCAGCGATGCCGGCATCCTCGTGCACTCCTGCAAGGAGGTGCGGCTGGCCTGCGCCGAACTCATGCTGGCGCGCGTCGGCATCCAGGTCGAGATGTCGGAACGCGTGATCGTGGAGGGATTGCAGCTGAGCGAGTGCCCCACGGGGATCCGGCTAGACGACTCCTGGTCCTGCCGGGTGGATTCGTGCCTGGTGAGCGACTTCTCGGTCGGCGCCGCCTACCTGGTACGCGGGGGCGGGTACCACGCCATTTCCGCCTGCGCAGCCGACCAGTCGACGAACACGTCCGTGGTCCAGACGCCGCACGTGCGCGTGGGACGCACCAGCGCCACCGCACCGGGCGCAGTTGGGGTCACCGTGACCGGCTTCCGGAAGACGAACGCGGCGGTCGGAGCCCCCACAATCGAGGCCGATGTCGCCGACGCTGGCGGACGCGTGGTGTTCATCCAGCACAACCTCGATTCCGCGCGAATCAACTCCGGTGGCAACTTCGCCGCCCTTTGACCTTCGCGCCGCGGTGGGCCGGCAATCGGGCCGCCGCGGCGCTCCTCCTATCCAAGGCAGGCAATCATGAGCAGCCGGATCGACAACTTCATCATCCGCGGGGCGGACGGGGTCCGCACCGCGAACTCCCTGGTGCTGGGAAGCGGGATCCCGCTCGCCACTACGGCCGGGGGGCTGCCGGAGCTGGAGGGATTCCTCGTCGGGGAGACCCAGCTGATGCCCTCCGGCGGCGACGACACGCAGACGATCCGCGACGCACTCGCCCGGTTCGGCCGGGTGCGCCTTGCCCCCGGTGAATTCCACGTGAGCAACACCATCGCCCTGGGCACCGGCCAGTCGCTAGTGGGGGCCGGGCCGGAGCGGACCACCATCCGCTCCAGCTTCAACTTCCACCTCTTCACCCTTTCCGGGAGCGGGACGGCAGTGGAAGAGATGTCGATCGTGGGCCTGGGCGGATCCGCCATCGGCTCCGTGGCCGTGCAGTCCACCGCTGCCACGGAGATCCGCCTGCGCGGGCTGGATATCCGCGAGATGGGCCAGGGAATCAGCCTGGCAGGGGCCAGCCGCGTGGAGATTTCCCGGGTGGCGATCCGGAGCACCGCTTCCACTGCCCTCGTCGTGAACGGGCCCGGAGGCCAGGTAGACCTCGCGGACGTGGTGCTGGAGGAGGCGGCCACCACCGGGCTCATGCTCTCGTCGCTAGACTGCGTCCGCTGCACTCGCGTCTCCGTCCTGGGCGAGTGCGTCCGAGCGGCCCTGGTCAGCCAGTGCAGCGCCGTCTCGCTCCACTCCATCCGCGTTACCGGGGCGGAACGGGGAATTCAGGTGATGGACACCCAGGGGCTCGACGTCAGCGGAGCACAGTTGAGTACGACCTCCGTGTTCACCCTTGCGCTGTCCAACCTCTCGGGGGTGCATCTCGCCGGGTGCACGCTGCACGGAGGCACCCCGCTCAGCATCAACGGCGGCCAGGCGATCACTGCGAGCGGGATTCGCACGCAGACGATCGGCTCCGGCGCCCACGTCGTGGTGCAGGGCGGCGCGACCGAGGTGAGCATCAGCGGGATTCACCGCGTCAACCCCGCGACCCCGCCCACCTACGAGGTGGACGTGTCGGGGGCGGGGGGACGCGTGGTGTTCATCCAGCACAACTTCGACCCGGCACGCATCAACTCCGGCGGCAACTTCGCCGCGCTGTGACCCGCGCGGCCGGGTGAACCCAGCATACAGGGGACACAACTCATGAAGGCGCCCGTACGCAACTTCATCATCCGGGAGGGCACCGGCACCCGCGAAGCCGAGACGCTGGTGCTCGGACACGGAGTACCACTCACCACCACGGCCGGGGGGCTGCCGGAGCTGGCGACCACCCGCGTGGGAGAGACCCAGCTGATGCCCTCCGGCGGCGACGACACGCAGGCGATCCGCGACGCGCTGGCGACCGGGCTGGACGTGCGGCTCGGGCCGGGCACGTTCACGATCACGGACACGCTCACGCTGGGCGCGGGCGGCAAGGGGCAGCGCCTGGTGGGCAGCGGGACGGCGCGGACCACCCTCGACGCCATCGGGCCCGTGACGACCATGGTCGCCATCGCGTTCAGGGACTGCGCCGTAGAAGGGCTGGCACTGACCGGCTACGCCCAGACCGGGATCCGCGCCGTGGTCTCCGGGGCCGTGACCCTGCGCGACCTCCACATCTACAACGCGGACCGGGGCATACACCTGGAGAACGCCTACGGCGCCGAGGTGAGCCGGGTCCTTGTCGTCTTTTCGCCCGAGGGGATCTACGCACGCTCGATCTCCCGTTCGACACTGCGCGACATCACGGTCACTTCCACGCTGACGGGAATCCGGATCGAGAACGGGACGGGCGTCACCTGCGAATCCATCTCCGCCACCGGCGAGGACGACCAGGCCCCATCGGTGATCGTGATCTCGGGCGGGACCGACTACCGGGTGTCGCGGGTTCTGGCAGAGAGCTTCCAGAACCCCGTCGTTCTCGGCGGGGCCCAGCGGGTGAGCGTCGAGCTGCTGTCCCTGGGGTTGTGCAACACCGGGATCCTGCTGGACGGGATGCGCGACGTGACCCTGAGTGCATCCCGGGTATGGGCGTCCCGCAACGCGCTCGTGGTCCGCGGCTGCGAGGACGTGGTGGTGGGCGCGTTCCGGTCGGACAACTCGCTGGTGACGTCGCCGGCGCCCCACGTGCTCGTGGAAAGCTCCCCCGGGGTGTTCTTCACCGGGATCCGCATCGTCAAGCCGTCCAATTCCACGTACGACGTGGACGTGTCGCTCGCGGGCGGCCGGGTGCTGTTCGGTCCGCACAACTTCGACCCGGCGCGCATCAACTCCGGCGGCAACTTCGCGCAGCTCTGACCCGCCCCAAGGGGCGCCCACAACCCGAGACCCCGGCCCCGCAGAAGGCCCCGCCCGGCACAGCGCCCGGGGAGGGGCCTTTTCGCGTCCCTCGCATCCGGGCGCTCACGCGCCCCTCCGCCCTCAGGGCTCCGACAACACGACAGCGGGCAGCCACGCCCCCTCCGGTACAGCACCCGGATCGGCAGCAGCGACCAGGTCCACACCACAGGGAGGCGATCATGGCAAAGGCACATACGTTCGTGGAGGACTTCAACGACAACTCCCCCGACACCACCAGGTGGTGGGTGTTCGGCGACTTGCGGGAGGTCAACCGGAGGATGGAGGTCAGGCTGGCGAGCGGCGCGGCGAACAGCTACGCCGGGTACACGGCCAAGGGGACGTACGACCTCACCGGCTCGGAGATCCGGGTGCAGCTCGTGCAGGCTCCCCGTACCGGCCAGGCGCGGCTCCGGGCGTACCTGAGCGACGGGAACGAGCTCAGCATCGGGCTGGTGGACGGGCTGTTCCGCTGCGAGCAGCAGGTGGGGGGCGCCTACACCGTGTTTCTCGCCATCCCCTACGACGCGGAGGCGCATCGATGGCTGCGGATCCGCGAGCTGAACGGCACGGTGTACTGGGAGACCTCGCCGGACGCGTGCGCCTGGAACGCGCTCTACACGAACCCGGCTCCCTTCTCCCTCACCGCCGTCAGCCCCGGGATCTTCTGCGGCACCTACATGGCGGCCCCGGCGCCGGGAACGGCCGTCTTCGACAACCTCAACGTGATGGAGACGAGCCGCGCCAGGCGCATCGACGAGCGGCGCCTTTCCGCCCGCGAGGTGCGCGAGGAGGCGGCCGAGCTGGCGGCGGAGCGCCGCCACGACGAGCACGCCAACAACAACGACGAGGTCAACTACCCGGGCACCCCGCTGGTGGGCAACTACTCCAAGAGCCTGCGGCACGACAGCCTGGGCGACCCCATCCCCGCCTCGTACGCCTCGCTGCTGCGCGCCCTGGAGAGCCGCGACCCGGCCGACTTCGAGGAGATCATCCTGGCGGCCGGCACCCCGGTGAAGCTCACCAACCCGCAGGCCGGGCTCGCCTTCGACGTGGTGGGGCCCGACGCGCAGGAGCTGACCATGCCGCCCGCGCCCCGCTTCGACAGCGAGGTGGCGGCGCACGAGGCCGGTGAGCTGTACTGGATGGCCGTCGCGCGCGACGTGTACTTCGGCAGCTACGGCACGGACCCGGCCGTCACGGCCGCGGTCGGCTCGCTGAACTCGGAGTTCCCGCGGTTCGGCGGCACGGTCCCGGTGACGGCGCAGAACGTCTTCCGCGGCATCTACCCGGGCGAGCAGGTGGGGCCGTACGTGTCGCAGTTCCTGCTCAAGGGGAACACGGACCAGCGCCAGATCAACGGGATCGGGCAGGACGCCGAGGAAGGCTACGTGTCGTACGGGGCGCAGGTGATCGACCAGCGGCTCATCGTGGCGTCGGCGGGGGTGGACTACCTCACCGGCTTCGCCACCTGGCTGGACGTGCAGAACGGCGTGGACAAGCGGGGGCAGGACACCTTCGACTCCACGCGCCGCTTCATCCGCAACCTGCGGGACGGCGCCACCTACGTGCACTTCGACCAGGTGATCAACGCCTTCTACAACGCCGCGCACCTCCTGCTCACCGAGCCCACCGGCAACCAGCTCACCTTCGTGGGCGGCGGCGCCACGGGCCGCCCGCAGATCGACCTGGAGTTCCCCAAGGACCAGGGGAATCCCTACGACCCGCCCGGCACCGCCATGGACTCGCGCACCCAGGTGGGCTTCGGCACCTTCGGCCCCATCCACGTGCTCCAGGCGCTCAGCGAGGTGCTGGGCCGCGCCATCCGCGCGGTGTGGTGGCAGAAGTGGGGTGTCCACCGCCGCCTGCGCCCGGAGGAGTACGGCGGGCGCGTGCACAACCACGTCACCGGCGCGCGCAGCTACCCGCTGCACGCCAGCATCACCACCTCGCTCATCAGCGGCGCGCTGGCGCCGTACTTCGGGCAGACGGGCGAGAAGTTCCCCGCCTCGTACCTGCTGCCGCAGGCGTACCCGGAGGGCGCCCCGACGCACCCGGCGTACGGAGCCGGCCACGCCACCGGCGCGGGAGCATGCGCCACCATCCTCAAGGCCTTCTTCGACGAGAGCAAGGCCATCGAGAACCCGGTGCTCGCGACCTCCAACGGGCTGGCGCTGACGGCCTACACCGGCGCGGACGCGGGGCAGATGACGCTGGGCGGCGAGCTGAACAAGCTGGCCGGCAACATCGCCCTCTTCCGCAACGCCGCCGGGGTGCACTGGCGCTCGGACTACACGGACTCGCTGCCGCTGGGCGAAGCCGTCGCCATCCGCATGCTCCAAGAGATGAGCCTGGGCTTCAACGAGGATGACGCCTTCTTCGAGCTGACCCGGTTCGACGGGGTCAAGGTCCGCATCTTCGACGGCAAGATCGTGGCGGTGGTCTGACCGGAACGCAGGACGTCGGCGCGGGGATCCTCCCCCGCGCCGGCATCATCGCACTCTCGCACTCTCGCACTCTCGCACTTCTTTTCGTCAGTACCGCGTCTCCACCCCGTGCACCACCCGCCAGGTGTCCCGGGCGATGAGCAATTCCTCGTCCGTGGGGATCACCCACGCTTCCGTCCCCGCGCCCTCCAGGCTGATGCGCCACATCCTGCCCCGCGCCGCGCCGTGGCGGGGCGGGGCGGGGCGGGGTGTGGCGGGGTGTGGCGGAGGGGTGCACCCAATGCACACGCGCTGTGATGGGAGTACGAATAGAATGCTTGAGGGAGCTAACGAACCTGACCCGAGCGGGTCGAAGCGGACAACAAGGGAGCCACGTTCACATGGTAGGCTATAGTCCTTACCTCAAGTTAGCCTTCACTCCTTTTATGACAATTGTACCATCGATTGCGTATACGTACCTCCCAAACTAAAGTCTTGCCAAGAGCGTTCTGACCTGTAATATGCAAGTCGTGATGAGTGCCGAAGTTGGCTCCTTGGTGTTTCGGGCAAGTGAAGTACCTCGTAAGCGCCGCTAGTGGAGGACTTGCTCCGGCGGCTTGTGTTGGGGTGCTATGTAGGCCACGACAACAGTAAGGAGGGACTATGAATGATCGAATCTACATCTCCATTCCTTTCACCAATCTTCTGAAGACCGAGGCAGGATGGACCCGGGATCCGAACGAGCCTCACAAGTACTATCTTCTCCGCTTTCACTTTATGCTGCGCGAACGGCAGCTTGACGAGCCTATCCGGAAAGGACAGGTCGTCGATGCGTTTACACCTAACGAGCGGCTCTCACATAAGAAGATAATGGAGACGGAGTTCGAACATACGACGATCAAGCTAAGAGTCCGTAACTGAATCGCTGGTTGAAGAGGCTTCCTTAGATGAATTTGTTTCGTCGGTAGCCGCTGGAATCGACAACAACCTAGTCGGCAAATTTTCCACCACACTGAAGGCTAGAGCCCAAAACACATTTCGGCAGTCTTTCACAAACTCGTTTAAGATTGCCGCAACTCATTCAGTTCGCGAAAAGCGAAAACTAACCCTCGAATTCTCTACGATGGCGGGAAAAGAAGATCCTAACCCCACGATTGTAGTCGCGACAGCCTACAAGAGGCATGCTTACGACTTGTATTTGGCATATATCGACTACCTCTTCATTGAATATGTGCGGCCACGATTCGGGCTGAGATTGCAGCGGATCAAGCATCCAGTACCATCTGGAAACAAGCATCCCAATATTGCGAAAATAGGTCTGCCTCTCGTTTCTATACAATACTGGCGGCAGTTGCCGGATACCCTACTTACAATGCATGAAAGGAACCACAAAGTTGAAGTTGAAGATCCACTGGAAATTCGTGTGGTCCGGTTGGACGGAAAATTTCCCTTTGCTGAATCCTCCACAAAACCAAGCTTGTACCAGCTCGCTAACGAGGCATTCCCGGCGAGACGTTGGTTCTAACGCACCTCCGCAGGGGATCGCTCGAACGAGGGTCAGCCACGCTTTGCACCATCCGCACCGCGCTGCAGGCCGGCCCGAAGCGAGCAGCCGATGCGATAGTGCGTGAGGTTGATACCGTCGCGAGCGAAACAGAGCCCTGGTTCCACCATCCTCACCCCTGCTGCAGCAACGCCAAATACATCATGCACCTGGGCGCGAAGCACGACTCTAGCGCGGGAACTCGTCCCCGCGCTGGCGTCGTCAGCGTACTTCGTACTGCGTACTCCACACCGCCGTTCAGTACCGTGTCTCCACCCCGTGCACCACCCGCCAGGTGTCCCGCGCGATGAGCAATTCCTCGTCGGTGGGGATCACCCACACCTCGGTGCCCGCCCCCTCCGGGCTGACGCGCCCCTCGGCCCCGCCAACGGTGGCGCGGTTGGCGGCGTCGTCCACGCGGATCCCCGCCCACTCCAGGCCGCGGCAGATCTGCCCGCGGATCGCGGCGGAGTTCTCCCCCACCCCTCCGGTGAACACGATGGCGTCCACCCCGCCCAGGGCCGCCATGTACGCCCCCACGTACTTGCGGGCCCGGTAGCAGAAGATCTCGATGGCCAGCCAGGCGCGCCGGTCGTCGTGCTCCTCGGCCTCCGCCAGCAGCTCGCGCATGTCGTTGGTGAGCCCGGAGATCCCCAGCAGCCCGGACTGCTTGTTGAGGAGCGCCTCCACCCCGGCGAGCGACAGCCCCTCCTTGGCGGCGATGTAGTCCAGCACCGCCGGGTCCACGTCGCCCGAGCGGGTCCCCATCACCAGCCCCTCCAGCGGCGTGAAGCCCATGGAGGTGTCCACCGACACCCCCTCGGAGATGGCGCACGCCGAGCACCCGTTCCCCAGGTGCAGCGTGACGATGCGGGTGTCCTCGCGCGAGCGCCCGGTGAGCTGGCGGTAGCGGTAGGCCACGAACCGGTGCGAGGTGCCGTGGAAGCCGTAGCGCCGCACCCGGTGCCGGCGGTACAGCGAGTAGGGGATGGCGTACAGGTACGCCCGCTCCGGCAGGGTGTGGTGGAACGCCGTGTCGAACACCCCCACCTGGGGCACCGACGGACCCAGCACCGCGCGCACCGCCTGGATCCCCTTGAGGTTGGCGGGGTTGTGCAGCGGCGCCAGGTCGATGTTCTCCTCGATGCCGCGGATCACCTCGTCGTCGATGGCCACAGAGCGGACGAAGCGCTCCCCGCCGTGCACCAGCCGGTGCCCCGCCGCCCCGATCTCCGCCAGGCTCCCCACCGGCACCCCGGACTCGTCGCCCACGATCCAGCGCAGCAGGAACTCCACGGCCGCGCGGTGGTCGCGCAGCGGCTCCGTCCCCTTGACGGCCTCCCCCTCCGGGCCGCGGAACGAGTATACCGCCTCGCCGCCGATCCGCTCGATCTGTCCGCGGGCCAGGCGGCGGTCCGCGTTCTCGGAGAAGCGGCTCTCGTCGGTGTCGATGAGCTGGAACTTGAGCGAGGAGGAGCCGACGTTGAGAACGAGTATGTTCACGGCCGTGCGCTCCGGTGCGGGGGTTATGGCGTCTCGCACCGGGAGAGTAACACCCGCCGCCGCCCCCCGACAGGCGGAAACGCGGGCGCCCCGCGCGGGGAGATCCCCCACGCAGGGCGCCCGCGGCCGGGAAGCTTCACGGCCGCAGGTTGAAGCGCGGCTGATCCCGCAGGTCCACGCGGAGGTTGGCGATCACCGCGACGGTGCGCTCGTCGCTCCCCGGTGCGGCCTGCGTTCCCAGGCCGGTCGACAGCCACATGCTGCCGAAGACGCGGAACTCGAGGCCACCGGCCCAGTCGGTGTCGTCCTCTCCGCGCCCGATCTCGCCGAAGACGTTCATGGTGCCGGTTCCCGCGTACCCCCGGGCTCCGTACCACAACCCATCCTCCTCCACCCCTCCCGCGTCGTAGCGGAGCTGACCGAGCAGCTGCCCCACGGGGCGCCGGTTCCAGTCCAGGGGAAGTGAGCCCACTGCCCACGCGCCATAGCCGAGCCAGTCGGTCCGGTCCGCGCGCGACTCGACGAAGCGCCACCCCAGCGCACCCGCCACCGCGAAGCTGGCGTCGTTCCAGTGCCCCTCGTCCTCCAGCCACTCCTTCCGCACCCGCTCGGTCAGCTCGCGCGCGCACTGCTCGGATTTGGCCAGGCCCTCCGGCCCGGGCTGGTCCGGGATGCAGTCGAGGAGGCCGGTCCGCACGCGGCGCGCGAAGGTCGGGTCGCGTAGCGGGTCGCTGCCGTCGAAGAGCGTGATCCTCAGTCCGGCGCCCAGGTCGGTGTCGGCGCTGTCCCCCTCCGCGCGCACCGTCCCCAGCGAGAACTGCGTGTTCGCGAGGGCGTACAGGCCGGGACGGGTCTGGTAGCTCGAGAGCGGGATGCGCAGACCGGGGATCAGCGACCACGGCGCCACGTCCAGCGCCAGGCCCTGTGGGATCTCGCCCGTGGACATCACGTCCCCGAGCACGCCTACGGCCAGCGCCCGCGCCGTTGTGGGGCGCGACACGTTCCCCGGCGTGGCGTTCAGGAAGGTGAACGCCGGCGACTCCGGGATTGCGTACGGCCTGAGCTTCGCCGTGTCCGCGGCCGGGGCCTGGGCCGGGAGCCCGTCGGCGAGGGCGAGCCCCAGCACCGCGAGCGAGTACAGGATGCGGCGGATCATAGCTCGATCTCCCCCTGCCGCGCGGCGACGCCCGAGGCGTCCGTGGTCCCGTCGATCACGACCGGCTCGTCCAGGGGGCTCCCACTCTGCGAGGCGGTGATGCGCACCCGGAAGAACGTCTCGGGGTTCCCCGAAAAGATCACGTGGTACGCGATCCGGCTCCCTTCCGGGAGCGGACCGACGACGTGCTGGTGCGCGGACGGGTTGGTGGCCTCCTCGTCCGTCCCCGTGGCGAAGATGGTCCACAGGGTGTCACCGGGCCGCTTGAACCAGAGGCGGTACACCACCACCTGCGGGGAGTCGATCTCCACGAGTACTGCGATGGGCTGGGTCGGATCCATGAGCCGTCTCCAGGAGCGAAGGGATGGTGGCAAGCGCGCGTGCCGGTGCGGCCGGGTGAAGGGCCCCGGGCCCGGTGGGGGCCGCACCGTGGGAGTAGATGGACCGCCACCACGGAGTTCACCGCGGGGAATGGAAGGTGCGCAACTCGGGGACGCGAACCGCACTCCCCGCGCAGGGATCCCGCATGCACCCGTCCGTCCCCGTCGCCCGCGGCGCCGCGGAGCTCCACCGCCTCCTCCGCGAGCGCACCCTGGACCTGCGCACGCTCGACGCGGGCGGCTTCCGGCGCTGGCTGGCCCTCCACCTGGCGCGCTGGGAGCGGGACCCGGCGTTCGTGCAGCGCACCCGGATCCGCGAGATCCGGCGCGCACACCCCCGCCTGCGCGCGCTGGAGACGGAGCTGCGCGCCGCCGAGGCCGCGGACCGGGCCTCCCCGGTGTCGGAGCGCCTGGGCAGAGTCGAGCACGAGCTCGCCGGCGCCGGCCGCGCGGTCGCCGGCCTGGAGGGGGCGCTGGAGCAGGCCGCGCCGGAGAAGCGCGCCGCCCTCCGGCGGAAGCTGGACGGGTTCCGCGCCCGACGGACCGCGCTCGGGCAGGAGCTGGAGGATCTGACCCGGTCCAGCGCCGAGCGCCAGGCGCTCCTCCGGGTGCGGACGGAGCTGGCGAGCCTCCGTGCCGCCGCGGGGCTGGACGCCGAGGAGACACGGCTCCGGGGGCTCCTCCGATCGCGAGGCCAGGGCTCCGGCCGCCGGGGCGCCGCGTTCGAGGAGCTGGCGGCGGAGCTGACCCGAATCCACGTCCTCCCCGGGCTCCGCGACGACGGAACGGACGGCGAGCCGCGCGTGCTCCGCGGCGTGACGCTGGGCGCCGCGCGCATGGAGCTGGACCAGGTGGTGGTGCGGGCCGGCGCCGGGCCCGGGGAGCCGGTGGAGGTGCTGGCGGTGGTCGAGGTCAAGCGCGGCCTCAACGACCTGGCGCACGGCTTCCGCATGCGGCAGGAGAACCTGGCCTGGCTCACCGGCGGCGAGGGTGGGCCCGACCCCGCGGCGTACCGCACGCGCGGCTTCCCCGCGGGACGTTTCGACCGCCCCGCCCTGCACGCGGAGGGAGGGGAGAGCTGGCGCTTCGGACCCGGCTCGTTCCGCCGCTTCCGCCGCGATCCCGCCACGGGCCTGTTCCTGGACGGCCTGTACCTGGTCACCCGCGAGGGGCCCGTGTGGGGTGTGGGCGGCTCCGCGCTGGCGCGCATCGCCTGCCGGGTCGCGACAGACTCGCGCTGGGACCCGGCGAGCGAGGCGTACCTGGCCGGGCTGCTGGAGTGGTGCAGGTCGCTCGCGCGCCCCGTGGAAACGCCCGACGTGCTGCGGACGTACGCCGCCGAACAGTTCGCCCGGCAGGTGCTGGTGGTGGGGGCGCGGTCCTGAAGCGTAGCGCGCGGGCCGGGCGAGAAAACGCGAGCGCCCCGGCTCCAAAGGTAGGAGCCGGGGCGCCGCGGGTCGAGAAGAATCTTACAGCCCCTTCGCCATCAGGTCGGCGACCAGCTGGTTGAAGCGGACCGGGTCGTGGATCGGCGAACCCTCCGCGATCAGCCCCCACCCGAAGAGGACCTCCGCGTACTCCCCGATCGCCGGGTCCTCCGGGTTGGCGTCGAAGCGCGCCTTGAGCTTCTGCACCACCTCGTTGCGCGGGTTCAGCTCCATGATGCGCCGCTGCTTGGGCGCGTCGTTGATCCCCGTGGCCAGCATCCGCTCCAGGTGCGGCGAGTAGTCGTGCTCCGCGCCCACCAGCACGGTCGGCGACTTGGAGAGGCGGCCGGAGAGGCGCACCACCTTGACCCAGGTCTCCAGCTTCTTCTCCAGCGCCTCCAGGAAGGGCTTGTACGCCTCCTCCTCGCCGGTCTTCTCCTCCTTCTTCTCCTCGCCGCCCAGGTCCACCACGCCCTTGAGCACCGACTTCAGCTTCTTGCCGTTGAAGTCCCACAGCGACTGCGTCACCAGCTCGTCCACCGGGTCGGACAGGTACAGCACCTCGAACCCCTTCTCGCGGAACATCTCCAGCGAGGGGTTGTTCTCGATCACGCTGCGCGACGGGCCCGTCAGGTAGTAGATGGCCTGCTGCTCCTCCGGCATGCGGTCCACGTACTGCTGCAGCGTGGTCAGCGCCTCCGGGTCGTGGGACGACTCGAACATGAGCAGCTTGTTGAGCGTGTCGCGCTGCTCGTAGTCCTGCCCCACGCCCTCCTTGATGGCGCGCCCGAACTGGCCCCAGAACTCCTTGTAGCGCTCCGGGTTGCCCTCCTGCATGGCGGTCAGCACCGAGAGCACCTTCTTGACCAGCGCCTGGCGGATCTTGCGGATGTTGCGGTCGTCCTGCAGCGTCTCGCGCGACACGTTGAGCGGCAGGTCCGGCGAGTCCACCACGCCGCGCACGAAGCGCAGGTAGCGCGGGAGCAGCTCCTCGCAGCTCTCCATCACCAGCACCCGCTTCACGTACAGCTTCAGCCCCGGCTTGGCGCCCACGTAGAACAGGTCGCGCGGCGCCTTGGTGGGGATGAAGAGCAGCGCCTGGTACTCGATGGTCCCCTCGCCCCGCTGGTGGACGATCTCCAGCGGCTCCGTCCAGTCGTGCGAGATGGACTTGTAGTAGTCGCGGTACTCCTCCTCCTTGACCTCGGACGGCGAGCGCGCCCAGATGGGGAGCCGCGAGTTGAGGACCTTCTCCTCGATCTCGCGCGCCTCGGCCTCGCTCTCCTCCTTGCCCGCCTCCATCACGTCCAGGTCCTTTTCCGCGACCAGGACGATGGGGTAGGTGATGAAGTCGCAGTGCTGCTTGACGATGCGGGTAAGCGTCCAGCGCTCGGCGTAGTCCTCGATCCCGCTATCCCGGTCCACGGGCTTGAGGTGGAGCGTTATGGTGGTGCCGTGCCCCTCCGGCCGCTCCCCGTCGGACACGGTGTAGCTGCCGTCGCCGGTGCTCTCCCAGTGGGTGGCGGTCTCCTCGCCGGCGCGGCGGGTGACCAGCTCCACCCGGTCGGCGGCCATGAACGAGGAGTAGAAGCCCACGCCGAACTGGCCGATGAGCTGCGCCGCGCCCTCGCCGGTGGGCTTCTCCTTGAGCGAGCGCAGCATCTCCGCCGTCCCCGACTTGGCGATGGTGCCGATGTTGGCGATCACCTCCTGGCGGCTCATCCCGATGCCGTTGTCGCGGATCGTGAGCGTGCGGGCCTTCTCGTCCGGGATGACCCGGATCTCGGGCTCGCCCTCGCCGGCGATCTCCGGGCGGGTGAGCGATTCGATCCGCAGCCGGTCCAGCGCGTCCGAAGCGTTGGCGACCAGCTCGCGCAGGAAGATGTCCTTGTCGCTGTAGAGCGAGTTGATCACCAGCTTGAGGAGCTGCTGCACCTCGGCCTGGAACTCGTGGGTCTCGATCTGTTCCTTCTCCGCGACTGCCATCGCTGCTGACTCCGGTCAAACGGGTTCGGTTCGCTGATTTGCGCCCGGCCGGAAGCGGCGGGCGCGCGCTGTGGAGAAGGGAACTTTATACGGGAACTTGCCGCTTTTCAAGTGCCTCCTGGCGCGTACCATGCGGTCGGGGGGGTCCGGACGCGCGGGAGGGGGGGCGGCGTAGGCCCCGCTCCCCCTCCCCGCCGCCCGCGCTCAGGTGGCGGCGACGGCGCTCAGGATCGCCCAGGCCGTGGCGGGGTTCGCCACGTCCGAGTGCCCGCTGATGAAGGCGTCCCCCTTGAGGTTGTGAAGCCGGCCCGGCTGGAAGGAGTACGCCGTGCCCGGCGGCAGCAGCGTCCCCGCCACCCGCTCTGGGGTGTCCTGCGCCCCGTTGGACCCGATCCCCCCGAACATGTCGTTCTCGTCGCCCAGCGCCGCGGCCTGCTGCCCGGCCAGCCGCGAGGCCAGGGCGTACGCCAGCCCCACCGCCGAGTCCCGCCGGGTGTGGCTGATCACCACCGGCCCGGCCACCTTTTTTTCCGCGATCACGCCGCGGAAGAAGCCAGGCTTCCCGGTCTGGTGGTAGTTGTCCGCGAAGCCGTAGTGGGAGAAGGCCGCCTGGAGCAGCGTCATGCTCGCCACGGGGGCCGGGTCGGACGCCTTCATCCCGGCCGCCGCGGCGGTCACCAGCCGCCCGCCGAAGCTGTGGCCCACCAGGTGGATGCGGATCCCCGGGAACTGCGCCCGCACCCGGTCGAGCAGCGGGGCGACGCCCCCGGCCCCCACCAGCCCCGCGCGGTTCTTCATCTGGTAGTAGGTCACCAGGTTGGCCAGGTTGCGTGCCCCGTCCACCACCCCGCCGAACAGGCTCCCCAGCCCCGCGGCCCCGCCGTCCGCCCCGCCGGCGCCGTCCAGCCCCCCCGCGCCGCCAAAGTCGTCCAGCCCGGCGGCGCCGCCCTCCAGGCCGTCCCCGCCCACGGAGAGCGCCGGGGGCGCCGCCAGCTCCCGCACCAGCTCGTCGCCGGTCCAGCCGGCGAGCCGGTCCCGGCCGTCCACGTCCTCGGCCTGCGGGCCGTCCGCGGGGGGCGGCGCCAGCGAGGCGAGCAGCCGGCCGAACTCGTCGCGGGCCTCCTCGCTGTTCTCCAGGCGGGGCACCAGGGCGATGGCCCCGTCCAGCCGGGCGTCGGCCTCGGGGTGGTCGAAGAACCCCTTGAGCGACCGGAGCCGCGCCACCAACTCCGCCTGGGCGGCGTCGTCCACGCTGGCGGCGCCCCCGGCGATCAGCTCGCGGTCCGTGAACTTCTTGGAGGGCCAGAACAGGGCCAGCGCGACGAACCGGCGACCCGCCACGCCCGGGAGGGTCCCGGCGTCCAGGTGCGCGCGCAGGTTCTGCAGCCAGCCGCGGTACAGCTGGCGCGCCTCCTCGATGTCGTTGTTCCACCCGTGCGACATCACCAGCAGGTCGGTGGCGTCCGCCCCGGACAGCCCGGCGAGGAAGGCGTCCGTCTCCGCCCGGTCGAACGGCTGCCCCTCGCGGGTGAACTGCACCTCGAAACAAGGGAACCCGGCTACGGTGTCCATGCTCTCTCCCTCTTTACACGGATTGGATGGCGCGCATCAGGTCCACCAGCCCGTTGCCCTGGAAGTAGCGGTCGCGCTTCAGGTCGGTGGCGGTGGAAAGGAAGATCTTTTTGACGGCCTCCGGGTTGCCGATGAACTCCTGCCGCACCGAGAGGAACGCCGCGATCACCCCCGAAACGTGGGGCGCGGCCATGCTGGTGCCGCTGTCCTCCACGTACTGGAAGTCCCTGCTGGTCTCGCCCGGCACCTTGGTGCGCTTGGACCCCGCGGCGCAGGAGACGATCTTCTCCCCGGGAGCCACCAGGTCCGGCTTGAGCCGGCCGTCGCCGGTGGGCCCCTTGGACGAGAAGTACGACACGCCGTAGACGTGCGGCATGTCGCGGTGGGTGGAACCCACCGTGATCGCCAGCTCGGCGTTGCCGGGGTCGTTGATGCTCAGGTCCATCCCCGTCGCCACCGGGCCGCGCGACTTGGTCTGCTGCACCCCGTACCCGGTGTTCCCGGCCGCGACCACCACCACCACCCCGGAGCGCACCAGGCGGTCCACCTCCACGCAGAGCGGACTCTGCCCGCAGGCGAACCACTCCGGCTCGAAGTCGTAGCCCACGCTCAGGTTGACTCCGTGGATGCGGAGCCGCCGCCCGAAGCCGTTGATCTCCTGCACCTGCTCGATGGCGGCGATCAGGCTGCTGGTGCGGCCGCGGCCGTTGGCGTCCAGCACCTTGAGGCTCACCAGCTTGCAGCGCGGCGCCATGCCGGAGATCGCCGGCAGGAACGAGGTCTCGTAGGCGACCTCGCCCTGCTCGCTGCGCCGCCGGGTCACCACGGGGATCTGCAGCTTCGCCGCCGCGTCGGGCGCTCCCTCCCCGCCCGCCGCGGGGGCGGCCGCGGCGGCGGCGTCCGGGGCGGCGACCGCTTCCCCGTCCTGCTTCAGCGCCCACGCCGCGAAGCCCTCCGCGGTCAATTCCCCGGCGATGATCCCCGCCACGTGGGTGCCGTGCCCGAACTCGTCCACCAGCGGCCGCTCCTCCCCGCCGGGGCCGGCGGTGAAGTCGCGGTGCATGAGGGGCGGGGTCGTCACCAGGTTGCGGTGCAGCTCGAAGTGCGGGTGGTGCTCGTCGATCCCCGAGTCCAGCACCGCCCACACGATCTGCTCCCCGCTCGCGGCGAACGCCGCCCGCGCCGCGTCCGCCTTGACGGTGCTGACGGAGCGGTTGGTGAACGCCCGGACCTCGAAGTCCGGCCAGATGCGGTAGATGGCGCGGTGGGCGTGCGTCCCGGCCTCGCCGTCCAGCCGCGCCAGCTCGCGGATGGTGCGCACCTCCAGCGTGGCGAACACGTACTGGTGGCTCAGCCGGCTCTTGGCCTCGTCCACCCCCAGGCCGCGCCTGCGGCTGCCTTTCGCCTTGCGGACCAGCTCCATGACCCGCTCGCGGGCGCCCTGCCGCCCGTGGTGGTACTCCAGGTTCAGGTCGATGATGACCTCGAACGGCGTGGTCTCGTCCGCCTCGGCCATGTCGCGCAGCAGCGGGATGGCGATCAGCGTCCGGTCCAGCACCTCCGGGGTGAAGTCCGCCTTCTTGGGGTCGCCGCCGGGGAGCGGCTTGGCGCTCCCCTGGGTGCCGCGGGCGTCCGGCCTGGGCTCGGGCGAGGGGTCGTCGGGCATGCGGTCGATCGGTCGAGGGGAGAGGGTCCACGGGGAGGCGGCGAGGGTTCCGCAGCAAGCCCGGGACCAGGGGGCCGCATTTCCGCAGGTGGCTGTCACGCCGGGGCTTGGACGGGTCCGCCCGTCCCGCCGGGCGGGACGAGCGGGGCGCGCACGCCCCGGGAGCGGGTCGCGCGCGCCCCATGCGGCGGGCGGCGACGCCTCAGCCGCGGACCTCCACCACCTCGTCCCCGGCCACCACGAACACGCGGTCCCCCGGCGCGGGGCGCACCTCCGCCAGCCCGGTGAAGTCGCCGAACGCCGGCAGCACGCCCACGCCCGCGCCGAGCCAGAAGCAGGGCAGCCGCTCCCGCTGCCGCCCGGCCCCGGCCAGCCTTACACCCGGATGCAGGTGCCCGGCGAGCACGTAGCCCTCCGGCGAGGGCTCCGGGTGGTGGGCGAGCACGAAGGGCGGCTCCACGAGCGGCGGGTCCACGCACGCGATCCCCAGCTCCGGCGGCGGGTCCCCCGCCCCGCGGTCGTGGTTGCCGCGCACCAGCAGCACCTCGGTCGCGGCGTGCCGCTCCCGCCATGCGCGCGCGGCCGCCAGCGTGGCCGGCGCGCGCCCCGTGCGCGCGTGGAGCAGGTCGCCCAGGAACACCAGCCGCCGCGCCCCCGTGCGCTCCAGCGCCGCCGAGAGCCGGCCCAGCCCGCCCGCCGTGGTGCCGCCCGGCACCGCGATGCCGGCGGCGCGGAACGCCGCCGCCTTGCCCCAGTGCGCGTCGGCCACCAGCAGCGTGGACGCGCGCTCCCAGTACGCGGCGCGCTCGGGCAGGAGGTCGAGGCGCTCTCCCCGGACCTCTACCTGCACGCCGTCACGCGGCGAGGGTACGGCCGCGGTACGCAGCTCAACCTGGAAGAGATGACTTCAAAGGGTATCGCTCCGGGTGCTCGATCGAGTCCACGGTCAGATCCACGTCGAGGTCGGGCCAGCGCAGGTAGTGGGGCTGAGGTCTCTGCACGTTCAGAATCGCACCCACGGACGCGTCCACGAACCATGGAAACTCTTCGAACGGCAGAAAAATCTCCCGATCATCGAGCATCACCCAGAACCCGTGCCGGGAGATGTTGGTGACCTCAGCTTCCAAAATGGCGGTTCCAGGCATCGCGGATCTCCCTTTCGTGCTTGCGGATCAGTTCCTCGATGGTCGCTACGTCGCGGTCGGGCAGCTTGTGGTTTCTTGCCAGCGCCACCTCGGGTTCGATCCAGAACTTGGCTTCGCCGTCCGGAGTGTCCACGTGGACGTGCGCCCTGGCCTCCTCGCGAGAAAAAAAGAAGAACCGATAGCTGCCCACCCGCAGGATGGTTGGACTCACATGGCCTCCGGTGTCGCATCGTCCGACAAGCTGCATCCAGTGCCGGGCTGTCGCCGGACCACGTCGCATCAGCTGAACTCCGGCACCCCTGCAGGAACCAGCGACTGCACGCGCACGGATCCGTCCAAGTGTAGCGCGTCGCTCAAAGCCACGGCAGCCTTGCCCCAATGCGCGTCTGCACCGAGCAGGGTGGACGCGCACTCTTCGCGTCAGTAGGGCGCGACCTGCACGTCCGTCCGCGAAAAGTCGTTGCCCACGAACAGGAGCGGCTCGCCCAGCGCGCGGGCGAGCGCGTACGAGAAGCAGTCGCCGAAGTCGAGGCCGGCGGGGTGGCGCCCCTTGCCGAACCGGCGGAAGGCGGAGCGGGCCAGCTCTGCCTGCTCTTCGGTGAATGGTATGATCCTTACGTGCAGCTCGACCAGCATCGTGTCGAGGTCGATCGAACCACCTCCCCGGAGTTTCTCAGCGACCATTCCAGCCTCCACCAGCGAGGCCGCCGAGAGGGAAAGGGCGGACGCCGCGAGCATCGCATCTCGCAGACGCGTTGCCTCGGGTTCGGCTTTCAGGTAGGCGATCAGCGCGGACGGGTCCAGGACCAGCCGGCTCATGCGGGCAGACCGTCCTCGTCGTAGCCGATGATCTCGTCCGAAGACCGGTCATCCAGGACAGGACGCTGGTTGAACCGCTCCTGAATTGCCTGCAGCCGCACCCGCAGCTCCGCTGTGTCCTTGCGTCCGGTCTTGCGGATCAACTGCTCGCGCAGGGCCTCGGTCACCGCCCGGGTGATGCTCTCGCCGGTGGCTTCGGCGAGTTGCCGCGCAAGCCGTTCGGCCTCGGGGTTCTTGATGTTCAGCGCCATGCTCATCCTCCGCCAGGGCGGTGGAAAAATAGCCATTTTCCACCACCCTGGCAATCGCCGGCGCCTCACCTCCGGCAGGACAGGCGCCCCCCCGGAGCCCCGAACGCGCAGGCTACAGCTCGCAGGCTGGAGCGCTGGAGCTGACGCTCACCCACTTCGAGGTGGACAGGCTCGCCCCCGTCGCGTCGGTCACGGTAAGGTACAGGCTGAACGACGAGCTGCTGGAGTGGGTGTACTGGCTGTCCGAGGCGTACCCGCTCCCGCCCGAAGCGGACCAGGAGTAGCTGTACGGCGCGGTTCCGCCGCTGGCGTCGGCGTACCAGGTGCAGGTGTGCCTCGAGCGCAGGGAGCTCGGGCCGAGGATGGAGATGGAGAGCGACGGCGGCTGGCTGACGGAGACCTGCGCGCTGCCCGAAATCCCCGCGGCCGACGCCGTCACCGTGGCGGTGCCCACCCCGATCCCGCTCACCACCCCCGAGGAGCCGACCGTGGCGACCGACGAGCTGCTCGTGCTCCAGGAGAACGAGTACCCCGACATCTCGTTGTTGTACTGGTCGTACAACCGGGCCGTGTACTGCCGGGTGCTCCCCACGTACACGGTCGCGGAAGAGGGCGAAACCTCCACCTTGGAGGGAACCGGAGCGGCGTAGACGTTGATGCCGGCGTAGCCCGTGACGCCGTCGGCGTGCGCCGCGATGGTGGCGCTGCCCACGTGGACCCCGGTCACCGTTCCTCCGGGAGACACGCTTGCCGCGGACGACGTGGACCACCAGGAAACGAAGGACGGATACGTGGGATTCCCGTAGATGTCGTAGGTGGAAACGGAGCACCAGGTGCTCTGGTTCACGAAGACAGCCCCCGGGCACCAGACGTGGACCGTCGCGGTTGCGTTGGCGCTGGGGCGCGACGCGGGCGCCGTAGTCATCGGGGAGGTGTCGGCGCACCCGGCGGCGAACACCCCGAACAGCATCAGGCAGGCGAGACGGCGAGCGTTCATGAGCGCACCTCGGTGATGGTTTATAGGGTGTCTGTAAAAGTGCGCACACATGCGCACACCACGTATAATACGCTCCCCTCCCCGGTGCAAGGCTTCCGTCGCGCCCTCCCGACAGCCTCACCCCGCCGCCCGCTCCAGCGCCAGCTGCATCCTCAGCACCCGGTCGGCCAGCGACTCGGAGGAGACCGCCTCGCGCGCCCGGTCCACCAGCAGCGGAAATGCGAGCGGCGGCGTGCGTTTGGGCTCGGTGACGACGACGCGGGCAGCGGCCAGTCGCTCCAGCGTGCGCCCCAGGCGGCTGCGCTCCAGCTGCCGCTCCAGCACCTCGCGGTGGGCCTGCCGCAGCAGCAGGTTCTCCGGGTCGTAGCGGGCGAACACGTCGTAGAACAGCCCGCTGGAGGCCTGGAGCTGCTTGGCGGTCTTCCCGTCGTGCGGGTAGCCGGGGAACACCAGCCCCGCCACCCGCGCGATCTCGCGGAACTGCCGCCGCGCCATCTCCGTGGCGTTCAGCGACGCGGGCACGTCCTCCACCAGCCCCTCCGGCCGCAGCAGCCCCGCGGCCAGCGCCCGGTCCAGCGGCGCCGGGTCGGGCGAAAGCAGCTCGAAGCCGTAGTCGTTGGCGGCCAGGGTGAAGGAGATGGGCGCCAGGCGCGAGATGCGGAACGCGAACAGCGCCGCCAGCCCCTCGTGCACCAGCCGCCCCTCGAAGGGAAAGAAGAACAGGTGGTGCCCCTCGCGCGTCTTCACCCGCTCCACCAGCAGCTCGTCCGCGTCGGGAATGCGCGACCAGCGCGCCTGGATCTCCAGCACGGGCCGGATCGCCTCCATCTCGGGCCCGCGGAGCACGCCGCGGTGCGCCTCCTCCAGCCGCGCCCGCAGCGCCGCCGCCAGCTCGGTGGAGAGCGGCATGCGGCTCCCCATCCAGCGCGGGATCGCCCCCTTGCCGCTGGAGGCCCTGCGCACCCAGGCCACCATGTCGCGCACCCGCACGAACTCCAGCGGCTTCCCCCCGAAGACGAAGCGGTCCCCCGGCCGCAGCCGCGCCACGAACGACTCCTCCACCGTGCCCAGGCGCGGCCCGCGCAGGTACTTCACCGCCATGCTGGCGTCGCTGACGATGGTGCCGATCGCCATGCGGTGCCGCCGCGCCACCAGCGGGCTCTCCACCGTGTACAGGCCGTCGGTCTCGACGACCCGCGAGTACTCCGGGTACGCCGTGAGCGCCGAGCCGCCCCGGGTGACGAAGTCCAGGACCCAGCTCCACTCGTCGTCGCGCAGCCCGGCGTAGGCGTGGGTGGAGCGCACCTCCTCCAGCAGCTCCTCCGCCCGGAAGCCGCCGCCCAGGGCGACCGTGACCACGTGCTGCGCCAGCAGGTCCAGCGGGCGCTCCACCGGGAGGCGCGACTCGATCGCCCCGGCCTCCACGGCGTCGCGCGCGGCGGCCACCTCCAGCAGCTCCAGCACCTGCGAGGGGACGCAGGTCACCCGGCTCTCCGCCCCCGGCCGGTGCCCGCTGCGCCCGGCGCGCTGGAGGAGCCGCGCCACCCCCTTGGGGCTGCCGACCTGGAGTACCCGGTCCACGGGGGAGAAGTCCACCCCCAGGTCCAGCGACGAGGTGGCCACCACGCAGCGCAGCCGTCCGTCGCGCAGCCCGCCCTCCACCCAGTCGCGCGTGGCGCGGTCCAGCGAGCCGTGGTGCAGCGCGATGGTCCCCGCCCACTCCGGCCGCGCGGCCAGGATCGCCTGGTACCAGATCTCGGTCTGCGAGCGGGTGTTGGTGAACACCAGCGCGCTCTCCCCCTCCTCGATCGCCGCCAGCACCTGCGGCAGCATCTGCGTCCCCAGGTGCCCCGCCCAGGGGAAGCGCTCGATGACCGGCGGGATCAGCGCGTCCACCGTGAGCCGCTTGGGGAGCATCCCCCGCACCACGCGGCCCGCGGCCCCCGCGCCCAGCAGCGCCGCGCGCGCCTCGTCCAGGTTGCCCAGCGTGGCCGACACGCCCCAGGTGCGCAGCCCCGGCCGCCAGCGCCGCAGCCGGGCCAGCGCCAGCTCCGTCTGCACGCCGCGCTTGCTCCCCATCAGCTCGTGCCACTCGTCGGCCACCACGGCGCGCAGGTCGCGGAACAGGTCTCGCGCGTCGGGGCGGGACAGGAGGAGCGAAAGGCTCTCGGGGGTGGTGACCAGCGCGGTGGGGAGGCGCCGGCCCTGCCGGGCGCGGGTGGCGGCGGAGGTGTCGCCGGTGCGCGACTCCAGCGTCCAGGGGAGGCCCAGCGCCTCCAGCGGGGCGCGCAGCGCGGCCTCGGTGTCGGCGGCCAGGGCGCGCAGCGGGGTGATCCACAGCACCCGCAGCGGCGGCGACGCGGCCCGGGGCTTCTTCGCGGGGCCGCGGGCGGGCCCCGGGTGCTCCGCGACCCACTCCAGCAGCGGGCCCATCCAGGCGGCGTAGGTCTTCCCCGTCCCGGTGGCCGCGTGGATCAGCCCGCTCTCCCCGGCCAGGTACGCGTCCCACACCTCGCGCTGGAAGGGGAACGGCTCCCAGCCGCGCGAACGGAACCAGCCCTCCACGGCGCCGTGCGGGGCGCTACCAGGCTCGGAGGCCGCGGCGGAGTCGGCGAGTCGGGCTGGGCTCTCGGGCTTCGGCACGCGGGCTCCGGGACAGGGGACGGCACCCATCCTCGCAGGTTCGGTTCCAAACAAGGCCACCTTGCAGTACTTCCACTTTCTTAGCGGCAGCAGCTTTCAGGTTAGAGTACCTACAAAGAACTGACCGTTGCAGATGCGCACCTTATTCGTCTCTATTACCGAAGCGAACATTTGCCACTGCTGCATATGCAAGTGGGCTCCGAAAGGCGTCGTCTCGCTGGCGCCCGATCCCGAAAGCCTGAGATGTAGCTGCAGCTAGCGACAATCCCCCGAATACACGAGCCGGCAATTGATCTGGAGGAGTAGCTGATAGTGCTCCGGCTGCGCCAAGAATGGAGGCGAGACCTGAGAAAACCACGTCCGTCCAGCGAACACGCATTGCCTCCTCAACATGCCTTACTTGTTCAGCCAATTCCTCAGCGACGATGCGTGTTAGTTCATCGCGGGTTCGAACGTCGGGAGTGGATGCGAGCTGAATGCACTTTTCTTCGACGGTGCGACGGAGGCGACGGAGCAAATCGCCGTGCCGTGCTTTGAAATCGGCAAGCTCCACCACCGCGACAGGCTGTTTCGGATTGGGAAAGATGTGATTGAGAATGATTGCTCTGCTGTGGGCTCTCACTTGCGAATTCTCCCTCGTAGGGTAACGCGCCCCAAGGAGACGAAAACTCAGGAGGTCATTGGTAACTGGCGTGGAGTTTATTGTTGGTAATCTTCCAAGCACTGTGGCCAAGTAGGCCATAAACGCCGCTGCCACCCAGGACTCCACCTCGTACCACGGGTACGTTGACGGTCTGGCTACTCCAAGTCTCACCAACTCATCGGCAATTCCACCCATCTTCTCGATGTGGATTCGAGAGAACCGGCGCATGCCAGCGGGAGCGAACCCGCCTCGCTGCCGCCTGTAGCGCATCCTCTCTAACAAGTAGTTGATAAAAGGGTTATCAAAATCATCCACATCGAAAATGTACGCGGCAGGAAAGACCTGCTCGACTAAACCCGCTGCAAGCAGATCCTGCATGTGCGGTGCGAGTTCTTCGGGACGACGACGGTACTCGGATGGAACAATCGAAGCGACAGAATCCCAATACAGAAGCATCCTGGTAAGCCACCGCTGGTTGGGAACATTGATGTACGGGAAGTACAGCGCGCGATCTCTCATATGCCATATCCAATAGGATGTATAGGGAACTCGCTACTTCGAATGCTGCAGCGCCATGGTATGTGCCTTATCACCTTGGCTCGGAACACTGGTGCATACAGACGCCACACCAAACGCAGTCACGGATGCACCCGCACCACCCGCATCCTCCGCAGGTTGGCGCCGGGAAACCGGCCCGTCGCCTTCACCTGGGCGAGCGCCGCCTCCGCCTCGGCCCGCGTCCCGCCCGCGTACACGGCCAGGAAGCCGTACCGGGAATCGACGCCGGTGTAGGTGACGTTGTTCTCCACGTCCCCATCGCACTCGAAGCGCGTCGCGAACACCTTGCGCCGGGGGAACCGCGCCTGCGCCGCCAGCCGCTCCCGCTCGCCCACGGAGCACCGCGGGCCGCTGCGCAGGACCACGGCGTAGAACGTGGCGCTGCGGTCCTCCGCCCGCGCGGCGCCGCCCGCCGGGACCTCGAACGACAGGTCGTGCGATCGGAACCCGGGGCACGGCCGCGCCGGGTCCGGGCAGACGCGCCCGGGCGCCTGCCCGCCGCCGGGAGACGCGGCGGGCGCGAGGAGCGCCAGGGCGAGGCTGAGCACGGCGATCGGCTGCATTGGGGCTCCTCCCGGTTCAGCTCGGCTTCCGCGCCGCCAGCCCGTACAGCAGCGGCATCCGCGGCACTCCCTCCGGCAACTCCCAGCGCCGCCCCGGCCCCAGGCGCATCCCGTCGAACGGCGCGAACCCGTTGCAGTACGGCCACTCCCGCAGCGCCTCCAGGGCGAGCCCCGCCTCCAGCACCGCCCCGACCACGTCCGCCAGCCCCCAGGCGAACTCGTGCGACGGGTGCGGGTTGCGGAAGTCCACGACCCCTTCCTGGTACTCCGCTCCGTGCAGCAGCCCCTCGCCCGAGCGCGCCACGTAGTCGCCGATCCCGTCGTCCCAGCGGATTGCATCGCCGCCGCCCGAGTACGGGAAGCGCAGCCGCATCCCCTCGTCGAACATGGCCGCCACCGGGTGGATCTCCACCAGCGCCAGCCTCCCGCCCGGCGCCAGCACCCCCGCCACCCCGCGCGCCCACGCCCGCAGGTCCGAGAGCCAGCACAGCGCGCCGTACGAGGAGAACGCCAGGTCGAAGCGGCGCCCCGCCAGGGCCGCCTCCTCCAGCCAGTCGTACACGTCCGCCCGGTGGAACTCCGCCGCGATCCCGGATTCCGCCGAGAGCCGCCGCGCGAACTCCACGGCCTCGTCGGAGATGTCCACGCCGGTCGCCGCGGCGCCCAGCGCGGCCAGGCTCAGCGTGTCCTGCCCCGCGTTGCACTGCAGGTGCAGCAGCGTGCGCCCGGCCACCTCGCCCAGCAGCTCGCGCTCCTCGGGGAAGAGCGTGCTCCCGCCGGCCCGCAGCCACGCCGCCTGGTCGCCCTTGTGCGAGTTGTGGGCGGCGGTGGCCGCGTTCCAGGAGAGGCGGTTCGCCTCGTGGAGCTCGCGCCGCACGAGCGCTACCGCGCCCGCGAGAGCGTGCCCGTGCCCAGGCGGGCCGCGAGCAATTCCTCCACCCGCTTTTCCAGCCCCCCGGTGGACACGCACATCACCGCGTCCGCGCTGGTCCCCGCCGCCGGCGTGGCCGAGCCCGCCACCTGCGTGGTCACCCAGGTCCGCTCCCCGTCCGGGCGGAGCGTGACCAGCACCGAGAGCTGCGTGCGGTACAGCCCGGCCGCCGAGGGGCCCGCGCCCATCTGGTTGCCGCAGCGCACCCAGGCCGAGGCCCGCTCGCCGCCCACCCGCGCCGAGGTGATCTTGCGGTGCCCGAAGACGAGCCCCTCGCGGTCCTGCCCGGCGTCGGGCACCCCCAGGTCGCGGAACACCAGCGGCAGCGCGGCGCGCACCCGGTCCAGCGGGGCGGCCACGTGGTGCGCCGCGCCGGTGTCGTCGTTGCGGAGGCGGAAGGAGATCCCGGTCTCCGTCTCGGTGATCTGCGGCTCCGGCCCGGCGGGCGCGACCGCCGGGCCCGTGGCGGCGGGGGCGCAGGCGGCCGCGAGCAGCGCGGCCAGGACGAGGGGGGCGGCAGGACGCATGGGGTGATCCGGGGTGAGGCGCGTACGGGGGCCGGCGGAAACCGCGTTCAGCCGGGGGACGCGGACGGGTGGACGACGCGGAACTCGCCGCGGGCCAGCGCCTCCACGTTGCGGGCCACGTCGCCGGACTCGCGGGCGCGGATGGCGCGGACCACCAGCCCGTCGTGGAGCACGGCGTCGGCGAGCAGCGCGGCCTCCGCGTCTCGCTTCGCCATGAGCGGCACCTGCTCCCGCGGCGCCAGCGGGGCCAGCTCCCCCGCGAACTTCCACGCCGCCTCCCGCGCGTCGTCCATGGCGAAGCCCACCAGGCGCAGCTCCAGGCGGGGGGCGAGCCGGGCCAGCGCCGCCACGTCGGGCGAGATCCCGTCCACCTCCGCCTCCACCACCGGCGTCAGCGAGGCCAGCACGTCGTTGATGCGGTCGAAGTCGCCCCGCAGCCCCGCCAGCTCCGCCCCGGGGCAGGTCCGCGCCGCCGCCACGCCCAGGTCCAGGTTGATGTGCGCGTTCATCCCCGCCAGCAGGTGCTGCAGGACGATGGGGCGCGGGTCGAGCGCCGCCTCGAAGGCGCGCAGCCACGAGCGCGACGGCACCTCGCCCGCGCGGTACGCGTCGTACGCCGCCAGGTAGCGCCCGGCGAACGTCACGTCCAGCCGCTCCATCCGCGGCCCGTCCTGGAACTCGCCCCGGGCGATCCCCTCCCGCACCGCCTGCGTGACGCGGTTGTACAGCGCGGCGAAGTAGCCCAGCCGGTCGCCGCGGGCCGTGCAGTCGCGGATGATCGCCTCCAGGCGGGCGATCACCCCGTCGATGGTGTCGGGGAGCATGGCGGTGGAGCGGAGATGAAGAAAAGCCTGCCGGGCCCCGCGGGGCCCGGCAGGCAAGATGGCGCCCGGAAATGGCGCCGGAAAGGGTCCCGCGCTCAGCCGCCCGCCGCGGCCGTCCCCGCCACCACGCGCTTGGCCTGCGTCCCCGCCTCCAGCACCGCGCCCGCGTCCGCCACGCCGTTGACGATCGCCAGCTCCGGCAGCGGGATGGCCGAGGGGAAGCGCTGGTTGAACTCCGCCAGCGTCATGCGCCGGTCCACCCGCACCACACGGAGCCGGTTGGGCTGCACCGCCAGCGCCTGCGGGTCCGTGAGCTGCGCGAAGCTCCCCAGCGTCTGGCGGAAGACGCGGTCGTACGCGCCCAGCCCGCCGGCGCCCGTGTAGGCGATCACCTGGTACACGCGTCCCCCGTACGACACCCACCCCGCAACCCCCTCCACCACCCCCTGCTGCGTCTGCGCGCGGAAGTAGCCCACCACCCCCGGGAGGCCGTTGATGGTCTCGCGCCCCGTCTGCCCCTGCTGCACCCCCTGCGCGAAGAAGCGCTGCGCCGCCGCCTCTGGCGTCGCCACCCCCTCCGCCAGCGTCAGCTGCATCACCGCGTCCTGCCGCGGGCTCACCGCCGTGACCGCCTGCGGCAGGTTCTGCGTGGCCCACCCCTGCGGGAAGGCGATGCGGAAGCGCAGCTCCGGGTGCAGGAACACGCCGTCCCGGAAGTAGCCGCTGCGCGGGTTCTCGCCGTACACCAGCCCGTCGATGCGCTGCAGGTACTCCGCCCTCCGCGCCGCCAGCCCCGCCGGCAGCGCCGCCGTGTCCAGCCGCGCCTCCACCGCCCGGATGCGCTCCGCCGGCGCCGGGTGCGTGGCGAGCCACGAGGGCAGCGGGCTGCGCCCCTCCTGCTCGCCCACGCGCTCCAGCGCCCGGAACACGTCCGCCATCTCCCGCACGTCGTACCCCTGCCCGCGCGCGTAGCGGAAGCCCAGGTCGTCCGCCTGCCGCTCCGCGTCGCGCCCGTAGCTCAGGAACAGCAGCTGCAGCCCGCCGGATGCCAGCCCGCCCAGCTGCTGCGCCGCCCCCGGGAAGAGGATGGAGCCCACCCCCAGCCCGATCTGCGCCAGCTGCGCCCGGCTGATCTGCGTCACCGAGTGCCGCGCCGTCACGTGGCCGATCTCGTGCCCCAGCACGCTGGCCAGCTCCGCCTCCGAGTTGACGATCCCCAGCAGCCCGCGCGTGACGAAGATGTAGCCGCCGGGGAGCGCGAAGGCGTTGGGCGTGGGGTCGTCCACCACCCGGAAGGTCCAGGGGAGGTCCGGCCGCTCCGAGCGCGCCGCCAGCCCCGCCCCGATGCGCTGCACGTAATCCTGGAGCGCCTGGTCCTCCACCAGCCCGATGCTCTGCGCCGCCTCCTGGGCCGCCTGCTGCCCGATCTGGATCTCCTGCGACTGCGACACCAGCGAGAGCTGCCTCTGTCCCGTCACCGGGTTGGTCGCGCAGCCGGCGAGCGCGGTCGCGGGGAGCGCGGCGAGCAGGAGCAGCGTCCTTGGCCAGCGGGGCGTGGGGGGCATGCCGTTCTTCCTCCGGTTCGGGTGCGTTTTTCCCGTGCCCAGGCGCAAGAAGCGCTCCCGTTGCTTGCGGAGCGGCACTGCTTTACGGCGGGTTCGGGCGTGCCCCCGGCTGGCGCCGGGGTCGGGCTGCGGCTCCGTAACGCAGCAAACAACGCTGCGTAACGGAGTCGAGCCCCGCAAGCAGGGGAGGGGAGAACTGCTTGCCGCAGCTGGACATCCAGCCGTTGTCCCCTCTCCCAGGATTGGGAGAGGGTGGCGAGCCTCAAGCGAGCCGGGTGAGGGCCGTTGCAGGCTGTTCCCTGTTCCCTATCCCCTGTTCCCTGTCCTTTCCGCGGCCCACGCGGCCTGCACCACCGCCGCCCCCACCGCGTCCGCGCCGGAGTAGCCGCCCCCGTACAGCAGGTCCACGTTGCCGAAGAACACCGCCAGCAGCGCCGGGTCGGCGGCCAGGAGCGGGGCGGCGGCGTCCGGGCCTCCGCCCTCCTCCGGGGGCGCCGCGGCCAGGCGGAGCAGGGCGGCCGCACGGAGCGCCGCTTCGCGCTCCCCCGCGGCGGAGCGGGCGCGGCCGCCGGGCGCCAGCGGCGAGCCGAGCTGCGCGGCCACCGCCTGCAGGAAGGGGAGCGCCGCGCGGCCGTCCTCCGGGCCCAGCTCGGCCTCCGCCAGCGAGGCGATCGCGTCGTCCGGCTCCCCGGCGGGGGCGGACGGGGTCGGGGATGGCTGCATCCGGGCTCCGGGCCGGGGTGGAGGACGGGGGGTGTCCCCGGGCGAGGTCGAAGCTTGCGGCCGGCGCGGGCGGGGACGCAAGCCGTGGGGACGGGGCGAACCCTTCCAATTCACCTGAAAACAGGCTATATTAGGTACCTGCAATCACTTGTACGACCGTCGCCCGTTTTTCTGGCACCATCTCTGCACTATCCCCGGCGTCCCACGCACCGTGGCCCCGGGGGTCCGGGAAGCGGAAGTCCAGCAGATCCGCGGTGTTTCGGCGCCCCGAGGGGCGCGCACTGGTTAAGCGTACAGCAGGAGTTGGCTCATGCGTGTCCTCAATCTCGCCCTCGTCCTGTCCACCGTGGTGGCCACCGCCGCCTGTGAGCGCCAGGCCGCGCCCGCTCCGTCGGACCTGAGCTGGCTCGACACGCTCGAGCTGCAGCGCGCCCCGGCGCAGGCCGTGGTCTCGCCCGTGGAGATGGGCCTGGTCCACACGGCGCACGTCGCGGCGCCGGCCCCCGCCCCGGAGCCCGAGGTGGAGGAGGCCGTCGAGGAGGCCCCGGTGAAGACCGCCGCGCGCTCGTCCTCCAGCTCCAGCAGCCGCCGCTCGTCGGCACGGCGCAGCTCGGGCTCCAGCTCGGGGAGCTACGACGGCGGGTACGAGGCCCCGGCTCCGCGGGCCCGCACGGTCGTCAAGCGGAACACCAAGCGTGACGCGGCCATCGGCGCGGTGGTCGGCGCCGGCGTGGGCGCGGTGGCGGGCGGGTCGCGCAACCGGCTCAAGGGGGCGGTGATCGGCGCGGCCGTGGGCGGCCTGGGCGGCGCGATCATCGGCCACACCGTGGACAAGTCCACCCGCACGGTGTACGACTACTGAGCGACGCCGGGACTTCCGGGCCACGGCGCCCCCGTCCCCAGCGGGACGGGGGCGCCGCGCTTCCGGGGCAAGTCCCTGCCCCGCAGCGAGTTGCGCACGGGGGTTGACGGCGGGGCGGATTTTTATATGTTTGTGCCCCGCAACAATTTGAAGCACCGATAGCTCAACTGGCAGAGCAGGGGACTCTTAATCCCAAGGTTGTAGGTTCGATTCCTACTCGGTGCACTGGGAAAAACACAGGTTTGGGTTGTGCGCCCGTAGCTCAGCTGGATAGAGCGTCTGACTACGGATCAGAAGGTCGGGAGTTCGAATCTCTCCGGGCGCACCTGGCTGGCAATGCTCCGGTGGCGGAATTGGTAGACGCGCTAGATTCAGGATCTAGTGGGCGTAAGCCCGTGGAGGTTCGAGTCCTCTCCAGAGCACTGTTTTGCCCCGTTCGTCTAGTGGCCTAGGACAACGCCCTCTCACGGCGTAAACAGGGGTTCGATTCCCCTACGGGGTACTGCAAGGAAGACGCGGGAGTAGCTCAGTTGGTAGAGCATCAGCTTCCCAAGCTGAGGGTCGCGGGTTCGAGCCCCGTCTCCCGCTTAGACTTGCCCACTTAGCTCAGTTGGTTAGAGCATCTGACTGTTAATCAGAGGGTCCCAGGTTCGAGTCCTGGAGTGGGCGTTCAGCGGGGCCGCGAGGCCCCGCTTTTTCTTTGCCCAGTGGAGTCCTGGCGGACTGGAATCGGCGAACGCTCGGCAGGAGCGAGGCCGTGCCGTGAAGGACCACGCCGGGGAGTGCACGCGGGAGGCGGCCGGAGCCGCGCCTCCCTGAATGGTGCCGGACGTGGGCGGCGGACCACCCGGAGCGCGGGCGATTGGCGAGGCCGGGACCATGCGTACTTTCGGGGAGGGGTGGAGGACGCGGATGGCCAGCGGAAGGCGCCCGCTCAGATCTCCGGCTCGAATAGCAGCTCGTTGTCCGGGTCGCGCCACTGACCCGCAGGGAGGGGCGGAAAGGCTTCCACGAACCGCCGGGTCACACTCCCGTCCGGTAGATCGCAGCCCCGGGGCGTGGCTTCCTCCATCTCCCAGAGGACGATCTCGCCGTCGTCCGAGCCGGTAGCGATCCAGGGCTCGGATGGATGAAGCCTGATGGACAGCACGCGGGTGGGGTGCGCGGCATGCTCGAAGCGGACGGCGCCGTCCGAGACGTCGATCCCGACCACCGACCCGTCCACGCGCCCCAGCAGGAGGAGGGAGCCGACGAAGCACAGCGCCTCGGTGACCTCGTAGGGAAACCGGAGCTCCTCGACCGTGCCGAGTTCGTGGCGGGACAGGATCGTGCACTCCGGGAACGAATGGACCTGGCACCAGTGGGTGTCGACTCCCCCGACCATCGCGAATGCCCGCCCGTCCGGGGAGAAGGCCGCCCCACCGACCGCCATGTACGCGATCAGCACGGGGGGGTACCAGACGTACGCCCCGCCCGTCCACGAACAGAACTGGACCTGCGTGTAGTACTCGCTGTCGACGGCCGATACCGCGAGGAGCTCGCCCTCCGGGTGGAACACGAAAGGGCCGCTGTTCCCCCACCGCGTTGCGGCCAGCCCACCGGTTTCCCAGCTGTACCGCTCTCCCTGGTCGCGCGCCAGGAAGCTGGTCTCCACGTACCTGCCGTCGAGCGACACGCCCAGCCCCTCGTAGGCCGCGATACGGCCGGGTTCCGCCGGAATGAGCGATCCGAACTCGCGCAGCATGCGCCGCCCGGCCAGGTCCCATACCTCCAGCCGGTGGCCTTCGCCTGTGAGCACGAGTGCTCCCCCGGGGTGGAACTCCACCTCTAGGATGCTGGAGCGCCGCAGGCCCAGGCCGGCGAGTGACCCACGGTCGTGGTACTCCCGGCCGCTCCTCTCGTACACCCGGATCGAGCGGCCGGACTGCGTGAGCGCCACCAGCCAGCGTCCGTCCGGGCTGAAGCGCAGGGCGCGCACGGGCTCGGGTGCCCGGATGCGGAACGTTTCGTGGAGGCCGGTCATGTTCGGCATTGTCGTCTCTGTTGCTTGATCGCCTGCGCCGTCTTGCCTTCCTGTCCACGAACCATCTCGTGGGTGTAGTAGACCGGAACGTCCGCTCCCACCCGTCCCTCCATCAGCCCGTGGCAGTCATCCCGTCCAGTGCAGGGGCTGCGCTCGGTGTACATGGCGGCAATGTTCGCCGCGCCGTGCTGCTCCACCAGCAGCCGCTCCGAATGGCGCCCGGGCCCCTGGCTGATCGCCCCCACCACTCTGCCGTCGTTCAGCTGTGCGACCGCGATGTTCCTCCCTCCCACGGCGGCCAGCTCCGGCGCGCTGAGACCCCGCACGAAGCTCCGGTACCCCTCCGACAGCGGGTTGGCGTCGAACGGCGCCTGGATGAGCGCGATCAGGCCCAGCGGGTCCATCCAGCAGAGCGGATTCGCGGGATACGCCCACGGGTCTATCCCCCCGGTCAGGCCCAGCGGGTCCTTGCTCAGGTACCAGCCGGAAGCGGGATCGTAGTAGCGAAAGCGGTTGTAGTGGAGGCCGGTTTCGGGGTCGTCGTACTGTCCGGGCCAGCGCCAGCGGCATGACCCTTGGTCGCCGGCGATCGCGAACTTCCCGAACGCGTCCGGCTCACCCGCCCACTCGGTCCGGCCACCGTCGCCCACCGCAGCCAGCGGCGTGCCCAGGAAGTCCGACGCGATGTCCAGGCACTTCCCGTCCTGCACCCGGGCCAGCGGCGTGAACGTGTCGGGGAGGAACATCCAGGTGACAGGAGACTCACGGGGTGCAACCTCGTGGATGACGCGGTCGCCATCCCACACGAACTCCGTGACCTCGCCCCCCACCTCCTTGGCGATGCGCCGCCCGAGCGGGTCGTACTTGTACCGGACGGGACCATCCGCCCCACCGGCGACTTCGAGCAGGCGTCCGGCAGAACTCCAGCGGTATTCCTGCACCGTGCCGCCGGCCTCTCGCCTGGTGACCCGCCCTGCGGCGTCAAAGGTGTAGCGGGTCTGGGGAGCGCCGGAGTGCGTGTCGCCGGATCGCTCTCCGCTTCGATCCAGTGCGAGGCGTCCCGCGCGGTCGTACACGCGCGTCTGCTCGCGCCCCCCGGAGTCGCTCATCCCGACGAGCCGGCCCGCCGCATCGTAGCTGAAACGCGCCGACCGTCCGTCGCTCCCCTGCCGTGACTCGACCCGGTCCATCCCGGACCACGTGTACGAGATGGAGAGCACCTCGGCGGCTCCACGCAGCACGTGCAGGGCGCGCGGCCGGGACGCCTCGTCCCGGGTCCACCTCGCGACCGCCCCGTTGGGGAGGCGGTACTCGCGCGGACGCCCGGTCGGGTCGTACTCCACGCTCGCCGTGTGATATGGGCGGGACGGACGGGTGCCGCGGAGCGCGATCTCCCGGGGACGCGCCGCCGGATCGAGCGCGTACTCGGCGGCGTAGCCGAGGCTGGTCTCGAGGCGGAGGAGGTTGCCGGCCACGTCGCGGGCGTACTCGACCCAGCGGTCGTTGACCTGTTCCCGGACGATCCTGCCGGCCGCGTCGAGTCCGTACGCGACGGTAGCGTCGGGGCCGGCGGCCCGGACGAGGCGGCCTGCTGCGTCGTACGCGTAGGCGACCTCCTCCCCGTCGGGGTGCGCTTCACGGACCACCCGCCCGGTCGCGTCGCGCCCGTACTCGATGGGTCCCGCCGCGGTCTCTACCACGACAAGGTTCCCCGCCGGGTCGTGGCGGAACCGGCGCTCCTCGCCGTCGAAGTCCTTTGTGCGCTCGGGCCGTCCGTCCGGGTCGTAGTCGATCGTGTAGCTCTCTCCCGCTTCGTTCACGATCTCTCCCAGACGGCCGGGAAGGGTCGTCCAGGTGAACCGCGTCACACCGCCGTCGGGCTTGCGGATCTCGGTCAGTCTCCCTCCCGAGGCGTACGAGTACGCCCAGCGCGAGCCGGCGGAGTCGATCCGCTCCGTGACGTTCCGCTGCGAATCGAAGCGGAGCCGGCAGACGGGGACGTCCCCGACGGTGATCGCGGCGGGATTGCCGTAGGGATCGCGGTCGATCACCGTGCGGCCACCGGCACCGTCCGTTTCGGCCACCAAGGCGCCCTCCGCGTCGTACTCGAAGGTACGGACCTCACTGCCGAAGTCACGGACGGAGACGAGGTCCCCCTCCATGGAGTACCGGAGCTCGCGGCGCGCTCCCAGCGGGTTGCTCATCTCTACAAGGTCTCCCCGCCCGTCGTACTCGTAGCTCCACGTGGCGCCCGAGGGCTCCAGGTGCCTGGTCACCCGGAACTGGTCATCGTAGCTCCACGTCCAGACGGACCCGGTCCGGTCCGTGTACCCGACCAGGCAGTGGTCGGCCGAGTAGGTGAACTCCTCGGCCGCCCCGGTCGGGTCCACGATCGCCGAGCAGTGCCCGTTCGTGCCGAAGCGGTATACCGTGACGTTGCCGTTCGGGTCGGTCAGGCTCGACAGGCGCCCGTGCTCGTCGTATGCGAAGGCGCGGACGTGGCCCAGCGGCGAGGTGAGCAGACGGGTTTGGCCCGCCTCGTTGAACTCGTACACCCACCTCCCGCCACGGCTGTCTGTCACCTCCGTGCGGTGCTCCGCTTCATGATAGACCAGCTCCTGAGCGTCGTAGCCCAGGGTGCCCGAGGTGGCCACGCAGCGGCCTCCTTCATCGTACCGGAACTCGTAGACTTCGCCGTCCCGCGTGGATTCGCGTATGAGGCGGTCCATGGCGTCGTACTCGTACCCGCACTCCGCGCCTCCGGCGTCGGCCGCCCAGACCAGGCGGCACCGCTCATCGTACCCGTACCGGGCGACCCGCCGGCGATACCCGTTTCCCGCGTGCGCCCAGACGGCCTGGACCAGGCCGTCGGCGCCGTAGTCGAACCGCAGCCGGCGGCCGCTGCGCCGGTCGACCACGGCCTCGACGGCGCCCCGGCTCCACTCCAGGTCGAACCACCTCCCAGTCGCCATCTGCATGCGCAGGAGGAGCCAGTCCCGACCGTTCTCCGACCTCACGAACTGGTACCGGGAAGCCGTCGGATCGAGCGCGTCCCACTGCGTCACCAGGCAGCGGTCGACGTCGAGGTCGAGTTCAAGGAGCGAGCCCGGATCGAGGACCCTCTGCCGCCCGGAGGTGAAAGGGTCGTCGACGACATGCTCGATCCCCATCTCGTTGGTGAACCTGAATCCCTCCAGGTCCTCTCGCAGCGTCGCCCCGTACGTGAACGTCCACCCGAGCCCGAACGCTCCCACGTCGCCGTTCCCGGTGTCGTAGAAGCGCGCCAGCTCGAGCGGCCTGCGGCTGGAGACGAAAATGTCGGGCTGCTGGGTGTAGACGCTCCCGCTGGCGACGTCGATCGGGTGGCCGACGGTCATCGAGCGCCGCTTCTTACTCATCGGTGTGCTCCCGGAGCAGTATGGGACGACGCTGGATCATCGGCATCCGCATCCGCTCCGCCCGCCCCGTGACCTCGCACGCCGCCGCAGACCCTTCGCCAGCTTCAGCAGCCCCTTGGCGATGTTCAGCCAGCTGGGCATGGGAAACCCGCCGATCAGCACGTTCGGGGAGACGTTCAGCGTGATCGCCCCCAGCGTCCCCGGCGGCACGCACACGTCCTTGCCCATGGCCGCGCCCATCGCCATGGCGACCGCGTCCGCGGCCATCTGCGCCGCGCCCATCCCCGCGCTGATCCCCAGGGCCGCCGCCATGGCCGAGTCGTCCGCCTCCACCGCCTCCACGGCGTCACCCGCGATGGTGGCGACCTGCGCCGTCATCCCGGCCACCCGCATCGCCATCATGGCGGCCTTGGCCGCCGCCTGCATGGCCGCGGCGGTCCCGCGCGCGGCGGCGCCCGCGGGAGGCACCGGCTTGCAGTGATAGGTGATGTCCAGCATCCGCGCCGCACGCGCCCCGCCGATGAACACCTTGGACGAGCCGGTGAACACCTCGAAGATGGGCGGCAGGCCGCAGCAGGTGGGGTTGAGCCCCAGGTCGCCGCAGCGGGCGGCGGGCCTGCCGTTGATCAGCACCTGCACGGAGGTGCCGAACATGACGGGCCCGATGGGCGGGAGCGGCGTGGGGGGGATCGGCGGCGGTCCGCTGGGGGGGTGGAGCACGTGGGCGTGCGGCATCCCCAGCGCGATGGATCCGAGCGTCGCGGCCGGGAACGCCGGGAGCGCGGCGGAGATGGAGGCGGTGAGCGTGGCGAACCCCTCGTTGAGCAGGTTCACCGGCGCCATGGGCACCGCCATCACCGCGCCGATCCCCTGCGCCAGCGAGTGCAGCGCGTTGGTCGGGCGCGCGGGCGGGACCGGCCGGGGGGCGAGGGGGGCCGGCATCAGGGTGCTCCCCCGCCCGCATGCGCCAGCTCCGCGGGGGGTCCCCCGGCCAGCTCCGCGCCCACCGCCGCCAGCCGATCGTACATCCGCAACCGCGAGTACGCGCGCTGCAGGTGCGCCAGCGTCACCCGGTGGAGGTCCGGGAGGTCACCCATCGCGCGCGCCAGCGTGGCCGCCCCCTCCCAGCTCCCCACCGCGCGGTCGAGCGCCCCCGCCTGCTCCTGCACCAGCCCGAGCTGCTGGAGCGCCTCCACCTTGAGCTGGGGGGAGAGCATGTGCCCCGCCAGCGTGTCCAGGTGCGCGTAGTACTGCTCCGCCGCGGCCAGGTCGCCGCGGGCGTGCGCCAGCCCGCCCAGGTGGCGGGACACGGTGGCCAGCATCAGCGCGTCCTTCGCCTCGGAGGCTGGGACGATGGCGCACTCGTACCAGTGCTGCGCCGCTCCGGAGTCACCCGCCTTCGCGGCCATGTCGCCCAGCCCCACCAGCACGAACGCCTGCATGGACAGGTTCCCCGTGTGCTGGAAGTGCCCCAGGAGCGTGTAGTACTGGCCCGCCGCCTCGTCCGTGCGGCCGTGGGCGGCGTTGATCGAGGCGAGCATGAGGAGCGACTGCATGCGGGCATCGTCCGGGAGGGACTCGTCCTCCACCTCCTCCGTCATCGCCTGCCGCAGCGCTTCCGGGCCGAAGTCCGCCTCCGCCACGCGCACCCGCGGCATGGCCGCGAGCCCCGGCGCGAACGCCGCCGTCCCCGGCGCGTCCCGGAACAGCAGCCGCAGTCCGCGCATCCACGGCTCCACGCCGCCGCGCGGGGCGAACGGCGCCGCCAGCTCCAGCCAGGCGCGCCGGTCCGCGATCCGCTGCGGGCACATGGCCCACACCAGCCGGTGCCCGCCCTCCGCCGGGAGGAGCGAGCGGGCCCAGGAGATCCCGGCGTACAGGCGCGCGGCGGGGGGCTCCCGCGCGTCGAACAGGAGCGGGGGGATGGGGGGAAAGGGCGGCTTCCCCTCGTCCTCCAGCGCCCGGCAGGCGAGCGAGTGCTCCTCGCGCAGCCGCTCCGCGAGCACGGAGACGTAGGGGTCGGGGAGGACGAAGTCGTCGGTGAAGAGCAGGAACAGGTCGGTCCCGTTGGCCTGCTCCGCGTCCCGGACCACCTTGGCGGTGATGGCCGCGTCCGCGTCGGAGCACCCGAGGAGGAGGAGCAGGTCGTCCCGCTGCTCCACGAACTCCTCAAGGCCCCGGCGGAGCCGCTCGACGAGCCGCTGCATGGCCTAGTTGATCTTGATCAGCGCACCGCTGATCTCGTGCACCCCCACGGCCGCGGCGTTGATGCCGGCCCCGCTGAGCTGCACCTGCTGCGGGTTGCAGGTCACCGTCTGGGTGCCGACCCCGGCCTTGACCTCCCGGGTGCCGGTGATGCTCACGGACGTGCCGCTGATGGAGATGGTGCCGTCCGATTTCATGCTGATCATGCTGCTCCCGGTGTGCAGCACGATCTCGGTGCTCGCCTCCAGGGTGATCCTGGCCGTCGAGGAGGTGATGGTGATCCCCTTGTTGACCGTGGTGGTGAGCGTGTCGTCGAAGCTCTCCGCCACCGCTCCCTTGACGTGCAGCGTGGCCGTCCCGGTCGCCACGTCGTGGGTGTAGTCGCCCTCGGAAATGGTGATGCCGGTGTTCCCCCTGACCGTCTCCGTGTGCTTGCCGTTGACGGTGAGGGTGCAGTCCTTCTGGATCGTCTCGGTGTGGTTGCCGGTGACGCCGATCGTGCGGTCGTTCACCACGGTCTGCGTGTCGTCGTGCTCCACCCGGGTCACCATGTCGTACTGGGCATGGACGTTCAACATCTCCCTGCCCTTGGTGTCCGTCATGGTGATCTCGTTGTACCCGCCGCCCCCCGGGGAGCTGCGGGACTTCATCCCCATCTGGATCCCCGCGCCGGGGAGCGCGAACGGCGGCGTCTGCTCCGCGTTGTAGACGCTCCCGGTGACGATGGGGCGGTCCGGGTCGCCCTCCAGGAACTCGACGATCACCTCGTTGCCGATGCGGGGGATCTGTACCGCGCCCCACCCCTTCCCCGCCCAGGGCTGCGCCACCCGAACCCAGCACGACGAGTTCTCGTCCCTCCGCCCCGTGCGGTCCCAGGGGAACTGCACCTTGATCCGTCCGTGCCGGTCCACCCACACCTCTTCCCCCGCCGGACCCACGACCAGGGCGGTCTGCGACCCGCGCACCACCGGGGTGGGCGTCTTCCGCGCGGGGCGGAAGGGGACGTCGTGCGGGATGGCCAGGAACTCGTTGTGGTAGTCCACCGGCGCCGAGTCCCAGGAGCGGTAGTCGCCCCCGCTCCCGGAGTGGTGCACGCGCAGCAGGAGGTACGCCTGGTTGGCCGCGCCGACGTAGTGGTCGGACAGGTCGAAGCGGCAGCCGCTCTGGAAGTAGCGGCAGAGCCCCTTTCCCTGCACCGTCTGGCGGAGCGCCTCCTCGGCCTCCAGCTGGATGCGCGCGTAGCGCTCGCCCTCGTCGAGGGTGGTGTAGTTGCCGGGGTAGTCATACACCTCCTCCCGCCCATCCCCGGACATGGAGCTCTCCAGGCTCAGCGAGGGCTGGAGGTAGTCGTAGTCCCGGAGCGTCACCGTGCCCACGAACACGGAGTGCTCGCGCCGCAGCTCGGTGACCACGTCCTCGTCGAGGGTGGACTGGGCGGCCATGCGCGCCTTCGCGAACCCCGGGCAGGGCGGCACCGAGCCGTTGCTGTCGGCCAGCGTCAGCACGTGGCGCGACTCCGAGTGCTCGAAGAAGTAGAAGATCCCCTCCTCCTCCAGGAGCCGCGACACGAAGTCCAGGTGCGTCTCGCGGTACTGCACGCAGTACTCCCGCTTGGGGTAGCCGCGCGTGCACCGGACCTGGAAGTCGGAGTAGCCCTGCGCCCGGAACACCTGCTCCACGATCTCCAGCACCGACAGGTTCTGGAAGATGCGGCAGTCGCGCGACAGGGACAGGAACCAGAGCCAGGGCACCACCTCCGCGCGGTAGGAGGTGAGCTCGTCCGCCTGCCCGAGCTGCACGAAGCGGCTCACCAGCCCGTGGATCCTGCGCTCCTCCCCCTCCGGCAGGCGGAGCGTGAGGGTAACGGGGGTGCGCAGCACGTCCTCCGCCCTGACCGCCGGGTCCTCGGACAGCAGGTCCAGGTGGAAGCCGAAGGGCATGGACACGCCCTCCACGCCGGAGAGCCCGGCGAGGAGGAGGACGTCGGTCCCCAGCACCGTGTCCACCCGCATGGGGCGGTTGGCCTGCGAGTACGTGGGCATCTAATGGGCTCGAGCTTCGGGTGACGGGCGACGGTAGCCACTCACCGTCCGGTCACTCAGCGGTCTTGACGTGCGTGCTGGATCCCGCCGCCTCGAACAACGATGCGGGCGAGACGACCAGGCCGTGCAGCCGTACCTCGACGTGGACGTGGTTGGTTATCCCCGGGTACTTCTTTCCCAGGTCCTGCGCGGTGCCGACGACCTCCCCGGCGCGAACTCGCCCCAGCTTGATCCCCTTCACGTAGAACATCTTCACCTCGTAGCCCTTCCAATCGCCGGTGCCGTCGATGACGACCCCGACGTACTTGGGGTCGGTCTTGTAGGGGCGGGCCTCGCGCACGACCAGCCCCTCGATCGGGGAAAGCACCTTCTCCCCGGGGAGCGCGACGAAGTCCAGCCCGTTGTGCGACCTCTTTCCGCCGTCGCGGGACGCACCGAACTTTCCGGAGCCGTGATTGTCCGTGCCGCGAACCGGTCCGGAGGTGACCTTGTGGAACACCGGCATCTCTCTTCCTCCGCTGGGAGTGGACGTGGTTGGATCGTGGCGGGTCAGGCCGGCGCCGCAGTGGCCTGCAGGGCGTCCGGGAGCGGGACCACCGCGGGGCGCGCGGCGTAGGTGAAGCGTCCGTCCTCCCCCACCCCCACCTGGATCGCCACCGGGCGAGAGCCGTCCACCAGCGCCTGGAGGAGCAGGCGCGAGATGGCGGGGAGGAGCGTGTGGGTGAGGATGTTGTCCACGTTGCGGGCGCCGCTCTCCACCTCGGTGCAGCGCTCCGCGATGGCGTCCACCACCGCGTCGTCCGCGGCCAGGTCCACGCGGTGCGTCTCGCGGAGGCGCCGCTCCACCTTCGCCAGCTTGAGGCGGACGATGCGGCGGAGCGCCTCGTCGCGCACGGGGAAGTAGGGGACGATCACCGTGCGCCCCAGGAGCGCCGGCTTGAAGACGTGGTCCAGCTCGGGCTTGAGCGCCTTCACCAGCCCCTCGTGCCCGGGCATGGTCTCGGGATCGGCGCAGAGCGCCATCAGCGTCCCGGTGCCCGCGTTGGTGGTGAGAATGATGACGCAGTTGCGGAAGTCGACCTGCCGCCCCTCCCCGTCCTCCAGGGTCCCCTTGTCGAACACCTGGAAGAACAGCTCCAGCACGTCCGGGTGCGCCTTCTCCACCTCGTCCAGGAGCACCACCGAGTAGGGGCGCCGCCGCACCGCCTCGGTGAGCACCCCGCCCTCCCCGTAGCCCACGTACCCCGGGGGCGAGCCCTTGAGCGTGGAGACGGTGTGCGGCTCCTGGAACTCCGACATGTTGATGGTGACCAGGTTGTGCTCGCCGCCGTAGAGGAGGTCGGAGAGCGCCAGCGCCGTCTCGGTCTTCCCCACGCCGCTGGGCCCCACCAGCAGGAAGACGCCCACCGGCTTGCCGGGGTCCTCGATCCCGGCGCGGGAGGTGCGGATGCGCTGCGAGATGGTCTCCAGGGCGTGGGCCTGGCCGATGATGCGCCGCCCCAGGTGGTGCTCCAGCTCCAGCGCCGTCGCCACGTCGTCGCGGAGCATCTTGCCGACGGGGATCCCGGTCCACCCCGAGACCACCTCGCCCACCAGCTCCGCGCCCACGCAGACGGGGACCAGGGGGTGCTCCCCCTGCGCGTCCTCCAGCTCCGCCGTGGCCGCGTCCAGCTCCGCGCGGAGCGCCGCGGCGTCGGCGGGGGGCCCGCCGTCGCCGCCGCCGTGCGCCAGCTCCTCCAGCCGCTCGCGGGCGGCGCGCACGCGGGCCACCAGGGCGCGCTCGCGCTCCCAGCGGGCGCCCAGGCCGGCGATGTGGGCCTCGGCCTCGGCGCGCTCGGCGGCGATCTCCGCCAGGCGCTCGGCGTGGTCGGCGCCCACGGCGGCCTCGCGCTCCAGCGTCCGGGCCTGCACCGCCAGGTCGTCCAGGCGGCGGGTCGCGTCCTCCAGGGCGGCGGGGGTGGCGCTCTGCCCCAGCGCCAGGCGGGCGCAGGCGGTGTCCAGCACGCTCACCGCCTTGTCCGGGAGCTGGCGGTCCGGGAGGTAGCGGTGCGAGAAGCGAACGGCGGCGTGCACCCCGTCGGCCAAAATGCGCACCCGGTGATGCTGCTCCAGGGCGGGGACGATGCCGCGCATCATCACCATGCACTGCGCCTCCGAGGGCTCCTCCACCTTGACCACCTGGAAGCGGCGGGCGAGGGCGGGGTCCTTCTCGAAGTACTTCTTGTACTCCGACCAGGTGGTCGCCGCGACCGTGCGCAGCTCGCCCCGGGCCAGCGCCGGCTTGAGGAGGTTGGCCGCGTCGTTCTGCCCGGCCTGCCCCCCGGCGCCGATCATGGTGTGGGCCTCGTCGATGAAGAGGATCACCGGCACGGGGGAGGCGCGCACCTCCTCGATCAGGCCCTTGAGGCGGCTCTCGAACTCCCCCTTCACCCCGGCGCCCGCCTGGAGGAGCGCCAGGTCCAGCGTGCGCAGCGTCACGTTGCGCAGCGGGGGCGGAACGTCCCCCTGCGCAATCCGCACGGCGAAGCCCTCCACCACCGCCGTCTTCCCCACGCCCGCCTCCCCCACCAGGATGGGGTTGTTCTGCCGGCGCCGGGTGAGGATGTCCACCACCTGGCGCACCTCGAAGTCGCGCCCCAGCACCGGGTCGATCCGCCCCTCCCGCGCGCGCGCCGTCAGGTCCACGGTGTACTGGTCCAGCCCCGGCGTCCGCCCCCCCGCCGGACGGCCGGGGGCGGCCCCGTCCCTGGCGGCGGGCCCGTTCCCGGGCTCCGGGCCGTCGTCCTCGGACGAGACGGCGACGATGCGCGGGAAGTCGCGGCGCAGCTCGTCCGCGTGCACCTTCTCCAGCTCGCGGCTGATGGCGTGGGCCAGGCGCGACAGCTCGTCGTCGGCCAGCAGCGCCACCAGGGCGTGCCCGGTGCGGATCTGCGTGGCTCCGAAGTCCACCGAGCCCAGGGTCCACCCCCCGGTGAGCATCTTCACCAGCGAGGGGCTGAGGGAGGGGTTCCGCGCGTTCCCGGTCTTGAGGCGGTCCAGGGAAGCGGCCAGGTCGGCGGCCAGGCGGGAGCGGTTGACCTCGAAGTGGCGCAGGATGGCGGCGACGTCGCCGTCGGTGGAGTCCAGGACCTTGAGGAGGAAGTGCTCCACCTCCACGTCGTAGTGGGTGCGCGACAGGCAGAGCCCCGCCGCGGCCTCCACCGCGCCGCGGGTCCGGTGGCCCAGCTTGCCGATCAGCGACCGCAGGTTGACGTTCATGGGAGTGCACTCCCCTGCAGGGTGAGGATGGTGTCGTCCGCGTCGCGCGGGAACGGAGCCGAGCGCATCCAGGTGGCCCAGCCCAGCGGCTGGGCATCCCCGTCGGCGCCCAGGACGCAGGCGGGGACGTCGTCCCGGGCCAGGACGAGCTGCAGCTCCAGCTCGAACTGGTCGTGGCAGTAGAAGCGGAGCAGCTCCCGCAGGCGCACGTGCGCGCCTCCGGTGGGGAGGAAGTCGTCGAAGCGGGCGCGGGGGAGCGGTCCCAGGCGGACGCGGAGGCGCGTCTGCTGGTCCCACACCTCGTCTCCCGCCACGGCGCCCATCCCCAGCCGGGTGGAGTCGCACGCCTCGTCCCCCAGGGCGCACTGGTCGCGCAGCGGGAGGGCGTACCATCCCCCCACGAACTGCTCCACCTCCGCCGGGACCCCGAAGAAGTCCTCCAGGAGCTGCTCCAGCGCGACCGCCCCCCGCGGCTGCTGCGCGAGCAGCCCGGCGTACGCCGCCAGCACGGCCTCCGGGACGGGGGTGCGCGCCCGGGCCCGGGGGAGCCCCGCGCCCACCAGGTCCAGGAGGTGCTCCCCCAGCCGGTCCTCCTCGCCCTTCTCGTGCGCCACCGCCACCCGGTTCTTTTCCCAGGCGCGGTAGAACAGGGAGAGGGCGCGGTGCTGGAACAGGTCCAGGAAGGCGCCCAGGGCGCCCTCCTTCCGGGCCTGGCGCCGCTCCTCCGCCACCAGCAGCGAGTAGTGGTGGGGGAGGACGCCCTGCGGCCCGGTGAGGCCCAGGAAGCGCACGCTCATCCGCGCCGCCTCCCCCTCGCCCCCGGGGAGCTCCAGCGACAGGATCTCGCTCGCGGGGAAGGAGATGGCGGGGTCCACCGAGAACCTCACCACCTCGTCCGCGGGGTCGGCGAAGCGGCCCACCGGGGCGCGGCCGGGGAGGAGGCGCTCCAGCGCCCGCACCGCCTGGAAGAACCCGAAGGAGGTGGCGTCGCCGCGGAGCGCGTCCTCCACGCGCCGCCCCTTCACACCAGCGTCTTCCATCCCGACCTCGGCGCCCACTCGCGGAGCATCCCCCTGCGCTGCCGCGTGCGCGCGGCGAGCACGCAGAAGCTGTTCAGCGACACGTACATCCCCAGGAAGCGCTCCAGCACGCTCGCCAGCAGGTAGACGCCGCCCCCCGCGAACTGCTCCTCGTCGAACTCGACCTCCACCCGCTGCCCCCGGGCGAAGGTGAGCCCGTGCTCGCTCTCGATGCGGGCGTGGCAGGGGCTTCCGCGCACGTCCACGATCCCCTGGATCTGCCGCTCCCCCGCCCCGGAGCCGCCGGCGTCGTGCAGGCGGAGCAGCTCGCGCAGCGTCTCGCCGCCGCCCTCGGCCAGCGAGGTGTAGTTGAGCGAGAGCTGGGAGATCAGCCGCCAGAGCTGCGGCTTGCCCAGCGGGGGATGCACCACCGGGGTGGGCCGGGTGAGCGCCACGATGCGGGTGACCGGCCCCCCGCCCGACATGGTGAAGTCGCTCCCCCCGGACCCCAGCGGGAGGCGGGAGGGGAGGTCCCCGTTGAAGCAGAGGAGGCGCGCGGTGGCCGCGTCCATCTCCGGGTGGACCGTCCGGGCGGACGCGTCCACGAAGGACAGGTAGACGTCGGTGCCCTCGTCGCTCCGCCAGGAGGAGGGGCGGCGGGCGGCGTGCCAGAAGGCGCGCCCTCCCCCCGCGTCCGCGCCGTGGCGGAAGGAGTAGATCGGCTCGAAGCGCACCGGCTCGGGCGCGCCGGGGACCACCGCGACCACCTCCTCCACCGAGAACACCCCGGTGGAGGCGCGGCGGCGCGCGTCCGGGACCAGCAGGTACTCGTGCTGCCGCTGGTTCAGGAGGATGGGCTCGGAGGTCTGCGGGAAGAGGTTGACGACGGGGGTGCACCCCAGCCGCACGGTGTCCCGGCTCACTCCCGCCTCCAGCATCTGCCGCCGCTCGCTCCGCTCGAAGGAGGAGACCAGGAACACCACCTCCAGGCGCTCCCCGAACCCCGCCGCGCGCGCGCGGTCCAGCCCGTCCAGCTCCAGGAAGAAGAACTTGTCGGGGAAGGTGAAGTACTCCTGGAGGAGCCGGTATCCCAGGAACGAGCGGCGGACCGGGGGGAGCATCCCCTCGTCCTGCCCGAAGCCGACGGGGCGCAGCGCGGAAGCCGGGAGCCGGACCGGTTCGCGGGTGGAGCCGGGGGTGGCGTCGCGGAGGAGGACCTCGACGCAGTTGTTGCAGAGCACCTCGTACAGCGTGGACGCCAGCGCCGCGTCGGCGCTCAGGTGCAGGCGCAGGGTCTCGAGTTCCAGCCCGGCGAAGGACACCCCGGGGAGGCAGTGCAGCTCCACCCGCAGCGCGGCGGACGCCTCCCCGGCGCGCACCACGGGGCGGAGGGCGTGCGGCGCCACCCACTGGGCGGCGGCCACGGTCAGCGGCCAGAGCGTGGTGTCGTAGCAGGTCCGGAAGCGGCACGGGGCGCCTCCCACCGGCCCGGAGAACAGCAGGGTGTCGCGGGGCACCTGCAGCCCGGTGGTGAGCTTGCCCTGCTCGGGGTCCAGGTGGAACTCCACCACCGACATGGAGGGGACGGGCCGGGTGTGGTGCGGGTAGAGCTGGCCCAGCAGCGCCTCGCTGATCTCCGGGAAGTCGTCGTCCAGCTTGACGTGCACCCGCGCGGCCAGGAAGGCGAACCCCTCCAGCAGCCGCTCCACGTGCGGGTCCTCGCACTTGTTGGGCTCCAGCTGGAGGCGGTGCGCGACCTTGGGGTAGCGCCGGGCGAACTCGGCCCCGGTGCGCCGCAGCCAGCTCAGCTCCCGCTCGTAGTAGTGCAGCAGGTCGTCACGCATTCCCGTCTCCCGTTACGCGGAACTTCCCGCTGGAGGTCTCCAGCTCGGTGTCGAAGGCGACGCGCTCCGGGCCCGGGTCCATGCGGAGGGTCCCCTCCACCAGGAAGCGGAGGCGGCGCCCCCCCTCCGCGTCGCGGACCACGGCGGGGGTGACGCGGACGTTTGAGATGCGGGGCTCGAAGGTGGCGATGCACTCCTCCACCTGGCGGAGGAGCCGCTGCCGCGAGGGTTCGGAATCGCCGCTCTGCGAGGTCACGTCCGGGACGCCGAAATGGTAGACGGAGCGCTGCACCTCCGGGCACGCGTCCGGCGCGGAGACGGCGATCCGGCGGGTGTTCAGCAGCCACTCCACGTCCCGCAGCACCGCCGCCCGGAAGGCCCGCGCGGACTCGGCCAGGGTGGTCGGGGGGTCGGCCGGCACCCGGGGCGCGTCGTCCAGCAGCCGGTCGAGCACCGACTGGCGGACGGTCCGCTCAGCTCCGGGCCCCGCCATCCGCCGCGGCCGAGGTCAGGGAGATGGCCGTCATGGGGTCCAGCCGGCAGATGCGGAGATAGAGGTCCCCCCGCCCGGAGGTGTTCCCGGGCTCCAGCTTCTCCATGCAGCGGTACGCCAGCCCCAGCGTGCGTGCCACCGTCTCCCCCTCCTCCCACTGCTCCAGGCGGTGGGTGTCCACCTGCTCCATCAGCTCCTTCAGCACCGGCATGGCGACGGAGGCCAGCCCCGCCTCCAGCATCACCTCTGCGGCCTCGGAGCGGCGGAGGAAGCGGCCGCGGGCGCTCCGCTCCTGCGCCGCCGCCTGCATCAGCAGCTCCACCGCGCGGTGCGGGTCCCGCGACCGGAGCGCCGCCACCCTGCGCTCCAGCGCCGCGCCGTCCGCGGCCGGCGCCGCGGTCGCGGGCGCAGCCGCGGGCGCCTCCCCGGCCTCCGCGGCG
>JBFMFL010000010.1:0-50753 GCA_040752145.1 Gemmatimonadota bacterium
GGAGTTCTCCCCCTTTCCCCCGCTTGCGGGGGAGAGGGGGTCGGGGGGTGAGGGGGCCGGAGGACGCCAGCGCGAGACCCGCGTGAGGGATGCCGGCCCGGAGGGGCGAGACCCGGCGGGGCTGTTTCCGCCGGGGCTCGACTCCGTTGCAGACGGTCGTATCGTCTGCTACGGAGCCGCAGCCCGACCCCGCGCCAGCGGGGGCACGCCCGAACCCGTCGTCAGGAGCCGTTCAGATCAGCCAGGCTTGCGGGCGGTGCAGACGACGTTGTCCGAGTAGCGGACGCCGCGCAGCGTGCCCAGCGACGCCCCCTGCCAGGTGACCGAGGTGAGCTTGGGCAGCAGCCCGTGCTCCGTGAAGGCGAACTCCACCCCGCGGAACCCGGCCTCGGAGAGCACCCGCTCGATGTCGGCGCGGAGCAGGGCGCTGATGTGCGCCGGGTAGCTGGGGCCCGTGAACGAGGCGAAGTGCCCGCGGAAGAGCAGCGAGACCACCGACCGCCAGCTCTCGTTGTTGGGCGTGGACAGCACCAGCGCGCCGCCGGGCCGCAGCAGCCGGAACCACTCGCGCGCCAGGAAGCGCGGGTTCTCCAGGTGCTCGATGACCTCGGCCGCCACGATCAGGTCGTAGGTGCCGTCGGGGACGGGAAGCCGCTCGTTGAGGTCGCCGATGATCCACTCGACGCCGCCGGTGCTCGCCCCCTCGTAGGCGACGATGTCGGCCGCGTCCACCCGCGTGAACCGTGGGCGCTCGGCCAGGAGCCGCGCCAGCCGCCCGGTTCCGGCGCCGAAGTCCAGCGCGCGCCCGCCCACGCCGAGCGCGTCCACCCGGGCGAGCACCGCGCGGTAGATGGGATCGGCCGAGGTGCCGCCGGACTTCTCCGCCGCCTCCACCCGCGCCTTCTGCAAGTCCCCGCTCAATTCTCGCTCTCCCCGTGAAACGGTCGTGTCGCCGGCGCTGTGGCCGCCGCGAAATCTGCAGGCAAGTTTGTTCGATGCGCCAGGAGTCAGGACCCTCCCGTCGCCTCCGGCCCCAGCACAATGCGCAGGATGAAGGTGGCCGGGAAGCGGGCGGCGAGCAGCGGGTTGTCCTGGCGCCACCGGCGCAGCCGCTCCAGGCTACGCTCCCGGTCCCTCGACTCCTCGTGTCGGTACGGAAGCGCCTCGTAGAGCGTGCGGTACTCCGTCGGCGTCAGGGCCGGCTTCTCCGAGTCGGGAGCGTTCCCGATGCCGCTTTTGATGGCGATCGCGTGGGGATACGGCTCCGTCCGATTGTCCCCGAACGCGGTCGGGATGCCCGCCGCCCAGCGATCCCGGGGCCACACCGTGGAGGCGAAGAAGCCGGTGGTGCCAGGCTCCAGCCACCGGGCGCTCCCCGGCCACGGCCCGTCCGAGCAAGACGCCGTCGGGACCAGCACCACCCGCGCAACGGCCTGCTTTCCGCGCGGACGCAGCGATGCCGCGTCCGCGCCTCCAGCGTCCTGCACCAGGAACACCTGGCCGTATCCGGCCGCGTGCGGGTTCCCGGGCGGGACGGGGAGCGTGTCCGCGGTGGCCGTGGCGATGTAGTAGGTTTCGTCGCCCCGGCGATTCATGTGGTACGGCACGGGCGAGCAGACCGCCGCCGCCCCGAGGGAGGCGGGAGCCGAAAGGAGGAGCGCCAGCCCCGCGGTCGGCGCCAAGGTTCGGATGATCCGCAGCATGCTCCTCCCCCGTGATCCCGCGGTTCCGCCCTTCGGAATCGATCGTGCAGCGCCCCGCGTTGCAGCGCCCAAAGGTCGGCCCGCGCGCCGGTGGACGCAAGGCCGAACCGACACGGACCGACACGGCGCGGAAGTGACGCGTCCTCCACGCGCAAGGTCACGCGACTGGACCGACGTGGACACCGGCGATATCTTAGTGGCGCTTCGACTAAGCCCCGGCGCCCGGACACCACGGGCGCGGGCGCCGCCCGGGCAGTCCGCCCGGGCCATCCGGCTGTCTCTGCGGAAGCGCGGGTCGCGCGTTCGCGGAGCGTTTGCTTTTGCCATGGACGATCTCGGCACCGCGCACACGGGCGTCTCCCGCCCCACCCTGGACACCCTCCCGCCCCCGCCGGCGGGGAGGACGGGGTGGCCGTGGACGGAGGAGACCCCGCGCGCGGCCGAGAGCGGGCGCTCCATCTGGCCCCGGGTGAGCGTGGTGGTCCCCTCGTTCAACCAGGGGCGCTTCATCGAGGAGACCCTGCGCTCCGTGCTGCTCCAGGGGTACCCCAACCTGGAGCTGATCGTCATGGACGGGGGGAGCACCGACGAGACGGTGGAGGTGCTCCGCAGCTACGAGCCCTGGCTCACCTACTGGGTGAGCGAAAAGGACCGCGGGCAGACGCACGCCATCAACAAGGGGCTGGAGCGCGTCACCGGCGAGGTCTTCACCTACCTCAACTCCGACGACCTGCTGACCCCGGGGGCGCTCGCGGCCGTGGTGGAGGGCCTGCGCGCCCACCCCGAGGCCGACGTGGTGTACGGCCACTGCGTGTACATCTCCGAGACCGGGGAGGAGCAGTTCACCGTCCAGGCCAGGTTCGACGGGTTCCTGGACTACCTGCGCATCTGGGACCGCCTGAACCGGCGCGAGTTCCTGACGCAGCCGGAGGTGTTCTGCCGCACCCGCGCGGTGGTGGACGCGGGCGGCTTCCGCGAGGAGCTGCGCTCGGTGATGGACCTGGAGATGTGGCTGCGGCTGCTGTCGCGCGGGCACGTCTTCCAGCCCATCGACGCGCCGCTGGCCCGCTTCCGCATGTACGCCGCGCAGAAGTCTTCGGTGGACCCGGGGTTCGAGCTGTGCCGGGTGGTGGAGGAGTACGTGCGCGGCAGCGGCCTGGTCTCGCCCGAGGAGCAGGAGCGCATCCTGGCCGAGATGAAGCCGGCGCGGGCGCACCTGCTGGTGCGCGCCGGGATCGCCGCGACCATCCTGGACCGCTGGGGCGACGGGGTGAGGTACTGCGTGGCGGCGGCCGCGGCGTACCCGCGCATCGTGGCGACGTACCCGTTCTGGGCGGTGCTCGCGCACCCGGCCAAGCGCTTCGTCCCCCGCTCCACCCGCGGCCGGCTCCAGCGCCTGTTCGGCACCCCGGGCGCGTAGCCGGATGAGGATCGCCGTCGCCAACTGGAGCCGGCGCGCGCTGGGAGGGGCCGAGGGGTACCTGGGCATCGTCGTCCCGGAGCTGGCGCGGGCCGGGCACGAGGTGGCGCTCTGGAGCGAGCTGGACCAGCCGGCGGACCGGGAGCGCATCCCGCTCCCGGAAGGCGCGCCGGAGTGGTGCGCCGCGGAGATGGGGATGGCGCGAGCGCTGGAGGCGCTGCGCGCGTGGCGCCCGGACGTGGTGTTCACGCACATCACCACCGGGCCGGAGACGGAGGCCGCGCTGCTGGCCGTCGCCCCCTGCGTGCTGTTCGTCCACGCGTACTACGGCACCTGCGTCAGCGGCCAGAAGACGCACAAGAGCCCCACGCCCACGCCGTGCGGCAGGCCGCTGGGCCCGGGGTGCCTGGCGCACTACTACCCGCACCGCTGCGGCGGGCTCAGCCCGCTGACCATGCTGCGGGACTACCGGCGCAACACGCGCCGCAAGGAGCTGCTGGCGCGCTACCGGGCGGTGGTCGCCAACTCGCGCCACATGCGCGACGAGTACGTGGCCAACGGCAGCGACCCGGCGCGGACGCACGTGGCGCCGCTCCCGGTGGAGGGGCCGCCGGCGGGGCGTGACGCCCCCGCCCCTGGCTCGTCTTTGTCGCCGGACGGGGCGGCCCGGCTCCTCTTTTTGGGGCGGATGGACCTGCTCAAGGGCGGGAGGACGCTGCTCGACGCGCTCCCCGCCGTCCGCGCCGGCCTGGGATGCCGTGTGAACGCCGTGTTCGCGGGCGACGGTCCGGACCGCGCCGAGTGGGAGCGCCGCGCCGCCGAGACCGCGGCCCGCTGCGAAGGAGTCACCGCCGAGTTCGTCGGGTGGAAGCGCGGCGGCGAGCTGGAGGCGCTGTGGGCGCGGACCGACCTGCTGGTGGTCCCCAGCGTCTGGCCGGAGCCGTTCGGGATGGTGGGCCCCGAGGCGGGGCTGCGCGGCGTCCCCGCGGCGGCCTTCGCGGTGGGTGGGATCCCCGACTGGCTGGAGGACGGTGCCAACGGCCGCCTGGCCCCCGCCGACCCGCCCACGGCCGCCGGGCTGGCCGACGCGGTCGTCCGCTGCCTGCGCGACCCCGGCGAGCACGCCCGCCTCCGCGAGGGGGCGCTGCGCCTGGCGCGGCGGTTCAGCCGGGAGGCACACCTGGCGGCGCTCCTCCCCGTACTGGAGGAGGCGGCCCGCGGCGGCCGCGACAGCAGCATACGGGATCGCGCGAGCGCCGTCCCGACGTGAGAGCACACAGCGCCTGATCCATGATCCGTGAAGCCGTAGTCGACGTCCTGAGACCGTACCACTTCCGCGGCAAGCTGCGCCTCCTGGCCGGGGTCGCGCCCAGCCGCGGCGAGCGGGACGCCGACGTGTTCGGCTACCGGATGAAGCTGGACCTGGCCGAGGCGATCCAGCGCTGGATCTGGCTGGGCGCCTTCGAGCCGCAGGAGACCGCCCTGGTCCGCTCCTGGCTGAGGCCGGGGATGACCTTCGTGGACGTGGGCGCCAACGTGGGGTACTTCAGCCTGCTCGCCGCCTCGCTGGTGGGCGAGCGCGGGCGCGTGTACGCGCTGGAGCCCAGCCCGTACGCCTACGCGCGCATCGCCGCGACGCTGCGCACCAACCGCATGCCGCAGGCGGAGGCCTTCCAGATGGGGCTCAGCGACGCCCCCGGCGAGCTGACGCTGTACCTGCCGCCCGCCGCCGCCAACTTCCACTCCCCCACCATGAGCGCCAGCTCCGGCGGCGAGCCGGTGTCGGTCCCCGTGCGCCGCATGGACGACGTGCTGGACGAGTGGGGCGTGGAGACCGTGGACCTGGTCAAGGTGGACGTGGAGGGGCACGAGCCCCGGGTGTTCGAGGGCGCGTCCCGCGTGCTCGCCACCGGGCGCATCCGCGCGGTGCTGGTGGAGTTCAACGACTTCTGGCTGCGCGACGCGGGGAGCACCCCCGACGCGCTCTACCGCACCCTGCTCGACGCCGGCTTCGTGGACACCGCCGGCCCGGCCGCCTTCGCGCCGGACTGCGTGGTCACCCGCTTCCTCGTGCACCGCACCGCGGGCGCCGCATGAGCGAGACGATCCGGGTCCACCTCGACCGGCCCAACGAGGAGCAGCAGGCGGAGGACGACTTCTTCCGCTCGTCCGAGGACGAGCGCGCCTCCGCCGACCTGTACCGCTCCCTGCTGTACGTGGGCAAGGCCCAGTCGCTGCTCACCTTCGACGACATGGTGAAGCGCTTCGGCCTCAGCTTCCGCGGCTCGGTGCTGGAGCTGGGCGGCGGGTACGGCTACCTGAGCTCGTACGTCAAGAAGCGCTTCCCGGAGTGCCGGGTGGTGTTCTCGGACGTGTCGCGCGAGGCGGTGGAGAAGAGCGGGCAGTACGAGGATTTCTTCGGGGTGTCGCTGGACGAGAAGTGGGTCACGGGCGCGGAGGAGACCCCGTTCCCGGACGCCGGCTTCGACCGGGTGATGTTCTTCGCCAGCTTCCACCACACCCAGGACCCCGCGGCCGCGGTGCGCGAGTGCGCGCGGATCCTGCGGCCCGGCGGCGAGCTGTACCTCCTCTTCGAGCCCTCCTGCCCCGGCTACCTCAAGCCGCTGTACGACTTCCACGTGCGGCGCGACGAGGTCAAGGAGAACTACTACTCCGTGGGCGAGTACCGGCGCTTCTTCCGGGACGCCGGGCTGGGCTTCAGGCAGCACAACTACCGCGGCTTCCTGTACCGCCGCTCCGAGCGCTCCATGCTCTACTACGCCGTCCTGAGCATGCTCCCCGGGTTCGCCGTGAACGCGTTCCCGTGCAGCCAGGTCATCGTCGGGAGCAAGCCCGGCGCGGCATGAGCGCACCCGGTGGGGCAGGGCGGACCGGCGTCGCCGCGGGGGGCGGCGCGACCGCGGCGGCCGGGGCGGCGCCGTGGACTCCCGCCGCGCGCAACGGGACCGATCCCGCCGCGGAAGCGGGCCCCGCGCCGCGCGTCGCCGTGGTGTGCGACCTGCTGGAGGAGCGCTGGCCCAGCATGGACCTGGTCCCCGACATGCTCCTCCGCTCCCTGGGCGAGATGGAGTCGCCGGGTGTGACCGCGACCCGGGTGAGGCCGTCCATGCGCCGGCGCTTCACGAGCGAGCCGGCGCCCGGCGCCGACGGCGACGCGTACGAGCGGCGGCTGCGGGTCAACCTGGACCGGGCGCTCAACCGCTTCTGGGACTACCCGCGCCTGATGCGCCGCCGCCGGGGCGAGTTCGACGTCTTCCACGTGGTGGACCACGCCTACGGGCAGCTGGTGCACCGGCTGCCGCCGGAGCGCACCGTGGTCACCTGCCACGACCTGCACACCTTCCAGTGCCTGCTGGAGCCGGGGCGCGCCCCGCGCTCCGCCGTGTTCCGGGCCATGACCGGCTACGTGCTGCGCGGGCTGGGGCGCGCCGGGCGGGTGGTGTTCGACACCGCCGCCGTGCGCGACGAGGCGGTGGGACGGGGGCTGGTGGCGGCCGAGCGGGCCAGCGTGGCGCACCTGGGGGTGGACCCGGCCTGCACGCCGCACGCGGACCCGGCCGCCGACCGCGCCGCCGCCGCCCTGCTGGGCCCGGCCCGCGCCGACGCCCCCGAGGTGCTGCACGTGGGCGGCACCTTCGCCCGCAAGCGCATCGACCTGCTGCTGAGGATCTTCGCCGAGGTGAGGCGGGCGGTGCCGGCGGCGCGGCTGGTGCGGGTGGGCGGCCCCTTCACCGAGGAGCAGGCCCGCCTGGCGGAGGAGCTGGGGGTGGCGGACGCGGTCGCCGTCCTCCCCTTCCTGGAGAAGGCGGTGCTCGCGGCGGTCTACCGGCGGGCGGCGCTGGTGGTGCTCCCCTCCGAGGAGGAGGGGTTCGGGCTCCCGGTGATCGAGGCGATGACCTGCGGCACCCCGGTGGTCGCCAGCGACCTCCCGGTGCTGCGCGAGGTGGGCGGCGCGGCCGCCACCTACGTCCCCACCGGCGACGTGGCGGCGTGGGGCGAGACGGTGGTGCGGCAGCTGGCCGAGCCCGCCGCCGACCCGGAGCGGTGGGAGGCGCGCCGCGCCGCGAGCGCGGCGCAGGCGGCGGGGTTCACCTGGCAGGAGTACGCACGGAGCATGGTGAAGGTGTATCGCGAGGTGGCGGCGCTTTGAGCGCGGCGGACAAGGCGGCCGGGCGGCGCCCGCGGGTGCTGCAGGTGGGCAAGTTCTACCCGCCGCACTACGGCGGGATCGAGACGCACCTCCAGGTGCTCAGCGAGGGGCTGCGCGAGCACGCCGACGTGCGCGTGCTGGTGTCCAGCGACGACCGCGGCCACTCCCGCGAGGTGGTCGAGGGGATCCCGGTGGAGCGGCTCGGCACCCGCTTCACCCTGGCCGGCGCCCCCATCAACCCGGGGATGTCGCGGCGCATCCGCGAGTCCGGCGCCGACGTGGTGCACCTGCACCTCCCCAACCCGGCCGCCACCATGGCGTACCTGGCCAGCGGCCACCGCGGGCGGCTGGTGGTGAGCTACCACAGCGACGTGGTGCGGCAGAAGGTGCTGGACGCGGCCTTCCGGCCCATCCTCCACCGCCTGCTGGACCGCGCCGACGCCGTGGTCGCCGCCACGCCCAACTACGTGGAGAGCTCGCCCACGCTGGCGCGCTACCGCGACCGCACCCACGTGATCCCCTACGGCATCCCCATCGGCGGCTTCGAGCGCCGGGAGGCCGCGGTGCGGGCGCTGCGCGAGCGCTTCGGGCCGCGCATGGTGCTGGGGGTGGGGCGGCTGGTGTACTACAAGGGCTTCGAGCACCTGGTGGAGGCCATGCGCCGGGTGGACGGCCACCTAGTGATCGTGGGGACCGGGCCGCTGCGCCCGGCGCTGGAGGAGCGGGTGCGGGCCCTGGGGCTGGAGGACCGCGTCACGCTGGTGGGGGGCGTGGAGGACACCGTCCCCTTCTACCACGCCGCCCGGGTGTTCGTGCTGGCCTCCATCGCCCGCAGCGAGGCGTTCGGCATCGTGCAGATCGAGGCCATGGCCTGCGGCCGGCCGGTGGTGAACACCCGGCTGGACTCCGGCGTCCCCTTCGTCTCGCGCGACGGGGAGAGCGGCATCACCGTCGCCCCCGCCGACCCGGCGGCGCTCGCCGACGCCGTCAACCGCCTGCTGGACGACGCCGAATTGCGCGAGCGGCTGGGCCGGGCGGCCCGGGCGCGGGTGGAGCGCGAGTTCAGCCAGGAGGCCATGGTGAAGCGCTTCCTGGCGCTGTACGCCGGCGAGCCCGAGGCCGCCCCCGCCGGCGCGGCCCGCGCCGGGCGCGCGGGGGCGCAGCGGGCCCGCTCCCACGCGGCCCGGCCGGCGGAGATCGCCGCGGCGCGCGGGGGGCAGGGTGGACCTGCGCGCTGAAGTGGTTTACTTTCAACTGTTTGTGGCCCCGCGGGCGCCTTCCTCGTCCGGTGCCGCGTGGTCCGACCCGTCCGCCCCGGTGAAATGACGCGTGTACGCCTGCTGATCGCGCTCCTCCCCTGCCTCCTCCCGGCCGCGCTGGCGGCGCAGGACGGCTCGCCCGAGACCCCCCCGGCCGTGCTCAAGCCCTGGGACCGCGCGACGGTCCAGGTGTGGCGCAACCAGGAGCTGAGCGGCACGCTGCTGGTGGGCGAGGACAGCGCCTTCGTGCACCCGGTGTACGGCGCGGTCAAGGTGGGCGGCGCGACGCTCCCCGAGGCGCGGGAGCGGGTCCGCCAGTTCCTCACCCGCTTCGAGGCCGAGCCCCGCTTCACCCTGATCCCCGAGTTCCGGGTGTACGTGGGCGGCGCGGTGCGCGATCCCAACCAGCACTACATGCCGCAGCTCAGCGTGGGCGAGGCCATCACCCGCGTGGGCGGCTCCACCGCGCCCGACCGGCGGCACCGCGTGAAGCTGGTGCGCGGCGGCCGGCAGTACGTCGAGAACCTGAACGGCGGCGGGATCGCGGCGCTCCTCCAGGAGCCCATCCGCTCCGGCGACCAGATCATCGTGGAGGAGCGGCCCACCTTCTCCCGCACCTACATCGGCCCGGCGCTGCAGCTGCTGCAGGCCGTCGGCTCCATCGTCACCACCTACGTGCTGATCGACCAGGTCCTCGGCTCCGACGACGAGCCCTGAGACGCCGGCCCGGCCGACCCCACGACCCAGCGACCCGAGAATGCACGAGCTGCCCTCCACCCCGGAAAAGCACCTGTACCTCCCGGCCGGGAGCGGCGCCCTGCGCCCCGATCCCGAGGCGGAGGGCTCCACCTTCGGCGAGTACGCCGGCGCGCTGCGCCGCTACTACTGGGTGGTGCTGCTCACCACGGCCGTGGGCCTGGCACTGGCCGTGTACAAGGTGATGACCACCGAGCGGCTGTTCGGCTCCCAGGCCTCCGTGGAGATCGGCGGCGAGGGCGGGGCCGCGCCCTCGGGCGGGCTCGCCGGGATCGCCGCCAGCCTGGGCGGCGGCGGGGCCGGCGGGGTGAGCACCGACGTGGAGATCATCCGCAGCCGGGTGATCCTGGGGCAGGTGGTGGACTCGCTGGGGCTGCGCCTGGGCCGCGAGATCCCCGACCTGTGGCGCAAGGAGTACCACCCGGTCGGGTTCCTGGACGACATCCGCGTCGCCCCCGACGCCTCGGAGGAGCCGCTGGAGCTGGCCTTCGACGACCGGGGCGTCCGCGTCCGCAGCGGCGGCCGCGAGGCCTCCGCGCCGTACGGGTCGCCGGTGGAGATCGCCGGCGTCCGCTTCACCGCGCCCGTCAACCCCGGCGTGGACGAGTTGACGCTCCAGGTGGTGTCGCACAAGTACGCCGTCGACCGGCTGATGGACAAGATCAGCGTGTTCCCGCGCGACAACGTCAACATCGTGGACATCGTGGTGGTCGGCTACGACCCCACGGTCACCGAGCGGATCGCCAACGTCACCGCCGGGATGTACCAGCGGTACAGCAGCCGCAAGTCGCGCGTGCAGGCCGAGCGCCGCCGCGAGTTCGTGGAGGAGCAGCTGCGCACCGGCGAGACGCTGCTGCTGGACGCCCAGCGCCGCCTGGCCGAGCACCGCCGCCGCGAGGGGCTGTTCAGCGCCCGCGCCGAGGCCATGTCGGGCCAGGTCAACCGCGCCGAGGTGGAGCTGAAGCGCGCCGAGCTCAACGCCGACCTGCAGATCTACAAGTCGCTCCTGGCGCAGCTCCAGACCCGGGGCCGCGACCGCGCCGACGTGATCCGCACCATCGTCTCCAACCCGGAGATGAGCGCCAACCCCACGGTGCTGGCGCTGTACGACCGCATCACCAAGTACGAGTCCACGCGCGACAGCATCACCACCGGCGCGGGCCGCGTCTCGGCCTCCAACCCGGACCTGCAGCGGCTGGACTCGCTGATCGCGATGAACCGCAACGCCATGATCGAGGCCACCCGCAACCACGTGGAGTGGCTGGAGGCGCGGGTGCGCGGGATGGACGAGATCACCGTGCGCTCCGACAGCACCATCCGCCAGCTCGCCGGCGCCGAGCCGGAGGAGACCCGCCTGCTGATGGAGGTGGAGTCGTTCGGCGAGGCGGTGAAGACGCTGCGCGAGAAGTACTACACGGCCGGCATCGCCGAGGCCGCGGGCGAGGACAAGGTCAACTTCCTGGATCGCGCCCTCCCCGGCGAGCCGGCGGGCTCCGGTCCGGTGCGCTCGCTGGTGTTCGGGCTGATCTTCGGCGTGATGGTGGGCGCCGGCGGCGCCGTGGCCCTGGACGGCCTGAACCGCTCCATCCGCAAGCGCGGCGAGCTGGAGCGCGTGCTGCGCGTCCCCGAGCTGGCGGTGATCCCGCAGGTGCGCCCGCTTTCCGGCGCGCGGCGGCTGCGGCTCCCCGGCATCGCCGGGAACGGCCGCTCGCTCCCCGCCGCCGCCCGCCCCGAGCTGCTCGCCGCCGTGCAGGTGTACTCCAGCGGCGCCGAGGCGTACCGGACGCTGCGCACCAACCTGATCTTCGCCCAGGCGGGGCAGGGGCTGCGCTCCATCGTGGTGACCAGCCCCTCCGGCTCGGAGGGCAAGACCACCACGGCGGCCAACATCGCCATCGCCTTCGCGCAGCAGGGGATGCGCGTGCTGCTGGTGGACTGCGACTTCTACCGCGCCCGGCTGCACCAGGTGTTCGGGGTCGCCAACTCCCCCGGCCTCGCCGACCTGCTGCTGGGGAGCGTGGCCGTGGAGCAGGTGGTGAGGCCCACCTCGCTGGAGCGCGTCTCCGTGATGCCCGCGGGGCCGCTCCCGCCGGTGAACCCCACGGACCTGCTGGGCGGCGACGTGATGAAGTCGCTGCTGGCGTCGCTCGCCGGCGACTTCGACCTGGTGGTGCTGGACACGCCCCCGGTGCTCACCAACGCCAACGCGCCCATCCTGGCCACGCAGACGGACGGGGTGCTGCTGGTGGTGCGCGCCGGCCAGACGGACCGCGACACCGCCCGCGAGGCGATGCAGCAGTTGGCGACGGTCGGCGCGCGGGTGCTGGGCGCGGTGCTCAACGACCCGGACGCGACGCTCGGGCAGCGCAAGGGGTATTACGAGGCCGCTGCTGCTGCCGCATCCGGGAACGGCAACGGACGGCTGTGATTCGGGCGTGCCCCCGGCTGCGCCGGGGTCGGGCTGCGGCTCCGTAGCGGACGATACGACCGTCCGCAACGGAGTCGAGCCCCGGCAAACTGCCGCCGGGTCTCGCCGCTTCGCGCTCGCATCCCTCACGCAAGGCTGGTGCTGGCGTCCGCGAGGGTGGGCCCCCTCACCCCCCGGCCCCCTCTCCCCCGCAAGCGGGGGAAAGGGGGAGGACGGCGGAGCAGGGCGGACGGCGGGAGGCTGGCACGGGAGGGTGCGGGGGTGGTCGGAGGAAAGAGTTTGGGGGCGTGGCCGGGTGGGGTGTTCCGGAGAGCACCCCCGCGCCCGACCTCACGCGCGGAACCCCGGCAGTTGTCCCCTCTCCCAGAAATGGGAGAGGGTGGCGAGCCTCAAGCGAGCCGGGTGAGGGCCCGCCGGGCGAGGTCCCGCAATGTCCACGTTCGGTTGTGTTGTGGCGTATCTGCTTGTATTTTCCTGAGCTCTGCTCCCGGGAAACGGGTCCCGGGAGCGTGCGCGTTCCGGTGACTTCCGGGAGACATTGATCGTCGCGTACGCCAACGCCGCGGCCGCCGGCACCCCGCGCCCAGCGTGACGCCGGCCGCCACCCGCCCGGACGAGCGGACCGCCGGGGTTACGCTGTCGGTCGTCATGCCGGCGTACAACGAGGAGGCCACCATCGCGGCCGCCGTGCGCCGCGTGCGGGCGTGCCCGCTGCCGGCGGAGATCATCGTGGTGGACGACGCCTCCACCGACGGGACGCGCGCGGTGCTGGAGTCGCTGCGCGACGCGGGGCTGGTGGACCGGCTGGTGCTCCACGACGTCAACCGGGGCAAGGGGGCCGCGGTGCGGTCCGCGATCCCGCACGTCACCGGGGAGCTGGTGGTGATCCAGGACGCGGACCTGGAGTACGACCCGGCCGACCTGCCGGCGCTGGTGCAGCCCATCGTGGACGGCAGGGCGGACGCGGTGCTGGGGAGCCGGTTCCTGGGCGGCCCGCACCGCGTGCTGTACTTCTGGCACAGGGTGGGGAACGGGTTCCTGACGCTGGTCTCGAACATGTTCACCAACCTGAACCTCACCGACATGGAGACGTGCTACAAGGTGGTGAGGTCGGACCTGATGAAGAGCCTGCCGCTGCGCTCGCGGCGCTTCGGGATCGAGCCGGAGCTGGTGGCGCGGCTGGCGCAGGCGGGCGCCCGCATCTACGAGGTCCCCATCAGCTACAGCGGGCGGACCTACGCGGAGGGCAAGAAGATCGGCTGGCGGGACGGCGTGGCCGCGTTCTGGCACATCCTGCGCTGCAACCTGGCTCCGCCGCGGGCGCCCGCCTATCGGCCCGCGCAGGCGGCTCCGGCCTTGCCGGTCGCCGTCCCCGTGGCGGAGCAGGCGGGGATGCCCCGCCTACACACCAACTGAGAATCGTCGGGCGAACATGCAGATAACGGTCGTTGGCACGGGATACGTGGGGCTGGTGGTCGGGGCGTGCCTGGCGGAGACGGGGAACGACGTCGTCTGCGCCGACATCGACGCCGGCAAGATCGCCCGGCTGAACGCCGGCGAGATCCCCATCTACGAGCCCGGCCTGGAGCCGCTCGTGGAGAGGAACCTGGCCGAGGGGCGCATCCGCTTCACCACGGAGGTGGCGGACGCCGTGCGCGGCGCGGAGATCATCTTCATCGCCGTGGGCACGCCCCCGGGCGAGGACGGCTCCGCCGACCTGCAGCACGTGCTCGCCGTGGCCGAGACCATCGGGCGCAACATGCCCGCCGACGGCCCGGAGAAGATCGTCATCACCAAGAGCACCGTCCCGGTGGGGACCGCCGGCAAGGTGCGCGAGGCGATCCGCCGCCACACCACCCGGCCCTTCCACGTCTGCTCCAACCCCGAGTTCCTCAAGGAGGGCGCGGCGGTCCAGGACTTCATGAAGCCCGACCGCGTGGTGGTGGGCGTGGAGTCCGAGTTCGCCCGCGAGCGGCTGGCCGAGCTGTACGAGCCCTTCGTGCGCACCGGCAACCCGGTGCTGTTCATGGACATCGCCTCGGCTGAGATCACCAAGTACGCCGCGAACGCGATGCTCGCCACCCGCATCTCCTTCATGAACACCATCGCCGGCCTGTGCGAGGCCGTCGGGGCGGACGTGTCCAAGGTGCGGCAGGGGATCGGCACGGACGAGCGCATCGGCTCCAGCTTCCTGTTCGCCGGCATCGGCTACGGCGGGAGCTGCTTCCCCAAGGACGTCAAGGCGCTGATCCACACCCTGCGCACCGTGGGCGTGGACCCGGTGATCCTGGAGGGCGTGGAGCACGTCAACGCCGCGCAGAAGTCGGTGCTGCTGGAGCGCATCGTCGAGCGCTTCGGCGAGGACCTGTCCGGCTGCACCTTCGCGGTATGGGGGCTGTCGTTCAAGCCGGAGACGGACGACATGCGCGAGGCGCCGTCGCTCACGGTGGTGCGCGGGCTGATCGAGCGCGGCGCCACGGTGCGCGCCCACGACCCCGAGGCGCGCCACGAGGCCGAGCGCCACTTCGCCGACCTGCTGGGGGGCGGCTCGCTGTCGCTGTGCGAGCACAACTACGACTGCCTGGGCGGTGCCGACGCGCTCCTGGTGCTCACCGAGTGGGCCCCGTACCGCCGCCCCGACTTCGCGCGGATCCGCTCGCTGCTGCGCGAGCCGGTGGTGTTCGACGGGCGCAACCTGTGGGAGCCGGAGAAGATGCGCGAGCTGGGCTTCCACTACGCGTCCATCGGCCGCTCCGCCGTCGCCCCGCTGGCGGCGGTGCAGGCGCAGCCGCACGTGGCGGCGCGCTGAGGTCCGCCGCATGCGCATCCTGATCACGGGCGCCGCCGGGTTCCTGGGCTCCCACCTGTGCGACCGCTTCCTGGCGGAGGGGCACGAGGTGGTGGGGATGGACAACTTCATCACCGGCTCGCCCGACAACGTCGCCCACCTGATGGGGCGGAGCGACTTCCGCTTCGTGGAGCACGACGTCACGGAGTTCATGTACGTGGACGGGCCGCTGGACGGGGTGCTCCACTTCGCCAGCCCGGCCTCGCCGGTGGACTACCTGGAGCTCCCCATCCAGACGCTCAAGGTGGGGTCGCTGGGCACCCACAAGGCGCTGGGGCTCGCCAAGGCAAAGGGCGCGCGCTTCCTGCTGGCCTCCACCTCCGAGGTGTACGGCGACCCGCAGGTGCACCCGCAGACGGAGAGCTACTGGGGCAACGTCAACCCGGTGGGCCCCCGCGGCGTGTACGACGAGGCCAAGCGCTTCGCCGAGGCCATGACCATGGCCTACCACCGCTTCCACGGGGTGGAGACGCGCATCGTGCGCATCTTCAACACCTACGGGCCGCGGATGCGCCCCAGCGACGGCCGGGTGGTCTCCAACTTCATCGTGCAGGCGCTGCGCGGGGACCCGCTCTCCATCTACGGCGAGGGGGAGCAGACCCGCTCGTTCACCTACGTGGACGACCTAGTGGACGGCATCTACCGGCTCTTCTTCTCCGACCGCGCCGAGCCCACCAACGTGGGGAACCCGGGCGAGTTCACCGTCCGCCAGCTGGCGGAGCGGGTGCTGGAGATGACCGGGAGCCGCTCGGAGCTGTCGTTCCTCCCGCTCCCGGAGGACGACCCCAAGGTCCGCCGCCCCGACATCGGGGTGGCGCGGGCCGTGCTCGGCTGGGAGCCGCGCGTTCCGCTGGAGGAGGGGCTGAGGCGGACCATCCCCTACTTCGAGAAGCTGCTCGAGGCGGAGAGCGTCGGCGCCCGCACCCTGGGCTGACCGCCGGAGCGCCGGCCCGCGGTTCCGGCGCCCGGACGTCCCCCCTTTTTCGATGGCATCGATGAACGTGACCGGGCGGAGTCCGGCTCCCCAGCCCTCCACCGAGCGCGGCTCCCCCCGCGGGGAGGCCGCGCAGACGCCCCCCCGCGCCGCGGTGCGGGTGGCCGTGTGCGTGGCGACGCTGCAGCGGCCGCTCCTGCTGGGGGCGCTGCTGGACAGCCTGGCGGGGCTGGTGTTCCGCAAGAGCCCGGCGGTGGAGCCGTTCATCGTTGTGGTGGACAACGACCCGCAGCAGACGGCCCGCGAGGTGGTGGACGCGGCGCGTGACCGGCTGCCCTTTCCGGTCGTCTACGACGTCGAGCCGAACCGCGGCATCCCCCACGCGCGCAACTGCGGGGTGCGCACCGCCCTCGCCGGGGGCGCCGAGTTCGTGGCGTTCATCGACGACGACGAGGTCGCGAGCCCCGACTGGCTGGACGAGCTGCTGGACGTGCAGCGCCGCAGCGGGGCCGACGTGGTCAGCGGCCCCTCCCTGCCGCGCTTCGCGCCCGGGGTGGAGCCGTGGGTGGTGGAGGGCGGCTTCTTCACCTACCCGCGCTACGCCACCGGGGAGAGCATCCCCATCGCGGCCACCAACAACGCGCTGGTGGCCGCGCACCTGTTCCGCGGAAGCGAGGAGCCCTTCGACCCGGCCTTCGGGCTGAGCGGGATGGACGACTCGCACTTCTTCATGCGGGTGAAGATGTCGGGGGCCAGGCTGGTGTGGGCGGACGAGGCGCGCGTGGAGGAGTTCATCCCCGCGTCGCGGGCGAGGGTGGGGTGGATCGTGAAGCGGGCCTTCCGCATCGGCAACGGCTACGTGTTCTGCGTGCGGGCGCTGACGCCGCCGCACCGCTGGGTCATTCCGCGGGTGGCCGGCGCGCTCGCGCGCATCGGGTACGGGACGCTCTCGCTGCCGTTCGCGGCGGTCCGGGGACGCGCGCCGCTGGTGAGCGCGCTCCGCACGATTTCCAACGGGGCCGGGTCGCTGGTGGCGCTCGCCGGGAAGCGCTACCAGGAGTACACCGTGATCCATGGCCGGTGAGCGCGAGGACACCGTGTCGCCATCCGAGAGGTACGTAATGCAACCGGGGACCAGCATCCTGATCCGAGCGCCCCTGAACCTGGTGCGCCGGATCCGCTACCTGCACCGGCGCACGGTCGCGTTCTGCGTGTACACGGGCGTGACCGCGCTCTCGTACGCGCTGGCGTTCCTGCTGCGCTTCGAGTTCAGCTGGCCCGGGCGCTACACGGCCACCTTCCTGGCCACCCTCCCCCTGCTGATCGTTCTCCGCCACGTCTGCCACCTGCTGTTCCGGCTCACCACCGGGCGCTGGCGCTTCGTGGGCGTGGACGACGTGCTGCGGCTGGCCGCCGCCACCCTGGTGGGGTCGGCGGCGTTCCTGGCGGTCACCCGCGTGGCGCCCTTCCCGCTCCCGGTGCCCATCTCGGTGGTGGCCGGCGAGGCGATCCTCAGCGTGCTGTTCACCTCGGCGGTGTGGATCTCGTACCGGGCCGCCTTCGAGGCGCTCCGCTACCGCATGGCGGGGAGGGGGAGGGAGGAGGTCCGCGTCCTGATCATCGGGGCGGGGGAGTCCGGCTACATGCTCGCCCGCGAGATGCTGCGCCGCAACACCGGCTACCGCCCGGTGGGCTTCGTGGACGACGACCCCCACAAGTGGGGGACGCGGCTGGCGGGGCTGGAGGTGATCGGCTCGGCCACGGACCTGCGCGCCATCACCGAGGCGTACCGGGTGGGGGAGCTGATCCTGGCCGTCCCCTACGCCACCCCCGCGCAGATGCGGGTGATCGTGGAGCGCTGCGAGAGCACCGAGCTCCCCTTCCGCGTGCTCCCCAGCATCGCCGAGGTGCTGGCCGGGCACGTGCGGCTGGACCAGATCCGCGAGGTCCGCATCGAGGACCTGCTGGGCCGCGAGCCGGTGCAGCTGGAGCTGCAGGAGCTGGCCGACGACCTGCAGGGCGCCTGCGTGCTGATCACCGGCGCGGCGGGGTCCATCGGCTCGGAGCTGTCGCGGCAGATCGCCCTGCACACCCCGGCCACGCTGGTGCTCTTCGACCAGGCGGAGACCGAGCTGTACTACCTGGAGCTGGAGATCCGCGAGCGCCACCCCAGGCTGCACATCGTCCCGGTGATCGGCGACATCGTGGACCGCGACGCGGTGGAGGCGGTGTTCGAGGTGTACGGCCCCACCCACGTGTTCCACGCCGCGGCGTACAAGCACGTGCCCATGATGGAGGCCAACGTGCGGCAGGCCGTGCGCAACAACGCCATCGGCACCTGGGTGCTGGCGGAGGCGGCGGGGCGGCACGGCGCGCTCAGGTTCGTGCTGGTGAGCACCGACAAGGCGGTCAAGCCGGTGAGCGTCATGGGCGCCACCAAGCGGCTGGCGGAGATGGTGGTGCTGGAGACGCAGGACCGGCACCCCGGCACCGTGTACGCGGCGGTGAGGTTCGGCAACGTGCTGGGGAGCAACGGGAGCGTCATCCCGCTCTTCAAGCGGCAGCTGGCGGCGGGGAAGCCGCTCACGGTGACGCACCCGGACGCCACCCGCTACTTCATGACCATCCCGGAGGCGGTGCAGCTGATCCTGCAGGCGTCGCTCCTGGAGGAGATCCGCGGGCAGATCGCCATGCTGGAGATGGGCGAGCCGGTGCGGATCCTGGACCTCGCCCGCAACCTGCTGCGCCTCTCGGGGAACCGCTCGCGCAAGCGGAGCATCGTCTTCACCGGGCTGCGGCCGGGGGAGAAGCTGCACGAGGAGCTGGTGGCCCCGGACGAGGAGACCATCGAGACCGTGATCCCCAAGGTGCGGCTGATCCGCGCCGGCGACGTCGCGGGGCAGGCGGTCACCGAGACGCTCTCCACCTGGGACCTGGCCTTCCGCTCGCACCGGGACGCCGAGGTGGCCGCCTCGCTCGCCGAGTTCTTCCCGCAGCTCGGCAGCGGGAGCGGCTCGCCCGCGCCCGCAGCCCCCGTCCGCCCCGCGGCGCCCTCCGCGCAGCTGGAGCAGACGGCGCGGTAGCGCCGCGGTCCCGGCATGACCTCCCTCGCCACGCCCCTCCGACGCGACGCCGTGCCCCTCGCGGACGCCCGGCCCGCGGTCCCCGACCTGTCGGTGATCGTGGTGAACCGCAACACCCGGGAGCTGCTGGCGGAGTGCCTGGCCTCCATCCGCGCCCTGGCGGGGCCGGTGCGCGTGGAGACCATCGTGGTGGACAACGGCTCCACGGACGGCAGCGTGCAGCGGGTCCGGGAGGAGTTCCCGGAGGTGCGGCTGATCGAGAACGCCGAGAACACCGGGTACGCCTTTCCCAACAACCAGGGGCTCGCCGCCGGGCGGGGGCGCTACCTGCTGCTGCTGAACAGCGACACCGTGCTCCGCCCCGGCGCGCTCGCGCGGCTGGTGGAGTTCATGGACGCCGAGCCGCGCGCGGGGGCCTGCGGGCCGCTGCTGCGCTTTCCGGACGGGCGGCTGCAGCGCTCCGCGTACAGCATCCCGTCGCCGCGGACGTACCTGGCGTGCATGCTCACGCTGGACCAGCGGTTTCCCCGGAGCCGGGCGTTCGGCAACGAGCACCTGGGGTTCGGGCACGATCGCACGGCGGAGGTGGAGGCGCTGCTCGGCGCGGCTTTGCTCGTCCGGCGGGAGGTCTTCGAGCGGGTGGGCGGGCTGGACGAGCGGCTGCGCATCCACTACAACGACTTCGACTGGTGCCTGCGGATCCGCGAGGCGGGGTGGAAGGTTTTTTTCGTCCACGACGCGGAGATCGTCCACCACCTGCAGGCGACGACCAGGGTGGAGAACCGGCACCTGGAGCTGCAGCCGGAGCTGGTGCGGAACCTGTTCGACTACTTCCGCAAGCACTATGGCGAGGCGGGGGTGCGCTGGGTGCGTGCCTGGATGCTGGTGGGGTGGGGGGGGCGGTGGGCGCTCTTCGGGCTGCTGGGTCGTTTGGGGCGGAAGGACGCGGATCCGGCGGCGGAGAGGTATCGTCGTGGCTTGGTCCGGGCGGCGTGGAGCGGGGAGGCGGAGCGGTCGCGGGCCGACTGAGTGCTGCTCTGAACTGCGGGGTTGGGCGTGCCCCTCGCTGGCGCTCGGGTCGGGCTTCGGCTCCGTAGCAGACGAAACAACCGTCTGCAACGGAGTCGAGACCCGGCAAACTGCCGCCGGGTCTCGCCCCTTCGGGCCGAAATCCCTCACGCGGGGCCCGTGCCGGCGTCCGTGGGTGAACTGCAAAAGAGACCGCCGGCTCCTGTGCAGGAGCCGGCGGTCTCGTCTTTCCGGGTCCGGTCGGGCTCAGCGCACGGGCGGGATCCGCAGCGTCTGGCCGGCCTGGATGCGGTCGCCCTGCTGCACGCCGGGGTTCGCGGCCCGCAGCGCGTCCACCGCGACGCCGTAGCGCCGCGCGATCGCGAACAGCGTCTCGCCGGCGCGCACCGTGTGCGTCCGGACCGGCGCGGGGGTGCGCGTGGCCGGAGAGGCGGCCGGGCCCGGGATCCGGGCGGCGGTGTCCGGGCGCGCGGCGGGCGGGGCGGTCCGGGGCGACGGGTCGGCCGCAGGGGGCGCGGCGACGGCCGGCGCGGCCGCGGGGTCCGCGGTGGGGGCGGGGGGCGGGGGGACGGCGTCCACGCGCTGCGGGGGGGCGGGCCTCCCGGGGGTGAGCACCACGCGCAGGGTGTGGTTCCGGACGTCGGCGGCGTCGTCCGAGGTCTCCCAGCTCTGGCCGCGGTTCTGGAAGAGGAAGTTGTAGCGCACCCCGCTGGTCAGCTCGGCGTCCAGGCGCAGCCAGGGGAAGGCGTAGCCGCCGCGCAGGCCGCCGAACACCGAGACGTCGTGCGCCAGGAACGGCCACCCCACGTACTGCGCGCGGAAGCTGTTCAGGAAGGCGTCGTCGTCCCAGCGGATGCGCCCGCCGAACAGGCCCAGGCTCCAGCGGCCGGCCAGGTAGTCCGCCGCGAGCCACTGGCTGTTGGCCCCGGGGCCGATCGCCGCGCCCAGCACCTGCCCCTCGTGGGTGTAGCCCTGCGGCACCGACATGCTGGTGTAGTAGCTCTTCGCGGTCCCCAGCGCCGAGGGCGACTGCTGCAGCGTGGTGGCCTCGCCCTGCAGGCGGAGCGCGGCGCCGGTGCGCACCTCCCGGGCGTACTGCACGCCCAGCGTGAAGCCCTGCGAGTAGCCCAGGTGGCCGGACGCCTCGCCGAAGGTGCTGGGGAGGTCCTGGCGGGCCCACTCGCCGTACACCTCCAGCCCGTCCTCCGGGAGCACCCAGCGCCCGAACAGCGACAGGACCTGGTTGTAGCGCCGGTCCTCGTCGGCCTCGGGGTCGTCGCGGCGGGTCCAGCGGGCCAGCACGTCGGCGAAGCGCCCCAGCGAGCTGCTCCCCTCCGGCACCAGCGAGTACACGCTGCGGGCCGCGCCCAGCGTCAGGTTGGGCTCCAGCGCCGGGCTGTAGGTGGCCACCAGCGCGCTGATGGCGCGGCGGTCGTTCCAGCTCGCGGTGTCGAACCGGGCGGACTCGCTCAGCCGCCCGAAGATCCACTTGGCCTCGAAGCTCCCCGCGCGGGTGCGCACCGGCGCGCCCGTGCGCAGGAAGGCGTGCGGGAAGCCGGGCGCGTTGTTGCCGAGCACGATGGCGTTGCGGATCCCCGGGCCCCACCACTGGTTCTCGGTGGCGGCGCCGAAGGCCACCGGCCCCGCGGCCACGGTGAGCGAACTCTGGCCGGGGCGCACCCGGGTGGAGCCCCCGTCTTCCGGGCGCAGCGGCAGGTCGGCGGAGGGCGCCTGCGCGTACCAGGGGAGGACGTACGGCCCGGTGGGCGGGACCTCGTCCTCCCAGGTGTCGAACTCGCGGTTCTGCTGGTACACCACCTCCGGCGCCACCACCGCGGTCACGGGGCCCCAGCGCAGCAGCGCGCCGGCGGTGAGCCGGGTGTTCAGCCCGCGGCCCGCCCACAGCGACCCGTCGTTGAGCGAGAAGGGGAGGGCCGAGTTCCACACCGTCGCCAGCTCCGGGGCGAGCAGCCGCCAGCCCGGGGCCGCGGAGCCCGTCCCGCCCGCGAGGGCGCCGGACGGGGAGCGCAGCAGGTACCCCGCCGTGGGGGCGCCGGACAGGAGCTGGGCCAGGCGCGCGCTGTCGTCGGCCGCGCTCCCGACCGTGGGGAGCGCGGCGGCCGCGGCGGTCCCGGAGCCCGGCGCCGGGACCTCCTGCGCGGCGAGCGGGGTCGCGGCGCAGGCCGCCGTCCACAGGGCCAGGGCGGCGGCGCGCCGGGGGCGCGCGGCGGGGCGTTCGTGGTGCATTTTGTAAACAGATGGATCGGTGGCGCGCTCTAGACAAAACGAACCGCGTATTATAGCATCAGTCACTCGTATGGGCCACTTTGCGGGCGTTCATGGACACTCACCCTCCCGCCGACGACGGATGCGACTGACGCGGCGCCTGGCGCTGGTTCAAATGGTGCTCGCGCTGGGTGGCGCCGCGCTGACGGGCGGGACGGCCGCGGCGCAGGAGGTCCGCGGGGTGTCGGCGGGGAGCGCGCCCGGGATGGTGGGGAGCGAGTGGGAGGAGTACCTGCGCTTCCTGCAGACGCTCGGCGCGGCGCCGGCGTATCCCTGGTCGGTGCGCGCCTTCTCCCCCGCCGAGGTGGACCGCATCCTCCCGGCCGACTCGCTCCACCCCTGGAGCGCGGAGCAGCCGCGGGACGGTGGGGACTCCTCCGGGCTGCGGGTGCGGTGGATCGCGCCGCAGGTGGACGTGATCCACAACACGGCGTTCCCGTACAGCGTCAACGACGGTCCGCTGTGGGCGGGCAAGGGCCTCACCACCGCGGTGCAGGGCGGGGTGGCGCTGCGCTACGGGCCGCTCTCGCTGACGCTGGCGCCGGTCGCCTTCCGCGCCGAGAACGCCCGGTTCCCCCTGGCCGAGTCGGCGCGGCCCGGGGCGGACCCGTTCGAGGACCCCATGGGCGTGGGGATCGACCTGCCGCAGCGCTTCGGCGACGAGGCGTACGCGCGCCTGGACCCGGGGCAGAGCACCGTCCGGCTGGACTTCCCCGCCGTCACCCTGGGCGCCTCCACGGCCAACCAGCAGTGGGGTCCGGGCTCCACCCACCCGCTGCTCCTGGGGAACAACGCCCCCGGGTTCACCCACGTGTTCGTGGGCACGGGGAAGCCGCTGGGGATCGGCATCGGCAGCTTGCACGCGCGCGCCCTGGCCGGCCAGCTGGAGGAGTCGGACTACTCGCCGGCCGCGGACACGCTGAGCCGCCGGCTGATGTCCGGCGTGGTGGTGGTGTTCGTGCCGCGCGGGCTCCCCACGCTGGAGCTGGGCGGCGCCCGGCTGATCCAGTCGGGGCGCTTCCGCCGCGCCGTCCGGCAGCACTTCAGCGAGATGCTGGGCGGGCTGTTCAAGTCGCAGGCGACCGACCCCGACGACGCGCGGGAGCAGGGGAGGCTGGACCAGCGCGCCTCGTTCTTCGGCCGCTGGGTGGCCCCCGGGAGCGGGCTGGAGTTCTACGGCGAGTACGCGCGGGAGGACCACAACTGGGACCTGCGCGACTTCCTGCTGGAGCCCGACCACACGGCGGGGTACATGGTGGGGGTGCGCAAGGCGTGGTCGCTGGCCGACACCCGCATGCTCACCTTCCGCGGCGAGGCGGTGAACACGCAGTCGTCCCACCTGAGGCCCATCCGCAGCCAGGGGATCTTCTACGCCGGCTCGGGCGTCCCCCAGGGGCACACCCACGGCGGGCAGGTGCTGGGGTCGGTGGCGGCCTTCGGGGGGAGCGGCCTGGTGGCGGCCTCGGACTTCTACCACCCGGGCGGGCGCTGGAGCGCCAGCTACACCCGCACGTACCTGCACGGCCCGGGGAACTCGGCCGTGGCGACCGAGCCGGACGTGCTGCAGACGCTGGGCGCCGACGCGCTCTTCATGCGCCCGCGCTGGGACGTGCGGGTGGGCGTGGACGCCATGTTCCGCGACGACCCGCGCCGGCCCGACGAGTCGTTCAACCTGCGGTCGTTCGTGCGCTTCGCCCTGAAGTTCTGATCGTTTCGCTCGTGCCGGCGCGCGGCTCTCCATGCCGTGCGCCGTGCCTGTTCGGGTCGGCGTCCCGCGACGCGGGAGCCGGGTTCAAGTGGTGACATGAATCGGTATTCGCAGGTCATGGAAGAGCTCCGCGCTCGCCCCCGCACCTGGCTGGTGACGGGGGCGGCGGGCTTCATCGGCTCCAACCTGGCGGAGCACCTCCTCCGCCTGGGGCAGACCGTGGTGGGGCTGGACAACTTCGCCACCGGGCACCGGCGCAACGTCGCCGACGTGGCGGCGTCCGCCGGGGGGCGCGCCGCGTCCTTCCGCTTCGTGGAGGGGAGCATCCTGGACCCGGACGTCTGCCGCGAGGCGTGCGAGGGGGTGGACGTGGTGCTCCACCAGGCCGCGCTCGGCTCGGTGCCGCGCTCCATCCAGGACCCGGTGCGCACCCACCAGGCCAACGTGGACGGGTTCCTCAACGTCCTGGTGGCCGCGCGTGACGCGCAGGTGTCCAGGTTCGTCTACGCCGCGTCGAGCTCGACGTACGGCGACCACCCGGGGCTCCCCAAGGTGGAGGAGCGCATCGGGCAGCCGCTCTCGCCGTACGGCGTCACCAAGCTGGTGAACGAGCTGTACGCGGGGGTGTTCGCGCGCACCTACGGGATGGAGACGGTGGGGCTGCGCTACTTCAACGTCTTCGGCAGGCGGCAGGACCCGGCCGGCGCCTACGCGGCGGTGATCCCGGCCTGGATCGGGAACCTGCTGGCGGGGCGCGACTGCTACGTCAACGGGGACGGCGAGTCGAGCCGCGACTTCTGCTACGTGGACAACGTGGTGCAGGCCAACCTGCTGGCCGCGGTCGCCACGGAGCCCGAGGCGGTGAACCAGGTGTACAACGTGGCCTTCGGCGAGCGCACCACGCTGAACCGGCTCTTCGAGCTCCTCCGCGACGGGATCGCCGAGTTCCGCCCCGAGGCCGCCGCCGCGGCGCCGGTGTACCGCGACTTCCGCGCGGGCGACATCCGCCACTCGCACGCGGACATCTCCAAGATCCGCGAGCGGCTGGGGTACGACCCGGCGTTCTCGCTCCCCCAGGGGCTGCGGGAGACGGTCCGCTGGTACGTTCACGACGAGGCCGGCGCGGCGTCCGCGGACGCGCTGACGCGGGCGTGAGCGCGCGGACCGCCCACACTACGGACCGGAAGGGGGACTGGTGAAGGGGATCATCCTGGCGGGCGGGTCCGGAACGCGGCTCTACCCCATCACGCAGGTCATCAGCAAGCAGCTGATGCCGGTGTACGACAAGCCGATGGTGTACTACCCGCTCAGCACGCTGATGCTGGCCGGGATCCGCGACGTGCTGGTGATCTCCACGCCGCACGACATCCCGCTCTTCCGGGAGCTGCTGGGCGACGGCGCCAAGTGGGGGATCACCCTGAGCTACGCGGAGCAGCCGCGCCCGGAGGGGCTGGCGCAGGCCTTCATCATCGGCCGCGACTTCGTGGGCCCCGACCCGGCGTGCCTGATCCTGGGCGACAACATCTTCTACGGGCACGGGCTCACCGACTCGCTGCAGCGCGCCGCGGCCCGCACGGAGGGCGCCACCGTCTTCGGCTACTACGTCAAGGACCCGCAGCGCTACGGCGTGGTGGAGTTCGACGCCCAGGGGCGCGCCAAGGGGATCGAGGAGAAGCCGGCGGAGCCCAAGTCCAACTACGCGGTGACGGGGCTGTACTTCTACGACAACCAGGTCGTGGAGATCGCCGCGGGGCTGAAGCCGTCGCCCAGGGGCGAGCTGGAGATCACCGACGTGAACCGCGAGTACCTGCGCCGCGGCGGGCTCAACGTGGAGATCATGGGCCGGGGGATGGCCTGGCTGGACACGGGGACCCACGAGTCGCTGCTGCAGGCCTCGGTGTTCGTGGAGACCATCGAGCAGCGGCAGGGGCTCAAGATCGCCTGTCCCGAGGAGATCGCGTACCGCTGGGGGTGGATCGGCGCGGAGGAGCTGGACGGCCTCGCGCGGCCCCTCCGGAACGGGTACGGCGACTACCTGCGGGACATCCTGCGTCACGACCGGGTGGCCTGAGCGGCCGCCCGACCGGCATACATCACCGGAGACAGCGGTTTCTCCATGAAAAAGCACGACAGAGTCTACGTCGCCGGGCACCGCGGGCTGGTGGGTTCCGCCCTGGTCCGCCGGCTGGAGAGCGAGGGCTTCGACGACCTGGTGCTGCGCACCCGCGCGGAGCTGGACCTCACCGACCGCGACGCCACCTTCCGCTTCTTCGAGCGGGAGCGGCCCCGGTACGTGTTCCACGCCGCCGCCAAGGTGGGCGGGATCATGGCGAACAGCACCTACCCCGCCGACTTCATCCGCGAGAACCTGGCGGTGGCGATCAACGTGGTGGAGGCGGCGCACCGCTTCGAGGTGGACAAGCTGCTCTTCCTGGGGAGCTCCTGCATCTACCCCAAGTTCGCCCCGCAGCCCATCCGCGAGGAGTACCTGCTCACCGGCGAGCTGGAGCCCACCAACGAGCCGTACGCGGTGGCCAAGATCGCCGGGATCAAGCTGTGCCAGTCGTACAACCGGCAGTACGGCACGCGCTTCATCAGCGTGATGCCCACCAACCTGTACGGCCCGGGCGACAACTTCGACCTGAACACCAGCCACGTGCTCCCCGCGCTGATCCGCAAGTTCCACGACGCCAAGGCGTCGGGCGACGCGGAGGTGACGGTGTGGGGGACCGGCAAGCCGCGCCGCGAGTTCATGCACGTGGACGACCTGGCCGATGCCTGCGTACACCTGATGCGCACGTACGAGGGCTCGGAGATCGTCAACGTGGGCGTGGGCGAGGACGTGGCCATCGGCGAGCTGGCGGAGCTGGTGGGCGAGGTGGTGGGCTTCGAGGGGCGCATCGTGTTCGACACCGGCAAGCCGGACGGCACCCCGCGCAAGCTGCTGGACGTGTCGCGCCTGGCCGGGCTGGGGTGGACGGCCCGCACCGGGCTGCGCGAGGGTGTGGAGCGGACCTACCAGTGGTACCTCGAGAGCTCGCTGGTCGCGGCCTGAGGCGGCGGGCCGCGCGCCGGCCCCGCTCCAAACACTCAACACGAATTCGCCGATGTACATCGATCCCGGATCGGGAAGCCTGATCCTCCAGGTGCTCGGGGCTGCCCTGATCGCGGTGCTCGCGTCGGTCAGCTCCGCCAAGCACTGGGTCAAGGGGCTGTTCCACCGGATGACGCGCCGCGGCAAGGCCGACTGATCGTGCAGGTTGTGCCCGGGTCGTACCGCGACCCCGCGGGGTTCGTCTTCGAAGTGGACGGCGTGCTGCTGCGCCACGTGGACCTGTCGTTCGCCGAGGAGCTCGACGCCCTTCACCGTACCGGCCTGTACGACGAGCTGGCGGGGGAGGGCCGCCTGGTTTCCCACGAGTTCGAGCCGGCGGACGTGTCGCCGGGCGCGCACGCCGTGCTGCGCCCGGAGCGTGTCCCGTTCGTCTCCTACCCGTACGAGTGGTCGTTCTCGCAGCTCAGGGACGCCGCGCTCCTCACGCTGGACGTGCAGCGGCGGGCGCTCGCGCGCGGGATGATCCTGCGCGACGCGAGCGCCTTCAACGTGCAGTGGCGCGGCGTGGAGCCGGTGTTCATCGACACCCTCTCGTTCGGGCGCTACCGGCCGGGGCAGCCGTGGTACGCGTACCGGCAGTTCTGCGAGCACTTCCTGAACCCCCTGGCGCTCATGTCGCGCCGGGACGTTCGCCTGTCGCTCCTGCTCCGCGACTTCCCGGACGGCATCCCCATGGGGCTGGCCAGCCGGCTCCTGGGCGCCGCCTCCTGGCTGCGGCCGGGGCTCGCCTTCCACGTCCACCTGCACGCCCGCCTGCAGGACCGCTACGCGGACCGGAAGGGCGGGAGCGGCGCGGGGGCCACGGTGAGCCTGCGGACGCTGCAGCGCATGGCGGACCACCTGGCGGCGCTGGTGGAGTCGTTCGAGTGGCGGCCGGAGGGGACCTCGTGGGCGGGCTACGCCGACCTGCACAACTACTCCGGCGCGGGGCTGGACTCCAAGGCGGCCGTCGTGCGGGACTTCCTGGAGCGCCTGCGGCCCGCCTCGGTCTGGGACCTGGGGGCGAACACGGGGGAGTACAGCCGCATGGCGGCGGGGGAGGGGCGCCACGTCCTGGCGGTGGACGGGGACCCCGGGGCGGTGGAGCTGAGCTACCGGGCGCTGAAGAAGGAGCGCTTCCCCGGGGTGCTCCCGCTGGTGATGGACCTGCTGAACCCCTCTCCGGGGCTGGGGTGGGAGCACCGCGAGCGCGGGTCGCTGGCGGAGCGGGGCCCGGCGGACGTGGTGCTCGGTCTCGCCCTGGTGCACCACCTCTGCCTCGCCGGCAACGTCCCCCTGGAGCGGGTCGCGCGCTTCTTCCGCTCCGTGGGGCGGGCCGCGGTGGTGGAGTTCGTGCCGCCGGGCGACGGGCAGGTGGAGCGCCTCCTCTCGCACCGCTCCGCGCCGCCGCACCGGTACGACCGCGAGGAGTTCGAGCGCAGCTTCTCCCGCTGGTTCCGCCTGGAGGCCCGCCGGGAGGTGGAGGACTCGGAGCGCGCGGTCTACCTGTGGGTGGCCGGGGAGGACGCGGATGCGTAGGGCGGCGCTCGCGGCGTTCCCGTCGCTCCTGGCCGCGTACCCGACGCTCTCGCTCGCCGCCGGGAGCGCCGCCGAGTTCTCGCCGTGGGAGCTGGCCCTGCTGCTGCTGCTCGTCCTGCTGGCCGCGGCGCTGCTGCACCTGGGAGTGTACGCGCTGCTCCGGGGCAGGGCGCGCCCGGCGGCGGTCTCGCTGGTGGCGGCGGCGCTGGTCGGCTGGATCTTCTGCAGCAACCTGCTGCTGGACCGCGTGGCCGAGCCGCTGGCGAGGACGCCGCTGCGCGTGGCGATCCCGGCGGGCGTGGCGGCGGCCGCCTGGTGGGCGGTGCGCAGCCGGGCCAACCCGGTGGGCCTGGCGCGCTTCTGCGCGGTGTTCACGGCGGCGCTGGTGCTGTTCCCCACGGCGGCGCTCGCCCGCGAGCTGTACCGCTTCTCGGCCGGGCCGGTGGTGGAGGGCGGCGCCGGGCCCGCGGCCGCGTTCGCGCGGAGCGGGGCCGCCGCCGCGGCGCGCGGCCGCCCGGACGTCTACCTGATCGTCCTGGACCAGTACGGCGACTCGGGGGTGCTCCGCGACCAGCTCGGCTTCTCCAACCGGGCGTTCGAGGACAGCCTGCGGGCGATGGGCTTCACCATCCCCCGGGTGAGCCGGAGCAACTACGCGTGGACCGCGCAGTCGCTCGCCTCCATGCTCAACATGGAGCACCTGCCGGTGCTCGCGCGGGGCGTGGACCCGGAGGAGCGGAGCAACCATCACCTGTACCGCCTGGTCCACGGCAACCGCGTCAGCCGGGTGCTCAAGGAGCACGGCTACCGGGTCTACTTCCAGCCCGGCCTCCGCTGGTGGGGAACGGGGCGCAACGACGCGGCCGACAGCGTGTACGGCGTCCCGTCCGGGATCCGCGGGCTCCTGGCGCGCTCCGCGCTGGGCCCGTACGTCCTGGCCACCACCGTGCCGGGGCGGCTCCTGCACCGCGCCGGCTTCCGCAGCCCGGTGGACGCGGCCAACGTGGAGGCGCTGCGCAGCGTGCCGGAGGTGGCGCCGCGGCCGGGGCCCAAGTTCGTGTTCCTGCACTCCATGATCGCGCACCCGCCGTACCGGTTCGACGCGTCGTGCGGGGAGGGGGCGCGGAGCACGGCGGAGCGGGAGTACGTGGAGCAGATCCGGTGCGCGAACCGGCTCCTGCTGGCCACGGTCGGCGAGATCCTGCGGCGCTCGCCGGAGCCGCCCGTGATCCTGCTGCAGGCGGACCACGGGCCGCGGCTCCCCCGGAACGAGCCGGCCGGCGACGGCCCGCTGACGCCGGCGCAGGTGCAGGACCGCTTCGGCGCGTTCGCGGCTTACCACCTCCCGGGCGGCGGCGCGGACGCCCTCCCGGACACGGTGACGCCGGTGAACCTGTTCCGCATCGTGCTCAACCGGTACCTGGGGGCCGGGCTGCCGCTGCGCGCGGACGACATGTACTACTCGCGGGCGCACGGCATGTACCGCTTCGCACGGGTGCCGCCGGAGGGCGCGCGATGAGGTTCGGTGCCGCGCGGGGGCCGCGCGGCGGAGTGGCGGGCCCATGGCGCTGAGCCTCCGGCGCAACAGCCTGGTCAGCGTGGCCGGGTCGCTGGTGCGCTTCGCCGTCGCGCTGCTGCTCGCCCCGCTCCTGATCCGCCTCATGGGGCTGGAGGACTACGGGATCTGGATGGTCCTCCTTTCCCTGGTGAGCCTTTCCGCCCTCGCGGAGATGGGGATCGGGAGCGCGGCGACGGTGCACCTCGCGGCGAGCCGGACGGGAGGGACGCCCCGCCAGGTGATCGTGGGGAGCAGCCTCGCGCTCCTCACCGCCCTTGGGACGGCGGTCGCGGTCGCCGGCGTCCTCGCCGCCGACCGAATCGCGCTCCTGGTGGTGGGCGGCCGGGCCGAACGGGAGGATTTCGCGGGGGCGGTCGCGGTCCTCGCCATCGGGCTCCTGCCGCGCCTGTGGCAGCTCTGGCTTACCTGCTACCAGGCGGGGCTCCAGCGCTACGACCTGCAGGTCAAGGGCGAGACCGCCTTCTTCCTCGCGCTCAACGCGGGAACCGTGGTGCTCGCCTGGAAGAGCGCCGGCTTCGTCTCGCTGGCGTGGTGGCACCTGGGCGCCACCGTCCTGGCCATCTGTCTCCACCTGCTGCTGCTCCGCTCGGCCGGCGAGCGCCTGGCGGGCGCTCGCTGGAGCGGGCGCGAGGCGGCCGAACTGGTGCGCCTGGGGTCGGCGCACTGGCTCTCCAGCCTGGGGAGCATCCTCTTCGGCAGGGTCGACCGCCTCATCGTCAGTGCGGCGCTGGGGCTGGAGGCGGTGGGGCTGTACTCGGCGGCGATGTCCGTTGTCACGCAGATCAACGGCTTCTCGGCGCTTCCCATCCAGCCGATCGTCCCCGCCGTGAGCGCCGCGCACGCCCGCGGCGACGCCGTGGGACTGCGGCGGATCTTCACCCGTGCCTCCCGCGTCAACGCGACGGTGGTGTACGTTCTCGCGGGGACCATCTTCTGGGCGGCGGCGCCCATCGCTTCCGTCGTGACGCCGGTCCGCGCCGGCGAGGTCGCCGACCTGCTCCAGGTGCTCGCCGCGGCGTACGCTGCGTACTCGCTCTTCGGGGCGGGCTACTACACCCTCCTGGGGCTCCGGGACGTGACCGCGAACGCCGCCGGAACGCTGGCTGGCGCGGCGCTGACCCTGGGGCTGATCTGGTGGCTGGCGCCCCGCTACGGTCTGGAGGCCGCGGCCTGGGCCAACGTGGGCTTCTCGGTGGTCTGGGTAGCCAACCTCGCCGCGGCGAAGCGGATAGGCCTCCCGCTGCGAGGCCTCGCCGAGATCTACCTCCCGGTCTGTGTCAGCCTGCTGGTGTGTTATCTTTGGAGCCGCGCGTCCTGGGCGGGCGGCTTCCCCGACGGGAGCTGGTTCCTCGGGTGGGGCCTGTGCATGCTGCTCGCGGTCTGGGTCGGCGGCGAGGTGGTCCGCGAAGGATGGCTCAGCGTGACCGGACGCCTGTTCCCGACGCTGGCTCCCAGACGTCCCTGACCGCGGCCCCGCCGGCCGCATTCCGTACGGAAACTTCACCGTCCCCATGATACTTTACCTGAAACGGCGCTTCCTGTCCCTGGTCTGGCGCCTGCGCTGCCGGCTCGATCCCGAACAAACGGCGTCCTTCCGGCTGGAGGACGGTTCCCGCTTCGACTACCCGCTGAAGTCCATCGTCGGCTGGTGCCTGTTCACGGGGCGCTTCGAGGTCCCGGAGCTGAAGTTCCTGCGCGAGCGGGTCCGGCCGGGCAGCACCTTCCTGGACGTCGGCGCCAACGGCGGGCTGTACACCGTTCTCGCGAGCGGCCTGGTGGGGGAGCGCGGACGGGTCTTCTCGTTCGAGCCCGGCGCGGAGCAGCTCCGGCTGCTGGAGCGCAACGTGGAGCTGAACGGCCTGCGCAACGTCACGATCGTGCGCAGCGCGGTCGGAGACCGGCGCGGCGAGGTGCAGCTGGGAGTCTCGCGCGACGGGGCGATGAGCTCGCTTGCGCGCACCGACCACCCGGCGCAGGACATCGTGGGGTGGCAGCCGGTGGAGATGATCACCCTGGACGAGTTCGCCCGCGAGGCGGGGCTGGACCGCGTGGATTTCCTCAAGGTGGACGTGGAGGGCGCGGAGAAGCTGGTGTTCGGCGGCGCGCGCGGGCTGCTGGCGGAGAACCCGTCGCTGGTGGTGATGTTCGAGGCGGCGGACGTCAATGCCGGCGCCTTTGGGTACAGCGCCCGCGAGCTGCTGACGGGGCTGGAAGCGTCCGGCTTTCGGGTGTGCCGGCTGGACGACGAGGGCCAGCCCCTCCCGGTGGACGCGAGCGACCCGCGCATCGGCACGGAGGTGTACAACTTCGTGGCCCTGGGACCGGGCGCAAAGCCGGCGCTCGGGCGCTCCGCCGCCCCGCGCTCCGTCAGCGCGTCGCGGGCGTAGGCGGGGCATGGCAGCCTTGCTGAGCACGTTCGGCCGGCGCCTGCACAAGGCGCTACGCCTCATGGAGGATCCACGCCTGGTGGCCCTTCACCGCCAGGGCGTGGACGTCGACGCCTTCGAGCGGTTCCGGCGCCCCTGGTTCGCGGAGCTGGGGATCCGGACGGTCCTCGACATCGGGGCGAACACGGGGCAGTTCGCGCGGCTGATGCGCGAGGTCCTGCCGCACGCGCGCATCTACTCGTTCGAGCCCCTGCCCGACTGCTTCCGCGCGCTGCGCGAGTGGGCCGACGGATCCGCCGGCGCCCACGCGTACAACTGCGGCATCGGGAGCGCGGAGGGGGAGCTGACGATCTTCCGCAACCCGTACTCGGACACCTCCTCGTTCCGCCCCATGACGGACCTGTGCCGGGACCAGTTCCCGTTCACGCAGGGCGACCAGCAGCCCATCACCGTTCCGGTCCGTCCGCTGGACTCGCTGGAGGGGGAGCTGGAGATCGAGCCGGGACTCATGGTGAAGATCGACGTGCAGGGGTTCGAGGACGAGGTGATCGCCGGCGGGAGGAGGCTCCTGTCCCGGGCGCGCCTGGTCATCATGGAGGTTTCCTTCGCCCCGCTGTACGACGGGGTGGCGAGCTTCGACTCCCTGTACGCGAGCATGAAGGAGATGGGCTTCGAGTTCCGCGGCTTCCTGGACCAGCTGGTGGGTCCGGCGGACGGAGCGGTCCTCCAGGGCGACGCCATCTTCCTGAAGAGCGCCGCCTGATTCCACGCATGCGACTCCCAATGCCCGAGCAGCCGCTGGTCTCCGTCGTCACGCCGTCGTTCAACCAGGCGCCGTTCCTGGAGGAGACGATGCGCTCCGTGCTGGACCAGGACTACCCCCGCATCGAGTACATCGTCGTCGATGGGGGCTCCACGGACGGCAGCGTGGACATCATCCGCAGGTACGCCGACCGCCTGGCGTACTGGGTGAGCGAAAAGGACCGGGGGCAGGCGGACGCCATCAACAAGGGGTGGTCCCGCGTCACCGGGGACATCGTCGCCTTCCTCAACTCCGACGACTACTACCTGCCCGGGGCGATCCCGCGCGTGGTGGAGGCGTTCCGGCAGAGGCCGGACGCCGGGGTGGTCTACGGCCAGGCGCAGTGGGTCTCGGAGACGGGTGTCCCCGAGCAGGTGAGCCGCGTGTACGTGGACGGCCAGGAGATGCTGGACACCTTTCCGGGGCTGCCGCAGCCGGCCACCTTCGTGCGCAGGGCGGTGCTGGAGAAGGTGGGGCTCCTGGATCCCAGCTTCCACTTCGCGCTGGACGGCGAGTTCTTCGTGCGGGCGGTGGGCAACTTCCCCGCGGTCCCGCTCCCGGACGTGCTCGCCTGCATGCGCCTGCACGGCGCCGCCAAGAGCGTTTCCGCGGGGCTGGGGTTCGCGCCGGAGGTGCTCCGCATCGCCGAGAAGGTCATCGCCGACCCCGCGCGCTACCCGCGCTACCGCGTGGTCCCGGACGACGTGCGCGCGGGGGCCCACGTGGTGTCGGCCAAGTTCACGTACATGGGGGGGCACTTCCGAGAGGCGCTGGGCCACCTGCGGAAGTCGGCCGCCCTTTCCCCCAAGTACCGCGGCCAGATCCTCCGGCACGAGCTGCCGCGCCTGCTCGTGCGCGGCCTGCTGGGCAAGGACGCCTACGCGCGGACCAGCGCCGGGTTCAGGCGCTCCGCGACCCCGCCGGTGGAGCGGCAGGGCTGAATGCGAGTCCGCGTAGTCATCCCCGTATACAACCAGGCCGCCTACGTCGCCGAGGCGATCGAGAGCGCGCTGGGCCAGAGCTGCGCCGCGGCGCGCGTGGTGGTGGTGGACGACGGCTCCACCGACGGCACGGGCGAGGTCTGCGAGCGCTACCTGCCGCGCATCGAGTACGTGCGGCAGCCCAACTCGGGCGTGTCCGCCGCGCGCAACCGCGGCATGGAAGCGCTCGCCGAGGACGCCGTCCTGTTCCTGGACTCCGACGACGTGCTGGACCCGGAGTGGCTGGGGCGCGCCGTGGAGCGGTGCGCCGCCGCGCAGGCCGGGGGGAGCCGGGTGGGCTTCGTCTACGGCGACCACGTCCTGTTCGAGGACGGCGGGGCGTACGAGAAGACCATCCGCATCGAGACCATCGACGTGGAGGGGCTGCTCCGCGACAGCCTGCTGATCCCCTCGGGGACGCTGGCGACCCGGGCCTGCCTGGAGGCGGTGGGGCCGTTCGACGGGCGCGTGAACACCTGCGAGGACTGGGACTACTGGCTGCGCGCCGCGCTCCAGGGCTTCGAGTTCCTGCACGTAGAGGGCGTGGCGTTCCGCCACCGGGAGCACGGGGAGAGCGCGAGCAAGCGGGAAGCCTCGGCGCTGGAGGCGCGGGAGCGCTTCCTGCGGCTCTGGCTGGACGGGGACACGCTGGCGCTGGAGCGCAAGGCGGTGATGCGGGCGGAGCTGGCGCGCACGCTCCTGCGGCTGCGCCGCGCCGCCTTCTACCGCGGGGCGCCCACGGGGGACTACGTGCGGCGGGCGCTCGAGACCGATCCCTCCGCGGTGGGCGACCCCTGGTCGTTCGTGTACGGGGCGGTCTACGCGGCACCGTTCTTCCGGCGGGACCACGACCGGGCGGCGGTCCGGCGCTCGGTGGAGGCGATGGAGGGCGAGGTGGTCGCCCACCTGCGCGGGGCCGGGCGGCTGGACGGCAGGACGCTCCGGCGGGTGCGGGCCGGCTCGGCGCTCGCGCTGGCGGCCAACGACTTCGCCGACCGGCGCAGGGTGAGCGCGGGGGGGCACCTGCTCCGCGCCGTGGGCCGGGATCCCTCCCTCCTCGTGGACGCGCTGCGGCGCTCGCTCGGGTCGGGCGAGATCCGCCGGGCGAAGGGGATCGTGTAGCGGATGGACGCGCAGACGCCGCTGTCCCAGCCCGACCTCGTGCTCGGGCTGCTCGCGATGCTGGCCGTCATGGCGGGCGCCACGCTGGTCCTGGCGGCGGCGCGCGCGCGCGACCTGCGCCTGGTGCTCACGGCCCTCGCGGTCAAGCTGCTGGTGTGCTCGATCTACAGCGTCCTGATCGTCGGGTACTTCGGTGGCGGGGACACGCTCGGCTACCACTACGAGGGGCTGGCGCTGGCGGAGGCGATCCGGAACGACCTGTTCTGGGGGTCGCGGCTCTACCTCTCCACCACGCCGTTCTTCCTGCCGGAGGGGTCGTCCACGGACCACATGGAGAGCCTGAGCGGGCTGGTCCACTTCCTCACCTTCGACTCGTACCTGGCGTCGTCGGTGGTGTTCGGGGTCATCGGCTTCGCGGGGCAGCTGCTGCTCTACCGGACCTTCACCGCGCGCTACCCGGACCCGCGCCTGGGCGCCTGGTGGAGGGCGGGGATCCTGTACTTCCCCACGCTCACCTTCTGGTCGGCGGGGATGCTCAAGGACGCGGTGGGCCTGTTCGGGCTGGGGCTGACCGTGTGGGGAGTGCACCGGACGCTGGAGGCGGGGCGCCCGCGCAACTACCTGCTCACGGTGCTCGGGGCCTACGTCCTCGTCCTGTTCCGGCTCCAGGTCCTCCCCGTGCTGCTGATCGCGGTGGTTCCCTGGGTGCTCCAGGCGCAGAACGTCCGCTCGCGCCTGCGCCGGCTCCGCGCGCGTGGCCGCAGCGCCACCGTGCGGCTCGCGCTGGTGGCCGGCGGCGTCGTGGGGATCTGGCTGGCGGGGAAGCTGGAGTCGCGGTTCTCCCTCGCCGAGATCCCGCAGGCGATCGCCGTCCAGAGCGGCCTGTTCGAGCAGATCGGGGGCGCCACCACCGAGGTGATCGCCGTCCCCACCTGGTCGGGCCTCGTCGCGTCCGCCCCGGCCGCCCTGGTGCTCACGCTGTTCAGGCCGTTCCCGTGGGAGGCGGCCGGGGCGCTGGGCCTGTTCGCCGCGCTGGAGAACCTGGTGCTCCTGCTGCTCACCTTCCGCATGCTGGGCCGCTTCCGCGGACGCCCGGGGCTGTTCCGGTCGGTGCTGCGGGCGCCCATGTTCACCACCTGCCTGGTGTTCGTCGCGCTGTACGGCATCGCCGTGGGGGCGTCCACGCCCAACCTGGGGAGCATCTCCCGCTACCGCATGCCGCTCATCCCCTTCTTCGTGGGGATGCTCGCCATCGTGGAGGCGCAGCGCGCCGAGTGGACCCGGCGGCGGAGCGCGCTCGCGCCGCTGCCGGAAAGCGCCGGGGTGGAGCATGCGGCCGCGTAGGGTCCTCTTCCTCACCCGGTACGGCGAGATCAGCGCGGCCACGCGCTACCGCGCCACCCAGTACCTCCCCGCGCTGGAAGCGGCGGGGTTCGAGTGCCGCGTGCGCCCCCTGCTCCCCGACCGGTACCTGCAGCGCAGCTTCGGGCAGGGCGGGGGCCGGAGCGCGCTGCTGTCCGTGGCGCCGGAGATCGCGGGGTCGCTGCTGCGCCGCTGGTGGCTCCTCCACCGGGAGGTCGCCAGCTACGACGTGGTGCACCTCCAGTACGAGGCGCTCCCCTACCTGCCGTACGCCTTCGAGCGCAGCCTGTTCACCGGGCGGGTGCCCACGGCGGTGGACTTCGACGACGCGGTGAGCGTGGCCTACGAGCGCCACCCCAATCCGCTGGTCCGGGCACTGCTCGCCGCGAAGATCCCCCGGATCGTGGCCGGGAGCCGCCACGTGACCGTCGCGAACCGCACGCTGGAGGAGTGGGCGCTGCGGCTCAACCCGCGCGTGTCGCTGCTCCCCAACGCCATCGACCTGCGCAGGTACCCGGCGGCGGAGCGTCTCCGGCCCGCGGGAGAGGTCCCGGTGATCGTGTGGATCGGGACGCCGGTGACCGCCAAGTACCTGCGCCTGCTGGAGGACCCGCTGCGCAGGCTGCGCGAGCGGCACCCCTTCCGCCTCAAGGTGATCGGCGTCCCGGACTTCCGCATGGAGGGCGTGGACGTGGTGGCGCTGCCCTGGTCCGAGGCCACCGAGGTGCAGGAGCTGGAAACGTCCGACATCGGGGTGATGCCGCTGCCGGACGACGAGTGGGCGCGCGGCAAGAGCGCCCTCAAGCTCCTCCAGTACATGGCCGCGGGGATCGTGGCCGTGGGATCGCCCGTGGGCGCCAACCGCGACGTGATCTCCGACGGTGAGACCGGCGCGCTCGCCGCCGACGGTGCCGAGTGGACGGAGAAGCTTGCCGCGCTGCTCGCCGACCCGGCCCGCCGGGCGCGGCTCGCGGCGGCGGGACGGCGGGTGGTGGAGGAGCGGTACTCGCTGCGCTCCAACGAGTCCCGCTTCGTGCAGATCCTGCGGGGCCTGGTCGAGTAGCCGGGGACGCGGCCGCGCTTTTCGCGGCGTGTCCCGGCCGCTAGCTTTTCCGCGCCGGCCCCGTCGGCGCCCGGCTCCTCCGGCTGCGGAGGGGCCGCGAGCTTTTCCCTGGAACGCGATATGTGCGGGATCACCGGCTTCTGGTCCGAAGGAACGCTGTCCACGTCGCCGCGCGACGTGCTGCGCCGCATGACGGACACCCTCCGCCACCGCGGCCCCGACGACGAGGGGCAGTGGACCGACCCCGACGCCGGCGTCGCGCTGGGGCACCGCCGCCTCTCCATCCTGGACCTCTCCCCGGAGGGGCACCAGCCCATGGCGTCGCACGGCGGGCGGTACGTCGTCGTGTTCAACGGCGAGGTCTACAACTTCGAGGAGATCCGCCGCGAGCTGGCCGATGCCGGCGCCGCCCCCCCGTTCCGCGGCCACTCCGACACCGAGGTGATGCTGGCCGCCTTCGAGGCGTGGGGGGTGGAGTCGGCCGTCGGGCGCTTCGTGGGGATGTTCGCCTTCGCCCTGTGGGACCGGCGCGAGCGGACGCTCCACCTGGTGCGCGACCGGCTGGGGATCAAGCCGCTGTACTACGGCTGGGCGGGCGGCAGCCTGGTCTTCGGGTCGGAGCTCAAGGCACTGCGCGCCTTCCCGGGGTTCGCGGCGGAGGTCGACCGCGGGGCGGTGGCGCTCTTCCTCCGCCACAGCTACGTCCCCGCGCCGCACACCGTCTATCGCGGCATCCACAAGCTCCTCCCCGGGAGCATCCTGTCGCTGCGCGCCCCGGGCGAGCGCGCCGCGCCGCGGGCGTTCTGGTCCGCGCGCGAGACCGCCGAGAGCGGGCTGCGCGACCCGCTGCGCGGCTCCGACGCCGAGCTCGCGGACGGGCTGGACGCGCGGCTGCGCGAGGCGGTGCGGCTGCGCATGATCGCCGACGTCCCGGTGGGCGCCTTCCTGTCGGGCGGCATCGACTCGTCCGTGGTGGTGGCGCTGATGCAGGCCGAGAGCGCGCGGCCGGTGCAGACCTTCACCATCGGCTCCACCGACGCGGCGTACGACGAGGCCGACCACGCCCGCGAGGTCGCCCGCCACCTGGGGACCGACCACCACGAGCTGTACGTGTCGCCGGAGGACGCGCTCGCCGTCATCCCCGACCTCCCCGCCATGTACGACGAGCCCTTCGGCGACTCGTCGCAGATCCCCACCTTTTTGGTGTCCCGCCTGGCGCGCGGCCGCGTCACGGTGTCGCTCTCCGGCGACGGCGGCGACGAGCTGTTCGCCGGCTACAACCGCCACGTCTGGGGGCAGCGCATCTGGCGGCGCGCGGGGTGGATCCCCCGCCCGGCGCGGAGCGCGGGTTCGCGGCTGCTGGGCTCGGTGGCGCCCGGCACCTGGGACCGCGCCTACTCCACCCTCAGCCCGGTGCTCCCCCGGCGGATGCGCCACCGCTACCCCGGCTACAAGGTTCACAAGCTGGCGGAGGTGATCGGCTCCGAGTCGCCCGAGGCCATGTACCGCGCCCTGGTGTCGCAGTGGAAGTCGCCCGGCGAGGTGGTGTCCGGCGCCCGCGAGCCGCGCACCGTGCTCTCCGAGGCGCCGCTGCTGGACGGCCGGGCCGGCTTCACCGAGCGGATGATGTACCTGGACCTGGTCTCGTACCTCCCGGACGACATCCTCACCAAGGTGGACCGCGCCAGCATGGCCGTGAGCCTGGAGGCCCGGGTGCCGCTGCTGGACCACCGGGTGGTGGAGTACGCCTGGCGCCTGCCGCTGGACGTCAAGCTGCGCGACGGCACCGGCAAGTGGATCCTGCGGCAGGTGCTGCAGCGCTACGTCCCGCGCGAGCTGGTGGAGCGCCCCAAGGCCGGCTTCGGCGTCCCCCTGGGGGAGTGGCTGCGCGGCCCGCTGCGCGGCTGGGCCGAGGAGCTGCTGGACCCGCGCGCGCTGCGCGAGCAGGGCTTCTTCCGCCCCGAGGCGATCCGCGGGCGCTGGGACGAGCACCTGGCCGGCCGGCGCAGCTGGGAGCACCCGCTGTGGAACGTGCTGATGTTCCAGGCGTGGCTGCGGACGGTGTGAGCGTGCGCGCCCGCATCCTCCACGTCACCACCGTCCCCATGTCCCTGCGCTTCCTGCGGGGGCAGGTGGGGTTCATGCGCGAACGCGGCTACGAGGTACACGCCCTGACCTCCCCCGGCGAGGAGCTGGACGCGTTCGGGGAGCGCGAGGGGATCCCGGTGCACGCCGTGGAGATGCCGCGCGCGATCACCCCGCTGCGCGACCTGGGGGCGCTCCGCCGCATCGTCGCGGCGGTCCGCCGCGTGCGCCCGGACGTGGTACACGCACACACGCCCAAGGGCGGGCTGCTGGGGATGCTGGCCGCCACCGCCGCCGGCGTGCCGGTGCGCGTCTACCACATGCGCGGCCTCCCCATGATGACCGCCACGGGCAGGCGCCGCGCCCTGCTCCGCGCCACCGAGCGCCTTTCCTGCTCGCTGGCGCACCAGGTGATCTGCGTCAGCCACTCCCTGCGCGAGGTGGCGGTGGCGGAGGGGCTCTGCCCGCCGGACCGGATCCGCGTGCTCGCCGGGGGGAGCGGCAACGGGGTGGACTCCGCCGGCACCTACTCGCCGGAGCGCTGGAGCGCGGAGGAGCGCCGGGAGCTGCGCGCCCGCTGGGGAATCCCCGAGGGCGCCACGGTGCTCGGGTTCGTGGGGAGGATCGTCCGCGACAAGGGGGTGGCCGAGCTGGCGGAGGCGTGGCGCTCGCTGCGCGAGGCCCACCCCGGGCTGCACCTGCTGATGGTGGGCCCCGCCGAGCCTCAGGATCCGCTCCCGGCCGCGGTGCTGGACGCCCTCCGCGCCGACCCGCGCGTCCACCTGGTCGGGATGCAGCCGAGCGCCGCGCCGTTCTACGCCATGATGGACCTGCTGGCGCTCCCCACCTACCGGGAGGGGTTCCCCAACGCCCTCCTGGAGGCGGGCGCCATGGAGCTCCCGGTGGTCGCCACGCGGATCCCGGGGTGCGTGGACGCGGTGGTGCAGGGGGTGACCGGCAGGCTGGTGGAGGCGCGGGACGCCGCCGCGCTGGAGGAGGCGCTCCGCGGCTACGTGGCCGATCCCGGCCGGCGCGCGGCGCACGGCAGGGCGGCGCGGCGGCACGTGGTGGAGTCGTTCGGGCAGGAGGTGATCTGGGAGGCGCTCGAAGGGGTGTACCGCGAGCTGCTCGCGTCGCGGGCCGGACGCCGCCCGGCGCCGGCCGCGGAAGCGCGGGAAGGGGTGCGGGCATGAGCCGCGGCAAGCGCTTCGACCGGGCGAAGCGGGTGCTCGACGTGGGCGTGGCTGCCGCCGTGCTGGTCGCCACCTCCCCCCTGCTGCTGGCCGCCATGGCGCTGGTCCGTGCCGACATGGGATCGCCCGTGCTGTTCCGGCAGCAGCGGCCGGGGCTGGGCGGACGGCCCTTCGAGGTGCTCAAGCTGCGGACCATGCGCGACGCGTTCGACGCCGACGGCCGGCCGCTCCCCGACGCCGAGCGGCTCACCTGGCTGGGGAAGCTGCTCCGCAGCACCAGCGTGGACGAGCTGCCGCAGCTCTGGAACGTGCTGCGCGGGGACATGAGCCTGGTGGGGCCGCGCCCGCTGCTGATGGAGTACCTGCCGCTGTACTCGCCGGAGCAGGCGCGCCGGCACGAGGTGCGGCCGGGGATCACCGGCTGGGCGCAGGTCAACGGCCGCAACGCGGTCCGCTGGGAGGAGAAGTTCGCCCTGGACGTGTGGTACGTGGACCACCGCTCGCTCGCCCTGGACGTGGCGATCCTCTTCCGCACCCTGGTCAAGGTGGTCCGCCGCGAGGGCGTGGCGCAGCAAGGCTCCGCCACCGCCGAAAGGTTCACGGGCAGTGCCGGGTGAGCCGCTGCTGGTCTGGGGAGCGGGCGGGCACGGCCGCGTCGTCGCCGACGTGGTGCGCGCGGCCGGCGGCGTCGTCCTCGGCTTCGTGGACGGCGATCCCTCCCGGCTGGGCTCCCCGGTGGACGGGGGAGGGAGCGTCCTGTTCGGCGAGGAGGCGCTGCTCGCGCACGCGGCCGTCCACGGCGCGCTCCCCGCGGGCGCCGCGGGCGTGGCGCTCGGCATCGGGAGCAACGCGGTGCGCGCCCGGCTCCTGGCCCGGCTGGGCCGGTTCGCCGCCGGTCCGCTGATGCATCCCGCGGCCTGGGTAAGCCCCTCGGCGAGGCTGGGCCGGGGCACCGTGGTCATGGCGGGAGCGGTGGTGAACGCGGGGGCCCGGGTGGGGGAGGGCGTCATCGTCAACACCGGGGCGGTCGTGGAGCACGACTGCCGCGTGGGGGACGGCGCCCACCTGTCGCCCCGCTCCACGCTGTGCGGCGGGGTGGAGGTGGGGGAGGGGAGCTGGGTGTGTGCCGGCGCGACGGTGATCCCCGGCGTTCGGGTGGGAGCGCGTGCGACGGTGGGCGCGGGCGCCGTGGTGCTCCGCGACGTCGCAGACGACACGACCGTGGCCGGGTGTCCGGCGCGGGAGATCAGGAAAGGGAGATGAGCACGACTGCCGTCAAGGACCGGATCTGGCTCTCCTCCCCGCACATGAGCGGGCTGGAGGAGGAGTACGTGGCCGACGCGTTCGCCACCAACTGGGTGGCCCCCCTTGGCCCCCACGTGGACGCCTTCGAGCGGGAGTTCGCGGAGGCCGTGGGGGCGCGCCACGCGGCCGCCCTCAGCTCCGGCACCGCCGCCATCCACCTGGCGCTGATCCTGGCGGGGGTGGGCCCCGGCGACGAGGTGCTGGTCTCCACGCTCACCTTCTCGGCCAGCGTCAACCCCATCCTGTACCAGGGCGCGCGCCCGGTCTTCATCGACGCCGAGCGCCGCTCCTGGAACCTGGACCCGGCGCTGCTCGCCGGGGAGCTGCGCCGCCGCGCGCGCGCCGGCCGCCTCCCGAAGGCGGTGGTCGCCGTGCACCTGTACGGCCAGAGCGCCGACCTGGACCCCATCCTGGCCGCCTGCCGCGAGCACGGCGTCCCGCTGATCGAGGACGCCGCCGAGGCGCTGGGCGCCGGCTACCGCGGGCGGGCCCCGGGCACGCTGGGGATGACGGGCGCCTACTCGTTCAACGGCAACAAGATCATCACCACCTCGGGCGGCGGGATGCTGGTGTCCGACGACGAGGCGCTGATCGCCCGGGCGCGCAAGCTCGCCACCCAGGCGCGCGATCCCGCCCCGCACTACGAGCACTCCACCGTCGGCTACAACTACCGGCTCAGCAACGTGCTGGCGGCCATCGGGCGGGGGCAGCTGCGGGTGCTGGAGGACCGGGTGCGGGCGCGCCGCCGCAACTTCGAGCTGTACCGCGAGGCGCTGGGCGACCTGCCGGGGATCGAGTTCATGCCCGAGGCGGAGTGGGGCCGGCACAACCGCTGGCTCACCACCCTGACCATCGACCCGGACGCCTTCGGCGCCGACCGCGAGACCGTCCGCCTGGCGCTGGAGGCCGAGAACGCCGAGGCCCGCCCCGTGTGGAAGCCCATGCACCTGCAGCCCGTGTTCGCCGAGTTCCCCGCCGTGGGCGGCGCCGTCGCCGAGGACCTGTTCGAGCGCGGCCTCTGCCTCCCCTCCGGCTCCAACCTGGCCCCCGCCGACCTGGAGCGGGTGGTGGAGACGATCCGGGGGGTCCGGCGCTGACGGACAGGGAACGGGTTACAGGGAACAGGGAACAGCCTGCAACGGCGAACGGCAGTACGGAGTACGAGAAAAGCGCCCCCCCCGGGATGGCCCGGCGGGGGCGCGGTTCGCAGGGCCCTCACCCGGCGGCCTGAGAGCCGCCACCCTCTCCCAATTCTGGGAGAGGGGGCAACTGCTGGATGCTCTTGTGAGGCAAGCAGTTGCGCGAGGAATGTCGGCCCGAAGGGGCGAGACCCCAACAGCAGTATCGTTGGGGGCTCGACTCCGTTACGCACGGTTGTTTCGTGCGTTACGGAGCCGCAGCCCGACCCCGGCGCCAGCCGGGGGCACGCCCTCACCCGCAGTTCAAAGCAGTTCAGGCCCCGGCCGAAAGCGCCATCCGCTCGAAGCCCCCCGCCGCCGCCCCGTAGACCCCGAACGCACCGGTCGTACCCGGGGGCACGTCGTTGAGCACCACCCCCTGCACGCGGATCCCGAGCTGCTCCAGCCGCTCGATCCCCTGCCGCACCGAGTCCTGGTGCGACACCCCGTACCGCATCACGAACAGCGTGGTGTCCGCCAGGCGGGCCACCAGGGTGGCGTCCACCACCACCTCCGTGGCCGGCAGGTCGATGATGACCACGTCGTAGCGGGCCCGCAGCTCCGCCAGGAGCGAGCGCATCCGCGGGGAGCCCAGCAGCTCCGCCGGGTTGGCGGGGTAGGTGCCCGCGGGGAGCAGGTCGAAGCCGGGCTCGCCGCCCGCCCCGCGCACCGGCACCGAGCGGATGGCCGGCTCCAGCGGGGTCCGCCCCGCCAGCACCTCCGCCAGCCCCGTCTCCTGCGGCAGCCCCAGCCCCGCGTGCAGCTTGCCCGCGCGCAGGTCCGCGTCCACCAGCAGCGTCCGCACCTCCTGCTGCGCGAAGCTGGTGGCCAGCTGCAGGGCGCTGGTGCTCTTGCCGTCGCCCGGCATGGCGCTGGTCACCGCCACCACCTGCGGGGCGCGGTCGCCGCCGGCCAGCAGCAGGTTGGTGCGCAGCGCGCGGAACGCCTCCGATGCGGGGCCCTGCGCCTCCAGCCTCGGCCGGTACTCGCGGTCCCCGGCCAGCGCGGGGACCGGGACGCGGCCCAGGTAGCGCCGCGCCGGGCGGTTCCCCAGGTCCGGGATGATCCCCAGCACCGGGCGCCCGGAGATCGCCAGCGCCACCTGGCTGCGGGAGCGGACCCGGGGGTCCAGCACCTCGCGCACCGCCGTCAGCAGGCCGGCCAGCAGCAGGCCGAGCAGGCCGCCCAGCGCCAGGTTGAGGAGCGGCCGCGGGGCGAGCGGCGTCACCGGCACCAGCGCGTCGTCCAGGATGTTGACGTCGCTGCGCTGCACCGCCTCCTGCAGCTCCGCCTCCTTGAGGCGCGAGTGGAGCAGGGTGTAGATCTCCTCCAGCAGCTTCTGCTGGCGGGCCAGCCGCGCGAACTCGATCTCGCGCCCGGGGACCAGCTCCATCTGCGAGCGGAAGCGCGCCAGCCGCTCGTCCACCGAGGCGATCTGGTTCTCCAGGCTCCCCAGGTAGCTGCGCGCCGTCTGGTAGAGCTGCAGCTCCAGCTCCTGGATGCGCCGGTCGATCGCGGCCACGTCCGGGTTGGCCTCCGTGCGCCGCACCGACAGCGTCGCCCGCTCGTCCTCCAGCTTGGTGAGCGACTGGAGGATGTCCTGCACCGCCCGGTTGGACAGGAACACCGGGAAGGCGGCCAGCTCCCGGTAGAGCGGGTTGCCGCCCGCCGCGGCGGCGCCGGCCTCGGCGCGGTCCAGGAGCTTGCGGAGCGACTGCCGCTCCACCTCCAGCTCGTCGCGCCGGGCCTGCAGGTCGGCAAGGCGGGTCACCTGCTCCGTGGCCTCGTCCTTGAGGCTGACGATCTGGCCCCCCTCGCGGAACGCCCGCAGCGAGGTCTCCGCCTCGCGCAGCTGCCGCTCGTAGTTGGCCACCTGCTCGCGCAGGAACGACACCGTGCTCTGCGATTCCGACCGGGACGTCCCCGCGCGGTACTGGATGAAGCTCCGCGCCAGGGTGTTGGGGACCAGCGCCGCCAGCTCCGGGTCGCCGCTGCTGAAGCGGACGCTTACCACCAGCGCCTTGGTGTTGGGCTGGTTGATGTCCAGCCCGGCGCGCAGGTCGCCCACCGCGCTGCGGAAGGGCACCACCGCCACCGTGAGCACGGGCGGCGCGTCTTCCCGGAGCGCCCGGTCCAGCGTCACCTCCGCGGTGCCCAGGCGCAGCGGCTCGCCGGGGGCCGCCCGGCCCTCGGCCGGCTCGCTTCCCTCGCGCCACACCCCGTACGACCCGTCCGGCTGGCGCCGCAGCTCCCAGCTGCCGGCCGGCGCGGAGCGGGCCACCCGCACCCGGCTGAACACCCGGCTGCGGGGGATCTCCGGCTCCACCACCCGCACCATCAGCCCCAGCGAGTCGGCCACGGCCTCCGCGATGCGGCGGCTCTGCAGGATGGAAAGGTCGGTCTCAATCGCGCCGGCGCTCCCGCCCCCCATCCCGGGGAACGACGGCACCTGCGAGAGCAGGCTCTGGTTCCCCCGGGTGTTGGCGAACTGCAGGGTGGCCTCGCTCCCGTACACGCGCTCCTGCCGGGACGTGTACAGCGCGGCGGCGGCCAGCGCGACCACGACGCACAGGGCGAACACCCACAGGTTGCGCCGCAGCGCGGTCCAGATGTCGCGGAGCGTCGTGCGGGGCGGCTCTTCGGCCGGAAGGTAGCGGTCGGACGCGGAGTGCGGCCCGGGAAGGGCGGGGCGGCCGAACGGGTTTTCAGGGACGCTCATCAGCGCGAAGCGATCGTGAGGAGGAGCGTGACGACGGAGAGCCCCGTGGAGACGACGTACGGCGCGTTCCGGCTGAACCAGGAGCGCGAGCCCACGATGATCTGGTCGCCGGAGCGGACGTCGATGGTGTTGAGCGCCACCGCCGCCCCGGGGCGGTTCTGCACCACCTGGCCGCCCCGGAGGATGCGGACGCGGCTCATGCTCCCGGTGGGGCTGGTCCCCCCCGCCAGCCCGATCGCCGCCGCCAGCGTGATGGTGGGGTCCGCCAGGTACAGCCCCGGCTGGTTGACCTCGCCCAGCACGTTGATGCGCCGCAGCGGCACGATGGTGATGGACGGGTTGCGGAGCTGCTCGCGGTAGTCCGCGATCAGCTGGTCGCGCAGCTGCCGCATGGGGAGCCCGATCACCCTGCGCTCGCCCAGCAGCGGGAGGGTGACGACCCCGGTCTCGTCCACCAGGAACTCGCCGCTCAGGTCCTCCTCGCGCCAGACGTGCACGCGGACCACGTCGCCCGGCAGGAGCGTCACCACGTCGCTCGGGGTGCCCTGGGCGGCGGCCGGGGCGGGGAGCGCGGCCAGCAGCAGGGCGAACAGGATCAGGCGCAGCATGCGTCGCGCGGGGCCGGTGGATGGGAAGCGGACACGAGCCGAATCCACAAGAATACCCAAACCCGGGGCCCAGTTCAAGCCAACCACATGGGCCCGCTGATCTTCTGCGCGCGCCCGGGGGTGTTGAAAACCCCGGGCGCGCGTTATCGTACTGCGCGCTGCACTCGCGGTGTGACCCGGGACCGGGGGACACCGTCTCCCCGGACGCGCCGGATCCGCGGCGCGGCCGTTCCCCCTGAACCGAGAACCGACATGCTGGACGCCCGCCCCGCCGCCGTCTCCGCTCCCAGGATCGTCCCCAAGCCCTGGGGCCGCGAGATCTGGTACGCCCACGAGGAGCGCTACGCCGGCAAGGTGCTGGAGGTCACCAAGGGCCACGCCCTTTCCCTCCAGAAGCACGAGCGGAAGATGGAGACCATGTACCTCCAGTCCGGCCGCCTCCTGTACCACTTCAACGGGGTGGACTTCGAGATGGAGCCCGGCGAGACCATCACCGTCCGCCCCGGCGACGTGCACCGCATCGAGGCGCTGGAGGACGCGGTGATCCTGGAGGTGAGCACCCCCGAGCTGGACGACGTCGTCCGCCTGGAAGACCGCTACGGCCGGAGCTGAGCCCCGGCGGGGGCCCCGCCTCCGGCTTGCCCGCATCCGGGAGAGGATCTATCTTCTCCCGGATTTGCCTTTTTTACGGAGAACTCATGGCGCAAGAGCTCACCACCGAGCACCTGATCGCACGCGGCAGGGAGGCGTACGCACGCAACGCCCTCGTGGCCGCGCTCGAGGACTTCCAGGAGGTGGTGCGCCGTGAGCCGCGCTTCGCGGACGTGCACAACCTGGTGGGGCTGTGCCTGAGCCTGCTGGGACGCCCGGAGGAGGCCGTGGAGGCGTTCGACCGGGCGGTCGCCGTGAACCCGCGCTACGTGGAGGCGCACGTCAACCGCGCCATCACCCTCAACGACCTGGGGCGGCTGGACGAGGCCCGCGAGTCGTTCGAGCGCGCCGCCCAGGCCGACGGCTCCGCGGGGGGGCGCTTCCCGGGCGCGGTCGCGGCGCGCCTGGCCAACAAGCACGCCGAGCTGGGCGACCTGTACGCCGAGGCGAGCGCGCTGGAGGAGGCCGCCGAGCAGTATCGCCGCGCCTGCCAGATCCGCCCGCGCTTCCTGGACATCCGCAACAAGCTCGGGCGCACCCTGCTCGACCTGGGGCGCGCGGACGAGGGCGTCGCCGAGCTGCGCGCCGTGCTGGACGCCAACCCGTCGTTCACCGGCGCACGCGCCAACCTGGGGCTGGCGCTGTACCGCGCCGGCGACCTGGACGCCGCCGAGGCCGAGTGGGAGCGCTGCCTGGCCCAGCAGCCGGGGAGCGCCCAGGTGAGCGGGTACCTGGGGATGCTCCGGCGGCAGCGGGAAGGCCGTTCCGCGGAGTGAGGCGGCCACCGCCGGACCTCCCCTCCCTTCCTGAAACTCCCCCCGCGACCCGGGGTACCAGGCCCGCATGACACCCGTTTCGACGAGACGCCTTCCCTTCGCCCTCGCCTGCGTGCTCCTGCTCGCGGCCTGCGGCGCCAACCAGACCCCCGCGCAGCTCGGGCCCGACGCGCTCTACGAGCGCGGCATGGCCGCGTACCGCTCCGGCAGCTGGGGGCGCGCCGCGGAGCTGCTGGACCTGTTCCTCCAGGGAAGCACGGGCGACCCGCGCACCCACGAGGCGCGCATCAGCCTGGCCCGGGCCCGCATGCAGCGGCGCGAGTACGTGCTCGCCGCCGGCGACTTCACGCGCCTGCTCAACGAGTCGCCGCCCGACTCGCTGCAGCTCCCCGCGCGCTTCGGCCTGTGCGAGGCGTACCACAGCCTGTCGCCCAGGCCGCAGCTGGACCAGGAGTACACCGGCGGCGCGCTGGCGTACTGCGAGTCGGTCGCCACCGCCTACCCCGGCACCCCGCAGGCGGGGCGGGCCGCGGAGTGGGTGGGCGGGATGAAGACCAAGCTCGCGCAGAAGTCGTACGAGAACGGGATGTTCTACTTCAAGCGCGGTGCGTACGACGCGGCGGTCATCTACTTCAACGAGGCGGTCGAGCAGTTCTCCGACACCTCGGTGGCCCCGGCGGCGCTCCTGCGCGTGGTGGAGAGCTACGACCGCATCGGCTACAAGGAGGAGGCGGCGGAGGCCCGCGCCCGGCTGCTGCGCGACTACCCGCAGAGCATGGAGGCGCGCTCGCTGCAGCCCGCGGCGCCCCCCACGGGCCCGCCGACCCCGGGGACGGGCACCGGCGGCTGAGGGCCGTGCGCATCGGGGTGTTCGGGGGGACCTTCGACCCTCCCCACCACGGGCACCTGGCCGTCGCCGCCGACGTGCACGACGCGCTCGGGCTGGACCGGGTGCTCCTGGTCCCCTCGGCGGTGCCGCCGCACAAGCGGCACACCGTGCAGGCCCCCGCCGAGGTCCGGCTGGAGATGCTGCACGCGGCGGTTCGCGGGGACCCGCGCTTCGAGGTGGACGACCTGGAGCTGCGGCGCCCCGGCCCCTCCTACACGGTGGACACGCTGCGCGCCCTGCGGGAACGCTTCCCCGGCGCCGAGCTGTTCTTCTTGGTCGGGGCCGACAACGTCCGCGAGCTGTCGTCGTGGCGCGAGCCGGAGGAGATCGTCCGGCTCGCGCGCATCGTTGCGGTGCCCCGGGGTTGTGAGAGCATAGACGCCGAAGCCCCGTTCCCCTTCCTCGCGGTCCCGGTGATCCGGACCGAGGTGTCGGCGACGGAAGTTCGCCGGAGGGTGGCGGCGGGGCTCTCCATTCGATATCTGGTGCCCGATGCGGTGCGCGAGATCGTCGCGCGCGAGGGGTTGTATCGGGAGCCCGCACATACGGGGATGAACCCATGCTGATGAAAGTCGTACACGCCCTGTTCGGCACGCGCCACGAGCGCGAGCTGAAGCGCCTCTGGCCCCTCGTCGACCAGATCAACGAGGAGTGGGAGCGGCTGCAGGGCGTTTCCGAGGAGGAGCTGAAGGGGCAGACGGCGAAGTTCCGCGAGCGCATCCAGCAGGCCACCGCCGAGGTGTCCGCCGAGCTGGAGGAGTTGCGCGCCGCCAAGCGCAGCGCCGAGTCCGCCGTCGAGCGCGAGGGGATCGCCCAGCAGATCGGCGACGCCGAGGCGCGCTTCAAGGCGGCGATCGAGGCGGTGCTGGACGAGATCCTCCCCGAGGCGTTCGCCACCGTCAAGGAGGCGTGCCGCCGGCTGGTGGGGACCGAGGTGACGGTGACCGGGCAGACGCTCGTCTGGGACATGGTGCCGTACGACGTGCAGCTCATCGGCGGCATCGTCCTGCACCAGGGCAAGGTGGCGGAGATGGCGACCGGCGAGGGCAAGACCCTGGTCGCCACCCTGCCGCTGTACCTCAACGCCCTGGCCGGGCGCGGCTCGCACCTGGTGACGGTGAACTCGTACCTGGCGCAGCGCGACTCCGACTGGATGGGGCACCTGTACCGCTACCTGGGCCTCACGGTGGGGTGCATCGACCTGCACGAGCCCAACACGCCCGAGCGGCGCGAGGCGTACGGCGCGGACATCACCTACGGCACCAACAACGAGTTCGGGTTCGACTACCTGCGCGACAACATGGTGCACTCGCTGGAGCAGCGGGTGCAGCGCGTGCACCACTTCGCCATCATCGACGAGGTGGACTCCATCCTCATCGACGAGGCGCGCACCCCGCTCATCATCTCCGGCCCCGTCAGCTCCGAGACCAACGCCGCGTACGCGCGCTACAACCCGCTGGTCTCGGACCTGTACCGCCGGCAGACGCGCATCGTCGCCGAGCTGATCGCCGACGCCGAGAAGGCCATCGCCGAGGGCGACACCTACCGCGCCGGCGAGCGGCTGCTGGCCGCCAAGCGCGGGGTGCCGCGCAACAAGCGCCTGCTCAAGATGTTCTCCGACGACCCGGGGCTGCAGAAGCTGGCCTCCAAGGTCGAGGGCGACTACATGCGCGACAAGAAGCTGCACGAGCTGGACGAGCAGCTGCTCTTCGCCATGGACGAGAAGGGGCACAACGCGCACCTCACCGACCAGGGGCTGGACGTGCTCGCCCCCCGCGAGCCCCACGCCGTCCTCA
>JBFMFL010000010.1:50763-52765 GCA_040752145.1 Gemmatimonadota bacterium
CCCCCCCCGACGCCTTCATCATCCCCGACATCTCGGAGGGGGTGCACCGCGTCGAGATCGACCCGGACCTGTCCATCGACGAGAAGCGCGAGGCACGGGAGGCGCTGGAGCGGGAGTACGCCGAGAAGAGCGAGAAAATGCAGGTGATCCACCAGCTCCTCAAGGCGTACGCGCTGTTCAACAAGGACGAGCAGTACGTCATCCAGGACGGCGAGATCATGATCGTGGACGAGTTCACCGGCCGGATGATGCCCGGCCGGCGCTGGTCCGACGGTCTGCACCAGGCCGTGGAGGCCAAGGAGGGGGTGGCGGTCAAGGCGGAGACGCAGACGCTGGCGACCATCACCATCCAGAACTACTTCCGGATGTACGACAAGCTGGCGGGGATGACGGGCACGGCCGAGACGGAGGAGGGCGAGTTCCACTCCATCTACGGGCTGGACGTCATGGTGATCCCCACCAACAAGCCCATCCGCCGCGACGACCGCCACGACCTGGTCTACAAGACCAAGCGCGAGAAGTACAACGCGATCATCGAGGAGATCGAGCGGCTGCACAAGCTGCAGCTGCCCGTGCTGGTGGGGACGGTGAGCGTGGACGTGTCCGAGACGCTGTCGCGGATGCTGAAGCGCCGCGGGATCCCGCACGAGGTGCTGAACGCCAAGTACCACGCCCGCGAGGCGCAGATCGTCCGCGACGCGGGGCAGCCCGGCGCGGTGACCATCGCCACCAACATGGCCGGGCGCGGCACCGACATCAAGCTGGGCGCCGGCGTCACCGAGCCGCGCACCTACACGGGCGCGGACGGCGAGACGCAGGAGGCCGGCGGCCTGCACATCATCGGCTCCGAGCGCCACGAGTCGCGCCGCATCGACCGGCAGCTCCGCGGGCGCGCCGGCCGCCAGGGCGACCCGGGGGCGTCGCAGTTCTTCTTGTCCCTCGAAGACGACCTGATGCGCCTGTTCGGCTCGGAGCGCATCGCCTCCATCATGGACCGGATGGGCGCCGAGGAGGGCGAGGTCATCACCCACGCCTGGATCACCGGCTCCATCGGCAAGGCGCAGCAGCGCGTGGAGATGCAGAACTTCGAGGCGCGCAAGCGGCTGCTGGACTACGACGACGTGATGAACCAGCAGCGCGAGGTGATCTACGACCTGCGCTCGTTCGCGCTGGAGGGCGGGGAGGAGCTCAAGGGCGAGGTGTGGGACATGATCGAGAAGACGGTCCCCACGCTGGTCGCCGAGTACGCCCCGGAGGGCGCCCACGCCGAGGACTGGGACCTGGTGGGGCTGCGCAACCGCCTGCTGATGGACTACGCGGTGCTGGCCGAGCGGCTCCCCGGCGACGCGGAGGGCGGCCACGAGTTCGCCGGCCGCGAGGAGATGGAGGACTACCTCCTGGAGGTGGCCCGCGAGAGCTACCACGCCAAGCTGGAGCAGTTCGGCGAGGCCACGGACGCGGTGCTCCGCTTCATCGTGCTCGCCACCATCGACGAGAAGTGGAAGGACCACCTGTACGACCTGGACCACCTCAAGGCGTCCATCGGCTTCCGCGGCTGGGGGCAGAAGGACCCGCTGGTGGAGTACAAGCGGGAGGCCTACGACATGTTCGTGGACCTCATGCGCGACCTGCAGCTCAGCGTCGCGCGCTTCTTCTACCGGGCGCAGCTCACGCCGGCCGCCCCGCCGCCGCCCCTGGAGACGGAGTTCTTCGGGACTCCCAACCGCGTGGAGGAGGACGAGGCCGCCGCGGCGCCGGCCCCGGCGCCCGCCGCCGGCCCGCCCAACCGCGCGGCCAGCCCGGGCCGCCGCTCCGGGGTGGGGGTGAACCCGTTCACCGCGGTGCCCCCGGCGCCGCGCCAGGCGGAGACGGTCACCAACCGCGCCGAGCCGCGCGCGCCGCAGCCCGCGGCCGCCGCCGGCGAGGTGGGCCGCAACGACCCGTGCCCCTGCGGCTCGGGCAAGAAGTTCAAGAACTGCCACGGACGCGGCGCGTAAGCGCT
>JBFMFL010000100.1:0-21088 GCA_040752145.1 Gemmatimonadota bacterium
CGCAGCGCCGGGGTGGGGGGCCCCGCGGACGCCAGCGCGGGCCCGCGTGAGGGATTCGCGCCCGGAGGGCCGAGACCCGGGGGCGGTTTCCCGGGGCTCGGCGCCGTTGGACACGGTCGTTTCGTGTCCTACGGCGCGCGAAGCCCGACCCCGCGCCAGCGGGGGCACGCCCAAACCCGGCAGTGGCAGTTCCAATCCGTTCCAGGGAAACCCCGCATGAGGCGCGGCGACCTGGAGCGGTTCGTCGGCGACCTGGCGGGCCCGGTGGAGCGCTTCACCCGCGAGGCGGCCGTGCGGCTGGTGCTGCTCATCAACGAGAGCGGGCAGGTGCTGGCGCAGCGGGGATTCGCGCGGGCGCTGGACGTGATGGGGGTGGCGGCGCTGGGCGCGGGGATCCACGCCTCGTCGCGCGCCATCGCGGGGCTGCTGGGGCAGCGCGGCTTCCACCACCTGCACCAGGGCGGCGGCGCGGACCAGGTGTTCATCGGCTCCTTCGCCACCCCCGCCGAGGAGCTGATCCTGATCGCCGTGTTCGGGGAGGACTCCTCCATCGGGCTGGTGCGGGTGTTCTTCGACACGCTGATGCAGGAGGTGGCCGGCCTCCCCGGCTGGCGGGAGACGCGCCCCACGGCGGACGCCGCGGCCTTCGAGCGGGACCTGGAGGCCGGGCTGGACCACTTCTTCGGATCCCGGTGAGGCGAGAGCCATGTCGCTGGTCAACTACTCCACCCGAGAGATCACCTGCAAGATCGTCTACTACGGCCCCGGGCGGTCGGGGAAGACGACCAACCTGCAGTACATCCACTCGCAGGTCCCCGACGACCGCAAGGGGCGGATGATCTCCCTGGCGACCGAGACGGACCGCACCCTGTTCTTCGACTTCCTCCCGCTGGAGCTGGGGGCGATCTCGGGGTTCCAGACGCGCTTCCAGCTCTACACCGTCCCGGGGCAGGTGTACTACGACGCCACCCGCAAGCTGGTGCTGCAGGGCGCCGACGGCGTGGTGTTCGTGGCCGACTCGCAGCGCATGCAGCAGGACGAGAACCTGGAGAGCTTCCGCAACCTCCAGGTCAACCTGCTGGAGCAGGGGACCGACCCGCGCACCATCCCGCTGGTGCTCCAGTACAACAAGCGCGACCTCCCCGACGTGCTCTCCCTGGAGGAGATGGACGACCTCCTCAACTACCGCGACCTGCCGCGCTACGAGGCGCGCGCCCTGGCCGGGGCGGGGGTGTTCGACACCCTGCGCGGGATCAGCGAGCAGGTGCTCCGCCGCCTGTCGCAGCGCTTCAACCGTCCCCTCACGGCCGCCGCCGACGGGTAGCATTCGCTGATGACCTCCCCGCTGGACCCCCGCCTCACCTTCGAGGGCTTCGTCGTAGGGCCGAGCAACCGCCTGGCCGCGGCCGCCGCGCGCCGCGCGGCCGAGTCGCCCGGGACGAGCTACAACCCGCTGGTCGTCTACGGCGGCCCGGGGATGGGGAAGACCCACCTGCTCAACGCCGTGGGCCACCTGGCGCGCTCCGTCCGCCCGGAGCTGCGGGTGGCGTACCGCACCATAGAGGAGGTGGTGGACGGGGTGAGCGCCGCGCTTGCCGCGGGGACGCTGGATGCCTTCCGCGACGAGTACCGCCGCGTCAACCTGCTCCTGCTGGACGACGTGCAGTTCCTGGGCGGCAAGGGGAGGACCCAGGACGAGCTGCTGCGCGTGTGGGACGACATGTCGCGCGCCGGGGCCCAGGTGGTGCTCGCCTCCGACCGGCCGCCGGGCGAGATCGAGGGGCTGGACCCGCGCCTGGTCTCGCGCCTGGCCGCCGGGCTGCTGGTGGACGTGACCCCGCCGGAGACCGAGACGCGCGTCGCCATCGCCCGGCGCATGGCCGCGGAGCGCGGCGCCGAGCTGGCGCCCGGCACGGCCGAGGCGCTGGGCGGGCTGGGCTGGGAGAGCGTCCGCGAGCTCCAGGGCGGGCTCAACCGCGTGCTCGCCGTGCAGGAGGCCGAGGGGCGCCCGGTAGCCGCGGGCGAGGTGGCCGGGCTGCTGGGGATGACCGAGGAGCGCGCCCCCGCCGCCGACGAGTTCGGGGCCTTCCTCTCGGACATCACCCTCACCGTCGCCGAGATGGTGGAGGCCGCGCCGTGGCGCCGCGCGCTGGGCGCGGCGATCCTGCGCTGGGAGGGGGAGGGGATCCGCACCCGCCGGCTGGAGGACGCGCTGGAGGCCGACTCCGCCCCGGACGTGGACTCGCTGCTCGCCGCCTTCGCCGCCGATGTGGAGCGCCTGCGCGCCGCCGAGGCCGCGCTGCGCGCCCTGGACCCCGCGGCCGCCGCCTCCCCCGTGCTGCGCGACCCCGACCGCGCGGACGAGGCCGAGGCGTGGGTGGAGCTGGCCCGCGTGACCGCGGCTCCGCTCGCCGCGCCGCCCGAGGGCCCCGCTCTGGACGAGATCGCCGCCCGCCTGGGCGCCGAGTCGCTGGCCGCGCGCTCGGCGCGGCGGGCGCTGGGGCGCCCCGCCGCCGGCTACAACCCGCTGCTGCTGCACGGCGCCGGCGCCGCGGAACTGCTGGCGGCCATCGGCCGGGCGGCGGCGGGGGAGCGGCCGGACGCGCGCGTGGCCTGGCTGCGCGCCGCGGACGTGGCCGCCGAGCTGACGCCCGCGCTGCGCGCCGGTGCCGCGGAGGCGTGGAGGAAGCGCTACCGCTCCGCCGACCTGCTGCTGGTGGACGGCCTCCACGACCTCCCCGCCGACGAGCGGGTGCAGGAGGAGGTGTTCTACCTGCTGGACGCGCTCCTCCGCTCGGACGTGCAGGTGACCGCCTCCGCCGACCGCGGGCCGCGCGAGATGGCCGCGCTGGACACGCGGCTGCGCTCCCGCTTCGAGGGCGGGCTGGTGGTGGACCTGGCCGCAGCGCCCCCCGCGCCGGACGCCGCCCCCGCCGACGAGGCCCCGCCCGCGCCCGCCGCGGCCCCGGCCGCCGCCGGGCGCGCCGAGGGGACGGACCGCTGGTTCTACAACACGGAAAAGGTGGCCTGGTCGGCGCTCGCGCTGGAGGACCGGCTCATCGAGGAGCTGGCCTGATGGCGATCAAGGGAAGCCTCAAGGAGGCCAGCCTCCCCGACGTGCTCCAGCTCCTCTCCATGGGGCAGAAGACGGGGTGCCTGTCGGTGACCGACCGCTCCAACTTCGGCTACATCTACTTCGACCGGGGGCGGATCACCTACGCCTCCATCGTCAACCGGCGCGACCGCCTGGGCGACCTGCTGGTCAAGAACGGGCTGCTGGAGGCCGCCGCGCTGGCCGCCGCCATCGACGAGCAGGCGCGCGAGCCGCAGACGCGGCTGGGCGAGATCCTCATCCGCCGCGGCTCCATCACCCGCGAGCAGCTGGAGCAGTACATCCGCATCCAGATCGAGGAGGCGGTCTACTACCTGTTCACCTGGTCGCAGGGCTCCTTCTACTTCGAGGCAGAGCAGCGCCCGCCCGAGGGGGCGATGCTGGAGTCCATCAACCCGGAGAACCTGCTCCTGGAGGGGGCGCGCCGGATCGACGAGTGGAGCCTGGTCGAGAAGAAGATCCCCTCGCTGGACCTGATCTTCGAGATGGACCGGACCCGCCCGCTGGAGGGGGTGGACCTCACCGACGAGCAGCGCAAGGTGATCCCCCTGGTGGACGGCAAGCGCACCGTGCACGAGGTGGTGGAGGAGTCCGGGCTGGTGGAGTTCGACGTGGGCAAGGCGCTCTTCGGGCTGATCCAGGCCGGCTTCGCGCACCCCGTGGGGCGCAAGAAGCCCCTGGAGGTGCGCGAGGTGCCGCTGGCCCGCATCGAGGAGCACCGCAACCTGGGCATCGCCTTCTACAAGACGGGGATGTACGAGGAGGCCATCCGCGAGTTCCGGCGGGTGACCGAGCTGCAGCCGGGGAGCGCCGACGCGCGCTTCTTTCTGGCGCTGATCGGGCTGAGGACCGGCGACGACCGCTCCGCCGTGCGCTGGCTCAAGGAGACCATCGAGCAGGGCGGCCCCCGCGCCGCGGCCTTCCACAACCTGGCGCTCGCCCTGGAGCGCGCCGGCCGCAACGACGACGCGCTGGCCGCCGTGGAGGAGGCCGCCCGCCTGGCGCCCAAGCGCCCGCAGGTGCTGCTGTCGCGCGCCGTGCTGCGCCTCAAGCTGGGCGACGCGCCGGGCGCCTCGGAGGCGTTCGCGGCGTACCGCGAGGCGCTGGGGACGGGGCGGGCGCCGGCCGCGTACTTCGCCTTCGCCGTGCTGGCGGAGGCCGCCGCCGGGCGCGACGCCGAGGCCCTGCGCCTGGGCGAGGAGGGGGTCGCGCTGCACCCGCACGCGCCGCTGCTGCTGCTGCACCTGGGCGCGGTCCGCGAGCGCCGGCAGGAGTGGGCGGACGCCGAGGCGCTGTACCGGCGCGCCGTGGAGGAGGACGGGGTCATCCCCCAGGCCCACAAGTCGCTGGGCGACGTGCTCTACCGCCGCGGCGCCTACGACGACGCGGCCGAGGCGTACGGAAAGGCGCTGGAGCTGGAGCCCGACCTGGGCGACGACACCTACTTCAAGCTGGGCAACATCCACTACAAGCGGATGAACCGGGAGGAAGCGGTACGGCTGTGGAGGAAGGCGCTGGAGCTGAACCCGGGCAACGCCGTGGTGCGCACCAACCTGGAGCTGGTGCAGACGGTGCTGCGATGACCCTCCCTCCCCGCCCGCAGCCGGGCGCGGCCTTTCCGCACATGGAGGGCGACGACGAGGAGCTGGAGAGGCTCAAGGCCAAGATCCAGCGGGAGCGGGGCTTCAACACCCAGTTCTACAAGGACAAGTGCCTGCGCCGCCGCATCGCCGTGCGGATGCGCGCCCGCGGCCGCACCTCGTTCGCGGAGTACGGCCGGCTGCTGGACGAGGACCCGGGCGAGTACGAGGTGCTGCTGGACACGCTCACCATCAACGTCACCAAGCTGTTCCGGAACACGGAGACGTGGAAGGTGGTGGAGGACGTGGTGATCCCGCGCCTGTTCGACTGGCAGCGCCCGCAGCACCGCGTCTGGAGCGCCGGCTCGGCCAGCGGCGAGGAGGCGTACACCGTCTCCATCCTGCTGCACGAGTGGGCCGAGCGGAACCGCCGCGCGGCGGACCTGGCGCGCTTCCACGTGACGGGCACCGACATCGACCGGCGCAGCCTGGAGGCGGCGCAGCGGGCCGAGTTCCCCGACCTGTCGCTCACCGAGACGCCCGCGGAGATCCGCGAGAAGTGGTTCTCCCCGGGGCCGCCCTTCCGACTGCGCCCGGAGGCCAAGCGCAACGTGACGTTCGTGCGGCGGGACCTGATCTCCGACCCGCCGCTCCGCGAGCAGAGCCTGATCTTCTGCCGCAACGTGATCATCTACTTCGACCGGGAGATCCAGGAGCGGCTGTTCCAGCACTTCTACGACGCGCTCCTCCCCGGCGGGTTCCTGGTCCTGGGCAAGGTGGAGACCCTCATCGGCCCCACGCGCGGGATGTTCCGCGCGGTCAACAACCGGGAACGCATCTTCCAGAAGCCCGCATGACGACGGCAGGTCAGATCTTCGTGAAGGTGGCCCACCACGCCGTCGGGCGGGCCGAGGACACCCTGGTGACGCTGGGGCTTGGCTCGTGCGTCGCCATCCTCCTGGACGACCCCGTCGCCCGGGTGGGGGGGATGGCGCACGTGCTCCTCCCCGAGAAGCAGCTCGCCCGCGACTCCAGCAACCTCTCCAAGTTCGCGTCCACCGCCATCCCCCTGCTGGCCGACGAGGTGGTGGCGCTGGGCGGAAAGCGCGAGCGGCTGCGGGCGCGCCTGGTGGGCGGCGCCTCCATGTTCGCCTCGCTGATGGCGCCGGGGACGCTGAACATGGGCGAGCGCAACGTCATCGCCTCGCGCGAGGCGCTGAAGAAGCTGGGGATCCCGGTGCGGGGCGAGGAGGTGGGGGGCGACTACGGGCGCTCGGTGCGCTTCGAGCTCGCCACGGGGCGGGTGACCGTGTCCTCGGTGGGGCGGCCCGATGTCGCGCTCTGAGCGAGGGGGGCCCTTCACCGTGCTGGTGGTGGACGACAGCGCCTTCATGCGCCGGGTCATCACCGACGTGGTGTCGCGCACCGAGGAGTTCCGCGTGGTGGCCACCGCCCGCGACGGCGACGACGCCCTGCGCAAGGTCCACCAGTACGACCCGGACCTGGTGACCATGGACGTGGAGATGCCGGGGCTGGACGGGCTGGGCGCGCTGGGGTACATCATGAGCGAGACCCCGCGCCCGGTGGTGATGCTCTCGGCCTACACCACGGAGGGCGGCGAGGCCACGCTGCGCGCGCTGGACTACGGCGCGGTGGACTTCGTGGCAAAGCCCTCGGGGACCATCTCGCTGGACCTGGAAAAGGTGTCGGACCGGCTGCTGGAGGCGCTGCGCGCCGCCGCCGCCGCGAACCTTTCCAACGTCCGCGTTCACATGCCGCGGCGCGGCTCCGGGCCGGTCGCCCGCCGCGCCGCCGGGGAAGGCGCCCCCGGCGCCGGGGTGGCCGTGGCGGTGGCCGCCTCCACCGGCGGGCCGCGCGCGCTGGCCGAGCTGGTCCCCCGCCTCCCCGCCCGGCTGGGCGCCGCGGTGCTGGTGGTGCAGCACATGCCCGCGCGCTTCACCCGCTCGCTGGCCGAGCGGCTGAACGGCCTCAGCGCGCTCCCCGTGGCCGAGGCCGAGGACGGCGAGCCGGTGCTGGCGAACCGCGTGTACGTGGCCCCCGGCGACTTCCACATGCGGGTGGTGCGCGACGCGGCCGGCGCGCGCATCGCGCTGGACCGCGAGCCCTCCATCTGGGGGGTGCGCCCCGCCGCCGACCCCCTCTTCCGCAGCGTCGCCGACGCGTACGGCCCCGCCTCGGTGGGCGTGGTGCTCACGGGGATGGGGCGCGACGGCGCGGAGGGGACCGCCGCCATCGTGCGGGCGGGGGGCGCCGGCATCGCGCAGGACCGCCACACCTCGGTGATCTACGGGATGCCGCACGCCGCCGCCGAGCACGCGGGCGCCGTCCTCCCGCTGGACCGCATCCCCGACGCGATCTCCGCCGAGGTCCGCGCCGCCGCCGCCCGCGCCGCGACCCTGGAGGCCCGGTGAGCGCCCCCGATCCCCGCCTCCCCGCCGGAGGCGAGGCCGACGAGGCCTGGTTCCGCGGCGTGGTGTTCCGCATCGGGCGGGAGCTGCACGCCTGCGACGTGCGGCTGGTGGAGGAGGTGGTCACCGGCCAGCGCATCCACCCCCTCCCCGACGTCCCCCGCCCCCTGCTGGGCGTGGTGCGGCTGCGCGGCTCGCTGGTGCCGGTGCTGGACCTTGCCCCCGGCCTGGGGCTGCGCCTGGAGGAGACCGCCACCCCCGACGTGCTGGTGCTGGACGCCGGCGACCGCCGCGTGGGCCTGGCCGTGGACGAGGCGCGCGAGGTGGCGGCGTTCCCCGCCGCCGCCGTCCGCCCGGCGCCGCAGCGCGGCAGCGAGCAGGAGGAGCACGTGCTGGGGGTGGCGCGCGCCGGCGACTCGCTGGTGACCCTCCTGGACCTGGCGGCCGTGCTCCAGAACTTCACATCCCTGACCACCCGGGAGACCCCGTGAGAAAGGTCCGTCAAGCCGCCGTCCCCCAGGTCCAGCTGGTGACCTTCCGCCTCGGCCCGGAGGAGTTCGGGCTGGACGTGTTCGCCGTGCACGAGATCCTGCGCTACGCCGAGCCCACCCCGGTGCCGCGCGCCCCGGAGTTCGTGGAGGGGGTGATCGACGTGCGCGGCGCGCTGGTGCCGGTGGTGGACATGCGCCGCCGCTTCGAGCTGGCCGACGCGCCCATCGGCGACGAGACCCGCGTGGTGCTGGTGGAGCACGGCGGGGAGCGGCTGGGGCTGGTGGTGGACGCCGTCACCGAGGTGCTGCGCGTCCCCGAGACCGCCGTGTCCGAGCCGCCCGCCTACATCCGCGGCCTGGCCGCCGAGTTCGTGCGCGGCATCGTCCGGCTGGAGTCGCGCCTGGTGGTGCTGATCGACATCGAGCGGATCCTCTCCAGCCAGGAGCGGATCGCGCTGGAAGCCGCGGAGCTGGTTCCCGGCTCCGAGACCGCGCCGGGAGCCCCCGCGGGCGAAGGCGAATGACGCGCGAGCAGTACGTAGGGTCGCTGCGGGCCCGCTACGAGGAGATCGACGCCGCGCTCACGGGCGCGGGCGCGGGGACCCCGGCGGGGGAGCGCGACCGCATCAAGCGCGACATCATGGAGCTGTTCCGGGAGACGGAGGGCGCCATCGAGCAGCTCGCCGCCTTCAAGGAGGAGATCCGCGCCCTGGTGGACCGCTACAAGGCGCTCGCCGCCTCCGCGCCGCGGGGCATGGCCCCGGCGGGGCCGCCGCGCTCGGACCACCTGGGGAGCAGCACCTACGTGGAGCGCGGCTGGAGCTGCATCGCGGCCGGCGACCACGCGCGCGCCGTCAAGGAGCTCAACCGCGCGCTGGAGCTGGCCCCCAACGACCCCGGGGCGGAGTCGCTGCTGGGGTGGGCGCAGATGCTCCAGGAGCAGTACGACGAGGCGCTGTACACCTACTCCAAGGTGCTGATGAAGGAGCCGAACAACGCCCTGGCCCGGGTGAACCTCGGCTACATCTGCCTCAAGAAGGGGATCTTCGGCGAGGCCATCGAGCACCTGGCGCGCGCCATCCGCCAGGAGGCGGACCGCAAGGCGCAGCTGTACGCGCACCTCTACATGGGGATGGTGTACCTGGAGCGGGAGATGTACGGCGACGCACGCTCCTTCTTCCGCAAGGCGCTGGAGCTGGGCCCCAACCTGATCGAGGCGTACTGGGAGCTGGGACGCGCGCACTACCTGGACGGCGACCGCGCGCACGCCGCGGAGGCGTGGCGCCGCGGCGTGGAGACCAACCGCTTCAACCCCTGGGGGGAGCGGTGCGGCGAGGCCCTGTCGCGCCTGGAGTCGGGGGAGCCGGTATCCTTCGGCGCCTAGCCCTCGCGCTGCTGCTCCTGCTCGCCTGGGCGGGGGCCGCCTTCGCCCAGGCGCCCGCGGGGCGGAGCGGGGGAGCGCGGGCGCTGGCGTCGGGCCCGGTGCGGGTGGTGTACTTTCCCGGGAGCCGGGACCGCGCGGAACAGGTGCTGGCGGCCTCGCTGGAGCCCTTCCCGCTCCCCGGCTTCCCGGACGCGCGCCGGCCCATCCCCGCCACCATCGTGCTGGCGCCCTCGCGCGCCGTGTGGGACTCGGTCACCGGCGGGCGCGTCCCCGAGTGGGGCGCCGGGGTGGCCTTCCCGGCGGCGCGGCTCATCGTCCTCCCCCTGTTCGCCACCCCGCGCACGGACCCCGCGCAGCTGGGGACCACGCTCCGGCACGAGCTGCTGCACCTGGCGGTGCACCACGAGCTGGGGGAGAACGTCCCGCGCTGGTTCGACGAGGGGTACGCGCAGTGGGCCTCGGGCGGGTGGGACGCATCGGCGGGGTGGCAGCTGCGGGTGGCCTTCCTCACGGGCGCGGCGCCGCCGCTGGACTCGCTGTCGCTGGACTGGCCGGCGGGCGAGGGGGACGCGCGGCTCGCCTACCTCCTCTCCGCCACGGCGGTGCGGCACCTGGCGGAGCGCAGCGGCCCCGGCGGGTTCGAGGTGCTGATCGACGCGTGGCGGCGCGAGGGGTCGCTGGACCGGGCGATCCGCTCCGCCTACGGGATGACGATGGGTCAGTTCGAGGAGGAGTGGGCGCGCGGCGTCCGCCGGCAGTACGGCTGGCTCCTCGTCGGCGCGCAGGCGGGGGTGTTCTGGGCGTTCGCCGCCGGGGTGCTCGTGGTCCTGTTCGCGCTGCGCCGCCGCCGCGACCGGGCCCGCCTGGCGGAGATGCGGCTGGAGGAACGAATGCTCCCGCCGCCCCGGGCGGACGGGGTTGACGTCCAATATCCCCTGGAATAGGTTTCGCCCATGCCCAGACCTACGCCCGCGCAGAGCCCACGCCGCACCGCCGCCACGTCGGCCGCCGCCCGCAGCGACGGGGAGGGAACCGTCCGGTTCTCCCTGTCCAACTGGATCCTGATCGCCGCGGGGCTGGTGAGCATCGTCGTCGGCTACGTGCTGCTGAACGGCGGCTCCGTGGACCTGGCGCCGGCGCTGCTGGTGCTGGGGTACGTGATCCTGATCCCGCTGGGGATCATCTGGCAGGGGAAGGACCGGGAGAAGGGCGCTTAGCTCAGCTGGTTAGAGCACCGGTTTTACACACCGGGGGTCGGGGGTTCGAATCCCTCAGTGCCCACTATCCGCGGGAAACATCCTGTGATCGTCCATTTGGGTGAAGTTGAGGCCCGGCAACGACTTGCGCGTTGCCGGGCTTTTTGTCGTGTTGTGCCTCTGATCGCGGTCGCGAGCAGGATTTTACGGGTTCCGAGAGCCCGATCATGTACCACATCGTCCTGGGCGAACCGGATACCTACTCGTCCTTCTACGAGTTCGGCCTCCTCGAATCGGATCTCGAAGCCGTGCGCCCGAGGAAGAGGCCCAAGCGAAAATCGTAGCGCTGTCCTCCACGGACCGGGAACGGCGGACGGTCACGTTCACACAGGGTACTTGCCTGCTGGTCCCAAACACATGGGGTGAGTATTATTCGCACATGGGGCGTGTCGGTGAGCGTTCCTTGCGCCCGGTGAGAGGATTTCGCGTCCAGATGAACGAGTGAGCGGGGATCACGAATGATGAGCTCCTTTCGCGGCCGGGAGCTTCCCGAGCCGGCCTGCCTGGCAGGGTACGCGGAACTGATGGATCGCTACGCGCTTCGAGTTCCGCTCCCGCCGCGGCTGGCCGGTGTCGCGGGGCGCCATCACCCGGTGTCCTCCCCGGAGTGGCTGCTTCTGACGCCGAGGCACGCCCCGGCCGACACGCTCGGCGCTCACCTCGAGTTCGCCCTGAAATGGGAGGGGGTGAACCTTTCCGTCCTGGCCGCGCTCTTCCGGGCGGTCGCCCCCGCCGAGGTCGCCGCGGCCGTGCGGGAGAAGCCGAAGGGGGCGTACGCGCGACGGCTCTGGTTTCTCTACGAGTGGCTGACCGGCCGGGAGCTCGATGTGCCGGATCCCGGGAAAGTGAAGGCGGTCCCGGTGGTCGATCCCGCCCAGCAGTTCGCGCTCCGGGCAGGAAGGCTCTCGTCGCGCCACAAGGTCGTCGACAACCTCCCGGGGACGCGCGAGTTCTGCCCGATGGTGCGCCGGACGGCGGCACTGGAGGGCTACCTGGAGATGCGGCTGGACGAGCGGGCGAGGGAGGTGCTCGGCCGCACCCACCCGGACGTCGTCACCCGGGCCGCGGCGTTCCTCCTGCTCCAGGACAGCCGCTCCTCGTTCCAGATCGAGGGCGAGCAGCCGTCGCCGGAGCGCGCGGCCCGGTGGGGGCGTGCCATCGCGCGGGCCGGTGTCACGCCGCTCGGCGTCGAGGAGCTGGAGCGGCTGCAGGCTGAGGTGATCGGGGACGCTCGCTTCGTGCGCCTGGGTCTCCGGACCGAGGGCGGGTTCGTCGGGATCCACGACCGGGTGACCCGCCGGCCGATTCCGGCGCACATCAGCGCCCGCCCCGAGGACCTGACCAGCCTGGTGCGGGGCGTGGTCGAGTACGACCGGGAGGCGGGCGCGGGCGGGATGGACCCGGTCGTGGCCGCGGCGGCGGTGGCGTTCGGATTCGTCTACATCCACCCGTTCGAGGACGGCAACGGACGCCTGCACCGGTGGCTCATCCACCACGTGCTCGCGCGGGCGGGATACAACCCGCCGGGGGTGATCTTCCCGGTCAGCGCCGCGATCCTCCGCGAGATCGACGCCTACCGCCGGGTGCTGGAGTCCAGTTCCGCCCCGCTCCTGCCGCTGATCGAGTGGAGGGCGACGGACAGGGGCAACGTCGAGGTGCTGAACGAGACGGCCGACCACTACCGCTACTTCGACGCGACCGCGCACGCGGAGTTCCTGTATCGCTGCGTCCGCGAGACGGTCGAGCGGGATCTCCCGGCGGAGGTCGCGTACTTGGAGGCGTACGACCGCTTCGTCCGCTCGGTGCAGGAGATCGCGGACATGCCCGCATCCACGGTCGATCTACTTCACCGCTTCCTCCGCCAGACCGCGGGGCGGCTCTCGAATCGTGCGCGGACCCGGGAGTTCGCTGCCCTGACCGACCGGGAAGTGGCTCTCGTGGAGCGTCTGTACGCGGAGGCTTTCGAGGACGTAGCGTTGCCATGAGGCTCCGCTTCACTGTTCGGGCGGGCCAGCGGTGGGCTGAGCGGGTACGCGGAGGGTGCGATAGGGGCTGGGCTGCTGAGAAAACCAGGACGGGGGACGTATGGCTGAGCGCATCGAACGGAAGGAGTTCGTCCGCAGGCTCGCCGAGCGGATGCAGTCTGACGACGCGACCGCCGCTGCCTGGCTGGACGGGATGGTCGAGGAGATGTACCAGACCTTCCGCTCGGGCTCGGGGCTCACGCTTCCCGGGCTCGGCGGCTTCTACCTGGACCACAGGCGGGACGGCTGGGTCTTCAAGTTCAACCCGGCCCAGAGACTGCGCGCGCTCTTCGGCTGGTCGTCGTCTTATCGGGGCCCGTCCTAGCCGTGGGAGGAAGATGATCGTCCTGCGCTGTACTCAGCGCCTGCTCAAGGCCAGCGGGATCAAGCCGGTGGAGGAGCCACCCGCACCCACCGCGCCGCTCGGCGAGTGGTACGCCAACATCGTTTCGCTCCCGTTCCGGGGGGAGGTCGCTGGTGGTCTTCGTGCACGACCGAACGCTCCTCAGCGTCGTCGCTCCCGGCCGGGTGCTGGGGACCACGGTTCCGACCTTTCGGCAGCGTCTACCTCGCCTCCTCCAGCGCCTGGACCTGCCGCAGGCCGGGATCGACGAACATACGGCCGCACTCTCCGAGGTGTGCTTCGCCCGGACGGTGAGCCGCAGCGTGCTCGGCACGATGAACGACATCGCCCGGCAGGTCTGGGGGACGCGGGATCGGTGCGCTCCTTCGACCAGCTGGACCTGGACTGGCTGGAGGCGAGGCTCGGGGAAGTGCCCTATAGTGCTCTCCGGTATCGGAGCCCTATCGGTGCGCTTGTCGAGCTGGTTCAAGGGACGCCCGCCCGGTGATCCTGTTCTCCGCGGAGATTGTTCATCCTTCACCTGAGCTGTATCCTTAGTAAAGGATATGCCGTATCCTTTACTAATTGGCTGCGGAAGAAAAAGGATGACGAGCAGGGTGGGAGGACGAGCAGGGGAGGCTACGTGCCAGGGCGCACAGTAACGCTCACCTGGGAGCACGAGCCGACGCTGTACGCGCCGGCCAAGTACCGCCGTGCCTGCCGGTACGATGCCTACATCCCCGACCCGCTCTCGCAACTGGATTTCTCCCTGCCCGCGCATGCCGTGGGCGTCGTCTCGGAAGCCGAGGCCGCCATCCGCTCGCTGAACGAGTCGGCGCGGCCCGCACTGGCCCCGCTCGCGCGGCTGCTGCTGAAGAGCGAGTCGATCGCTTCCTCCAAGATCGAGGGGATGCAGCTCGGCGCACGGGAGCTGGCCCACGCCGAGGCGCGCATGGAAACCGGCCAGAGGGCGAGCCCCACGGCGCGGGAGGTGATGGCGAACATCGACGCGATGGAGCTCGCCGTCCACGAAGCCGCCGCCGTGGAGCGCTTCACGGTGGAGGAGATCCGTTCCATTCACCGGCGGCTGATGGAGCGCTCCGGAAATCCAGGAATCGCGGGACAGGTGCGGACGGGGCAGAACTGGATCGGCGGCAACGACTACAACCCGTGCGGGGCGGACTTCGTGCCTCCCCCGCCGGAGCACGTCGCTCCGCTGCTCGAGGACCTCTGTGCGGTGATCGAGGACGACCGGCTCTCTCCGCTCGTGCAGGCGGCGCTGGTCCACGCGCAGTTCGAAACGATCCATCCTTTCGACGATGGCAACGGGCGCACCGGCCGAGCGCTGATCCACGTCGTGCTGCGCCGCCGCGGCCTCGCTCCCGCGTACGTGCCTCCCATCAGCGTCGTGCTCGCCCGCGCGCGGAGCCGCTACATCGATGGGCTCACGCGCTTCCGCGCGGGCGAGACCGGCGCCTGGATCGAGCATTTCGCCGCCGCGGCGGCCAGCGCCGCGGAGCTTGCCAGCGCGTACCTCCGGGCCGTGCGGGGGCTGGGTGAGCGCTGGCGCGCGCAGGTCAGAGAGCTTGCGGCGCCGCGCGCCGACGCGGCGGTCTGGGCCGTGATCGACGTCCTGCCGGCACACCCCCTGATCACCGCGCCCGTGGCGGCCGCGGCGACGGGCCGGTCCAGGCCGGCGATCTACCAGGCGCTCGAACAGCTGCAGGCGGCCGGGGTGCTGCTCCCGCTTTCCGAGTCGCGGCGGAACCAGGTGTGGGAGGCAGCCGGCCTGCTCGACCTGCTCGTCGGCCTGGAGGCCGGCGCGCTTCCGGGAGCGGCGGGGAGATCGTAACCGCGCGAGCCCGCTCGTTGCCGGGCTTTTTGCACTCGGTTCAGACATTCTATGGTTTCCAGCGAATGTCATCGCCGAGGTGAGCCGGGCCCTCCTCAACGCCAGGTGGGAGATCGCGGACCTTCGCGTCGCCCGTGACACGAACTCCCGATCCCACGAGGGAATCATCGGGCGGTGCAAGGACCGGAAGGACGGGCGTGTAGCGCAGCTGGTGAGAGCGCTTGTCTTGCACAGTGAATGGTGACATCCCCGGGCGTCCGCATTATCGTGTGAGCAGAGTTCCCCGTCCGGCGAACGCGCGGATGGAGCCGGGCCTCTCTCCCCGGTGGTGACTCATGAGCTCCGACTCCGACGACCTCGTCCTCCGAGATTCAGCGCGCCTCGCCGCCCTGCGCGACGCCGGCCTGCTGGACCCCGACGCGCAGGCGGCCTTCGACCGCCTGACCGCGCTCGCGCACCGGCTGCTGGAGGTCCCGCTCACCATGGTGACGCTGGTGGACGTGGACCGGCAGGTCATCAAGAGCTGCGTGGGCCTGGCGGAGCCCTGGGCCACGACGAGGACGACGCCGCTCAGCTACTCGTTCTGCAAGTACACCGTGGTGGGGGCGAGGCCGTTCGTGGTGGAGGACGCGCGCGCCGACCCCCGGCTCCGGGACAGCCCCGCCGTCACCGAGCTGGGCGTGGTCAGCTATGCCGGCGTGCCGCTGGTCAACTCGCACGGGCAGGCGCTCGGCGCCTTCTGCGTCATCGACTTCAAGCCGCGCCGCTGGACCGAGGACGAGCTCGCCATCGTGACCGAGCTGGCGCGGTCGGCGCTCACGGAGATCGAGCTGCGCACCCTCCTGCGCCTGGCGGAGGAGGACCAGGCGGCCCGCCTGACCGCCGAGCGGCACCGGGCCCTCCAGGAGGTGTCCACCGGCCTCCGCCACGAGGTGAACAACGCGCTGGCGGGGATCGTCCTGGTCTCGGACCTGCTCGCCGCGCCGGAGGTCTCCCAGGAGGACCGCGTGCGCTGGGCCGAGTGCGTCCGCTTCCAGGGCTTGCGCATCGCGGGGGTGCTCAGCCGGCTGGAGGACGTCGAGGCGCTGGTCACCCGCCCCTACGTGGACGGCGGGAGCATGATCGACCTGTCCCCCGACTGACCGCCCGGCGTCCACGCCCGCCGGTATGCCCATCCCCCGGTCATCGCCCGGCCGCCGGACCACATCATTCCGAAAACGCCAATTGTTTGTTGCGGGAAGTGTCTCCTCCGGCTAGCATGGAGCCCGCCAGGCCCTCCCGCCTGGGCGGATGCTGGCCAGGTCCGAATCTCTTTTCTCTACTTCAGGAGTGTCCGATGACGGATGACCGGATCGAACCAAAGGAGCGCGCCCAGTCCATTCTCGCCGAGATCGACCGCGAGGGCCTGACCGCCGACGCGCTCGGAGCCGCGGAGGCCGCGGCGATCAACATCTTTCTCAACAACAGCGGCGGTTACATCGCGCTGAACTGGACCAACAGCGGAGCCGTCGGCCGCTGGGACTACGTGGCCCTGTACGACGGCGTGCCCACCGATCCCTACGGCTACCTCACCCTGCAGTGGCAGTGGGTGGAGTCGCCGTCCGGCAACTACGTCACCGGCACCCGCGCCATGGGCATCACCGGGCCGCAGTACTACATCGCCTACTGCGGCTGGGACTACGCCTCCAAGGCGTACAAGATCGTGCAGACCGCCGGCCCCTCGCAGCCGTAGTCGGTCGGGGCTGCCCGGGGGCAGGGGAGACCAGTCTCCTGCTCCCGCGCACGCCGATCTTGCGGGTCTCTGCGCCCATTCGTCCCGCGGAGCCGATCCCCGGAGACCGCCGATGAGCCCCACACCGCCCCCGGCCGCCCCGCCGGCCGGACGCACCTTCGAGATCTCCGCGACCCGCACCGTCGCGGCGCCGCCCGAGGCCGTGTACGGCGTGTTCGCCGACTACCGCGAGGCGCACCCGCGCATCCTCCCGCCGGGCTTCTTCGTGGGGCTGACGGTGGTGGAGGGAGGGCAGGGCGCCGGGACCGTCATCGACGTGCACGGGCGGTTCGCCGGGCGCACCCGCACCATCCGCGGCGTCGTCACCGAGCCCGAGCCCGGCCGCCTGCTGGTGGAGAGCTACCCGGCCGAGCGGATGGTGACCTCGTTCCGCGTGCTCCCGGAGCCCGGGGGCGGCGCGTCGCGGGTGACCCTCTCCACCGTGATGCCGCGGCGCCGGGGCCCGATCGGGTGGATCGAGGAGCGCATCGTGCGCCGGCTGCTGTCCCGGGTGTTCGCCGAGGAACTGGGGCTCGTGGCCGCGTACCTCGCCCGGGGCCGAGCGGCGGCGGGGCGGGCCAGTTCCGCGGGGGGCGTCCGCGCGACGTGAGGCGACGGCCACGGCGCCCGGACGGCGCATTTGCGCAATCGCGGAATCGCGTTTACATTCTCAGCCATACAGAAAATCGAGCGCGCGGCGGTGACGGACGATCCGGCTCCGGGAGGAGCGGATCGCGGGGCGTCGGGTTTCATGCCCCGTCGGAACCGGCGTTTCCGCGGAACCCTGGAACTCCGCGCGCCGCAAGGTGTTTCTGTGCAGTCCGCTGGTGATTGACCCCCCACGGCGGCGCCCCGGTCCGGCCGCGGCGCAGCCTTCCGGCAGTCCAGGCGATTCTCCCAAACATTAGAGCCTCCGCGGGCCCCTCCCGGCCACGGATGCGCTCGCAGAACCCCAGAGCGATGCGTCCACACCCGCGCATGCTCGCCGCCGTCGCCCTGTCCGCGGGCGTCCTGGGCGGCGCAGCGCTCCCCGTCCCGTCCGCGCACGCCGCCGTGCTCCCCACGGCCGTCTCCGACAGCACCCGCGAGGCCCCGGCCCGCTCGCCGCTCCCGGTGGACGTCGCCCGCAGGGTCCTGGGCACCGTCTCCGCGGCGGTGCGCATGGACGCCTCCGCCGCGCGCACGATGCGGGTGGAGGCCGCGGTGGGCCGGTTGGCCGGCGCGGTGCGGCGGCAGAGCCACCCGGACGCGCTGCGCCTCGCCTTCAAGGCGTACTACAACTACCGCAACGCGCACCCGCGCGAGGTCCGCAAGCCGTACCTGTACTTCGTGGACTACGGCCTGGGCGCCGACACCCCGCGCGGCTACGTGTTCGACATGGACGCGCTGACGGTGGTGGAGGGCCCGTTCGCCGTGGCCCACGGGCGCGGCTCGGCGGCGGTGGACGGCGTGCCGACGCAGTTCTCCAACCGGCCGGGGAGCAACGCCACCTCGCTGGGGCTGTTCCTGGCGCAGGAGACGTACGGGTTCAACGGCTCGGCCGGCGGCGGGCACTACCGGTCCATCGGCCTGCGGATGCGCGGCCTCTCGGGGCTGTTCAACAGCCGCGCCCGCGCCCGTGGGGTGGTGGTGCACGGCGCGCCGTACGTGAGCGACCGGTCGGCCGGCCGCAGCGAGGGGTGCCCCGCCATGGAGCAGTCCCGCGCCCGGAGGCTGATCCCGCTGATCAGCAACGGCGGCCTGGTGTTCCTGTTCTCCCCGCTGGACCCGGCCTGGCTGCGCAGCGAGCCCTGGTCGCACGACCTGGAGGGCAAGCTCGCCATGGCGCGCAGGTAGTCGCGCGTTTTTCTCGATGATCGAAGCCCCGGTGCCGCAGGTCGGCGCCGGGGCTTCTTTTATTTTACTGCTTTGACGGCGGGGTCGGGCGTGCCCCCGCTGGCGCGGGGTCGGGCTGCGCGCTGCGTAGGGAACGGTACAACTGTTCCCAACGCAGCCGAGCCCCCGCGGAAACTGCCCCGCGGGGTCTCGGCCCTGCCGGGCGCGCATCCCTCACGCGGCTCCACGCTGGCGTCCGCGGGGGCCGGTTCGGCTTCAGGGCGCGGGGCAGCGGTCCGTGCCGCGGCGCAGCCACCAGCGGGTGACGCGGGCGGTGTCGGGGATGCGGTCGGGCTGGGCGCGCGCGGTGCGCGCGTCGCGCGGGGGGCGCACGTCCAGCGCGAAGCTGACGCCGGGCGCGCGCGGGAACCACACCACCACCTCGCCCTCGGCCACGTCCGCGCAGGCGGCGCCGAACGCCGCGCGCAGCTCGCCGACGGTCGATCCCACGCCGAACCCCTCGCGCGTGCGCGCCGCCGGGTCGCGCACCTCGATGCGCGCCACCGTGTCGCCCGCGAGCAGGGCGACGGCGCGGCCGGCACCCACCGGCACCACCACCCCGCGCTCCGCCGTGCCCTCGCGCGTCCAGGCGGTGTCGCGCGCGCCGGAGGCCGCCCCGCGCAGCGCCGCCGCCGTCATCCCCAGCCGCGCGGGCCCCAGCCGGTCGCGCGGCGCCGCCGTCGCCGTGTCCGCCGCCGCCGCGGCCGAGTCGGCCATGGCGAGCGAGTCGAAGGCGATGGAGCTCTCCACCTCGGTGATGGAGCGCCCGTCCGCGGTGGTCAGGCGCGCGCGGACGATGCGCCCCCAGGGGCGGGCGCCGCGCGCGGCGGGGCTGGCGGGCGGCACGCGGATCCCCTGCTCCACGACCTCCGTCTTCCCCGGGCGGAGCGGCGGATCGTCCAGCCGGTACGAGAGCCGCACCCCCTCCTCCTCCGTCACCCCCACCGTGACCTCCCGGCCGCCCGCCGGGGGAGCCACGGGTTCCAGCCAGCCGGGGACGAACAGTTCCAGCCGCACCCCCCGCGGCACCGAGTCGCCGCGGTTGGCGATGGAGACGCGGACGGTGCCCTCCTGGCCCGGGCGGAGCACGCCGGGCGACTCCAGCCGCAGCACCAGCGGCCCCGCCGTGGCGGCGGCCGCCGCCGTGTCCGCCGGCGCGCCGCCGTCACGCACGCGGTCCACGATCTTGCAGGCCGGGAGCGCCAGGAGCAGCGCGCAGGCCCACAGGGGGAACACCTTCGGGTGCATCGGTACCTCCCACGGTGGAAGGAAGCGTCGACCGGCCCCGCGCGGCGGTGCGAGAATCACACCAGCCCTGCGGCCTCCCGCGCGGTGGAGCGCATCGTGCAGGCCGCCCGCGTTCCGCGGGAGCGGGGCGGAGACACCTGGAAGGGGAGGGGAGATGGCGCTGCCGGACGCGGTGGTGGTGGGCTCGGGGCCCAACGGGCTGTCGGCGGCGATCGCGCTGGCGCGGGCGGGGCGCTCCGTGGTCGTGCGAGAGCAGGCGGACGTGATCGGCGGGGGGATGCGGACTGAGGAATTGACGCTCCCCGGCTTCCTCCACGACGTGTGCTCCACGGTTCACCCGCTGGCGCTCTCCTCGCCCTTCTTCCGCACGCTGCCGCTGGAGGAGCACGGGCTGGAGTGGGTCCACTCGCCCGCCTGCCTGGCGCACCCCTTCGACGACGGCGGCGTGGCGGTGCTGGAGCGCTCGATGACGGCGACGGGGCGGACGCTGGGCCCCGACGCGCGCGCCTGGAACCGGCTGCTCGCCCGCTGGGTGGTGCGCTGGCCCGTGCTGGCCGAGGACATCCTGGGCCCGCTGGAGTTCCCGGACCACCCGCTGCTGCTGGCGCGCTTCGGGCTCACCGCCGTCCGCTCCGCGTACTCGCTGGCGAAGGGCTCCTTCGAGGGCCAGCACGCGCGGGCGCTGTTCGCCGGCAACGCGGCGCACTCCATGGTGCCGCTCACCGCCTCGCCCACGGCGGCGTTCGGGCTGACGCTGGCGGCGGCCGGGCACGCGGTGGGGTGGCCGGTGGCGCGGGGCGGCTCGCGGAGCATCGCCCATGCGCTCGCCTCGTACCTGCGCTCGCTGGGCGGCGAGATCGTCACGGGCGCGCCGGTGGAGAACGTGGACGAGTTCCGCGGCGTGGGGACCGTGCTGCTGGACCTGACGCCGCGCCAGGTGCTGCGCGTGGCCGGGCACCGCCTCCCCGCGCGCTACCGCCGCTCGCTGGAGCGCTTCCGCTACGGCGCGGGGTCGTTCAAGATCGACTGGGCGCTCAGCGGCCCCGTACCCTGGAGGAATCCCGAGTGCCTGCGCGCCCACACCGTCCACCTGGGCGGCACGCTGGACGAGATCGCCGCCTCCGAGCAGGCGCCCCTCGACGGCCGGGTGCCGGACAAGCCGTTCGTGCTGCTGGTGCAGCCCACCCTGTACGACCCCTCGCGCGCGCCGGAGGGCCGGCACGTCGCCTGGGCCTACTGCCACGTCCCCTTCGGCTGCGACGTGGACATGACGCGCGCCATCGAGGACCAGGTGGAGCGCTTCGCCCCCGGCTTCCGTGACCTGGTGCTGGAGCGCAGCGTGATGCCGCCCTCCGCGCTGGAGGCCCACAACCCCAACCTGGTGGGCGGCGACATCAGCGCGGGCGCAATGACGCTGCGGCAGGTGTTCTTCCGCCCGGCGCTGCGGGCCAACCCGTACACCACGCCGGTGGACGGCCTGTACCTGTGCTCCGCCTCCACCCCGCCGGGCGGCGCCGTCCACGGCATGTGCGGCTACTACGCCGCCCGCGCCGCCCTGCGCCGGAAGATGGAGGCCCCGGCCGGGGCGGCTGACGCCTAGTACATCGCGGCGCAGTTCTTCCGGCAGAATGGGTGGAGGGGTAGAGGGCACATAGGAAGCGGCCGGGCGAGGCCGCAGGAGGTACAGATGCGAGGTCCGCCAGCGGAGCCGGTGGTGCTGAGC
>JBFMFL010000101.1:0-20742 GCA_040752145.1 Gemmatimonadota bacterium
GAGCCGGCGTCGTGGCCGGCGCGGCGGCAGGCGTCTGCGACGCAGGGGCCGGCTGCTCCGTCGGCGCCGGGGCGGGCGGGTCCCCGGCGGGGTTGAAGGTGGTGAACAGCACCACCGCCACCGCCAGGAGCACCAGCAGGAGCAGCACCAGCCACACCGGGATGCGGCGGCCGCCGCTGCCGGCCTCGCGGATGGTGGGGGCGCGCTCCGGCTCCACGTACTGGGCGCGCGCCGCGGCGGGGTCGGCGGTCTCCACGGCGCGGAAGTGCAGCGGGATGCCGCCGAACCTCACCGAGGCCCCGTAGCCCAGCGGCGTGGGGACCTGCGGCGCCAGGCGGACGCCCTCCACGTAGGTGCCGTTGGTGGACTCCAGGTCGGTGATGCGCCAGGCGCCCTGGTCGAACTCCAGGCGCGCGTGGGTGGCGGACACCGAGTCGTCGGGGATCACTACGTCGTTCCCCGCCGCCCGCCCGATGCGGACCACGGGGAGCCGGATGGGCACCTCCTTGCCGGCCTGCGCGCCGGACTGGATCCCGAACGCGGCAAGCGCCCCGGAGCGGTCGCCCAGCGGGGTGATCTCCATGCGAGTCTTCCTCCTCCAAACGGTTGTGCGGCCACGGGAGGGCGGAACGTAGCGCCGCCCCCGGGGCACGGCAAGCGCGCCCCCGCGCCGCGCAAGTGGTTCCGCGCAAGGAGCGTTCCCCGTGCGGGGCAAGAGCTTGACGCACTTCCAGTCGTGATTTATCCTGTAAATCGCCCTTCCACCCCTTCGCGGTGCCCCGTGCTCGCCTGGATCCTCGGCCTCGCGCTGCTGGCCGCCCCCGCCCCCGCCGCCGCGGACACCGGCGCCCCGCCGCCGCTCACCCTGAACGGCGAGTGGCGCTTCCGCACGGGCGACGACCCCGCCTGGGCGGCGCCTGCCCTGGACGACCGCGGCTGGGCCACGGCCACCGTCCCCGGGGAGTGGGAGCGGGAGGCGCCCGACCACGACGGCTGGGGGTGGTACCGGCGCGAGGTGGTGCTCCCCCCCGCCCTGGCGCGCGGCCCGCTGGGGCTGCAGCTGGGCACCGTGGGCGACGCCTATGAGGTGTACTGGAACGGGGTGAAGCTGGGCGGGCGAGGCGCCTTTCCGCCGCGCTTCGTGGAGGGGATCCACCCCGCCCTGTTCGTGGTCCCCGCGGAGGCGCTGGAGGCCCGCCCCGGCCGCCCCCACGAGGTGGCCGTGCGCGTGTACAACGCCTACGCCTACGGCGGGATGATGGGCGGCGCCCGGGTGGGGCGCTACGACGTGCTGGTGGCCCAGGCCCCGCCGCGCGAGACGGTGGTGGGGGGCCTGGTCTCCTTCTTCCTGGCGATCGGCGTCTACCACCTCGCCTTCTTCCTGCGGCGGCGGAGCGCCCCGGAGAACCTGTACTTCGCGGCGCTGTGCGCGCTGGTGGCGCTGTACGGGGCCACCTTCTCCCCGGCGTTCTCGGGGCTGGTGATCCCCTGGGTCAACCCGTACCGGCTGGGGCTGATCGCCTCGCTGGCCGCGAGCCCCATCTTCCTGGTGCTCACCGACCGGCTGTTCGGGCTGCGGTCCCGGCGCTGGGGACGCCTGGCGGCGGCCTTCTTCGCCGCCAGCATCCCGGTGGCGGCGCTCCTCCCGCTGCAGCTGCTGGCGCGCTTCCACGACTTCATCAACCTGGGCGTGTTCGCGGGGCTGCTGGCCATCGTGGCGCGCGCCGTGGTCGCCGGCTCCATGCGCAACCCGCACGCGCGCACGCTGCTGGCGGGGACCGCCGCCTTCGCGTTCTGCGTCATCTGGGACCTGGGGGCCGAGTACGGGGTGCTCCCGGCCGTGGGGGTGCTCCCCGGGGTGGGCGGGGTGTTCTGGCTGGGGTTCCTGGCCTTCGTGGTGGCGGTGGGGGTGGAGACGGCCGGCCGCTGGGCCCTGGCCGAGGTCAACGCCCTCACCGACCCGCTCACCGGGCTGTCGCGGCGCCACGTGTTCGAGGAGGCGCTGCGGCGCGAGGCCGCCCGCCTGCGCCGCTCCGGCGGCTCCATGGCCGTGGTGATGATCGACCTGGACCACTTCAAGCGGATCAACGACACGCACGGCCACCGCACGGGCGACGCGGTGCTGGCGCGCGTGGGCCGCCTGCTGCGCCACTCGGCCCGCAACCTGGACCTCCCGGCCCGCCTGGGCGGCGAGGAGTTCGGGGTGCTGCTGCCCGACACGGGGCTGGAGGGCGCGGTCGCCTTCGCGGAGCGCTTCCGCGAGCACCTGCAGTCGCTCTCCGTCCCCGGCCCGGCGGGCCCGGTACGCGTCACCGCCAGCGCCGGCATCGCGGTGGGCGACGACCTGGCCGACGCGGACCGGCTGCTGGACGCCGCCGACGGCGCGCTCTACCGCGCCAAGAGCGGGGGGCGCGACCGGGTGGTGGCCGGCGCCGCGGGGAGCACCGGCCTGACGTAGCAGGCGCCGCGGCCCGCCGCGAGTGTCCGATAATGGGACGCGGAATCCCGCGTCCGCACAAGCCGGCCCCGCGCGCGAAAGCTCAACCCGTTGCATCGCAGCGGGTTGAGCTTCATCTTGCCGGGGCACGCCTCTTTCCCTGTGGGCGCCCGTCCCGTCGCACCCGCACCCGCTGTGCCCGGCGCCCGCGGACCGTCCCTGCGCACCGACCCAGGAGAGCCCGATGTCCTCCTCGCTGTTCTCGTCTTTCCGCCGCTTCCGGGCCCCCGAGCCCGCCGCCGGCCCCGTGCCGGAGCCCGGCGCGCCGCTGATCCGCCTGCGCGACCTGGAGAAGTCGTACCCCGCCGGCACCGGCCGCAGCTACGTGCTGCGCCACGTCAACCTGGAGGTGCAGCCGGGGGAGTTCATCTCCATCATGGGCCCCTCCGGCGCCGGCAAGAGCACCCTGCTCGCCATCCTGGGGATGTTCGACGGCGACTGGACCGGCGAGTTCCACTTCCTGGGGCGCCCCGTGCACCGGCTGGGGGTCAAGGAGCGCGCCGCGCTCGGCAAGCCCAACATCGGCTTCGTGTTCCAGCAGTACCACCTGCTGGACCACCTGACCGTGCAGGAGAACCTGGACATCCCCCTCTCCTACCGCGACGTCCCCCGCAAGGAGCGCCAGGCCATGGTGGCCGACGCGCTGGACCGCTTCGGGATCGTGGGCAAGAAGGACCTGTTCCCCAGCCAGCTCTCCGGCGGCCAGCAGCAGCTGGTGGGGATCGCCCGCGCCACCATCGCCGGCCCCCGCGTGATCCTGGCCGACGAGCCCACCGGCAACCTGCACACCTCGCAGGGCCGCGAGATCATGGAGCTGTTCCGCGCCCTCAACGAGGCCGGCACCACCATCATCCAGGTGACCCACTCCGAGACCAACGCCGAATACGGCAACCGCATCGTGCAGCTGCGCGACGGCTGGGTGGTGGACGAGTAGAACGGATAGGGAACAGGGAACAGGGAACAGGGGACAGGGAACAGGGGACAGCCTGCAACTGCGGCCCTCACCCGGCTCGCTTGAGGCTCGCCACCCTCTCCCAATTCTGGGAGAGGGGACAACTGCTGGAGCACCAAGCAGTTCTCCCCTCCCCTGCTTGCGGGGGAGGGGCCGGGGGAGGGGGCCCCGGCGGACGCCAGCACCAGCCCCGCGTGAGGGATGCGAGCGCGAAGCGGCGAGACCCGCGGCTGTTTGCGGGGCTCGCCTCCGTTACGCAGCGTTGTTTGCTGCGTTACGGAGCCGCAGCCCGACCCGGCGCCAGCCGGGGCACGCCCGAACCACGTAGTTTCTGAAGTCAGCGCCCGTTGCGCACGAAGCCGAATCGCCGCATCCTGACGCCATGCACTCCCTGACCGCAGATCCGCCGCGCATCCTGGTCGCCGACGACCAGCCGGACGTCCTGGAAGCCCTCCGCCTGCTGCTCAAGGGGGAGGGGTTCAAGATCGAGACGGCCTCGTCGCCGGTGGGCATCCTGGCCGCCGTGCGCGACCGGGAGCTGGACCTGGTGCTGATGGACCTCAACTACGCCCGCGACACCACCTCCGGCCGCGAGGGGCTGGACCTGATCGGCGAGGTGCTGGGGATGGACTCCACCCTCCCCGTGGTGGTGATGACGGCGTGGGGGAGCGTGGAGGGCGCCGTGGAGGCCATGCGGCGCGGCGCCCGCGACTACGTGGAGAAGCCCTGGGACAACGCCCGGCTGCTGGCCACGCTGCGCTCGCAGGTGGAGCTAGGGCGGGCGCTGCGGCGCACGCAGCGGCTGGAGCAGGAGAACTCGCGGCTGCGCAGCGACGGCCGCCCTGCCATGATCGCCGAGTCGCGCGCCATGCAGCCGGTGCTGCGCATGATGGAGCGCATCGGCCCCTCGGACGCGCACGTGCTGATCACCGGCGAGCACGGCACCGGCAAGGACGTGGTCGCCCGCTGGCTGCACGCGGTGTCGGGGCGCGCCTCGCGGCCGCTGGTGACGGTCAACGCCGGCGCCATCGCGGAGGGGGTGTTCGAGAGCGAGCTGTTCGGGCACGTCAAGGGCGCCTTCACCGACGCCCGCGCCGACCGGGTGGGCGCCTTCGAGCTGGCCGACGGCGGCACCCTGTTCCTGGACGAGATCGGCACCATGCCGCCGGAGCAGCAGGCCAAGCTGCTGCGCGTGCTGCAGACCGGCGAGTTCCAGCGCGTGGGCACCTCACGCACGAAAAAGGTGGACGTGCGGGTGCTCTCGGCCACCAACACCGACCTCCCGCAGGCGGTGGCCGAGGGGCGCTTCCGCGAGGACCTGCTCTTCCGGCTGAACACGGTGGAGATCCACATCCCCGCGCTGCGCGAGCGGCGCGAGGACATCCCGCTGCTGGCCACCTTCTTTCTGCACCGCCAGGCGGACGCCTACCGCAAGCACCTCACCGGCTTCGAGCCGGAGGCCATGCAGGCGCTGCTCGCCTACGCCTGGCCGGGGAACGTGCGCGAGCTGGAGCACACCATCGAGCGCGCGGTGCTGCTCGCCCAGGGGCCGCTGATCGCCCCCGAGGACCTGACGCTGCGCGGGCGCCGGACGGCGGCGGGCGGGGGCGCGGGGACGCTGGAGGAGATGCCCCTGGAGGAGGTGGAGCGGGTGCTGATCCGCAAGGCGCTGGAGCGCCACAACGGCAACGTCAGCCACGCGGCGGAGGCGCTGGGGCTGAGCCGGAGCGCCCTGTACCGTCGTCTCCAGCGCCACGGTCTGTGAGGCGTTTTACGGCCGACGACTCGTTCGGGCGTGCCCCGGCTGGCGCCGGGTCGGGCTGCGGCTCCGTAGCGCACGATACTACCGTGCGCAACGGCGGCGAGCCCCGCAAACTGCCGCGGGTCTCGCCGCTTCGCGCTCGCATCCCTCACGCGGGCATCGCGCTGGCGTCCGCTGGGGTGGCCCCCTCACCCCCCGGCCCCCTCTCCCCCGCAAGCGGGGGAAAGGGGGAGAACGGCGGACGCATGAAGCCCCTCCCCTGCTTGCGGGGGAGGGGTTGGGGAGGGGGCCCGCCGTTGCGTACTCCGTACTTCGTACTCCGTACCGCCGTCCACTTTCGCACTCCCGCACCTTCGCACTCCCGCACTCCCCGATGACCCCGCCTCCCCGCCACCGGAGGCAGCCGCTCCCCCACGACCTCCAGGTCCTGCGCCTGGCCCTGCTCACCGGGCTGCCGGGGGGGCTGGTGGCGGCGGGGCTGCTGTGGACGGGGCCGTACGACGGCAAGCTGCGGTGGACGCTGGGATTGTTCGTGGCGCTGGGGTGGATCGGGTTCGCGCTCGCGACGCGGGAGCGGGTGGTGCGGCCGCTGCAGACGCTCTCCAACCTGCTGGCGGCGCTGCGCGAGGGCGACTTCTCCATGCGGGCGCGCGGCTCGGGGACGGCGGACGCGCTGGGGCTGGCGCTCATGGAGGCGAACGCGCTGGCGGACACGCTGCGCGAGCAGCGGGTGCGCGCGCTGGAGGCCACCGCCCTGCTCCGCCGGGTGATGGACGAGATCGACGTGGCGGTGTTCGCCTTCGACGGCGAGGAGCGGGTGCGGCTCGCCAACCGCGCGGGCGAGCGGCTGCTGGGGCAGCCGGCCGAGCGGATCCTGGGGCACACCGCCGCCGAGGTGGGGCTGGACACGTCGCTGGAGGGCGAGTCGCCGCGCACGCTGGACCGCGCCTTCCCCGGGGGGACGGGGCGCTGGGAGGTGCGGCGCGCCCCCTTCCGCCAGGGCGGGCGAGAGCACCAGCTGCTGGTGCTCTCGGACGTGAGCCGCGTGGCGCGCGAGGAGGAGCGCGAGGCGTGGCGCCGCCTGATCCGCGTGCTCTCGCACGAGATCAACAACTCGCTGGCCCCCATCCGCTCCATCGCCGGCACCCTCCAGGGGCTCCTGGGCGCCCCCGCCCGCCCGGACGACCTGGACGACGACCTGCGCAGCGGCCTGACGGTGATCGCCGGCCGCTCCGAGGCGCTCTCCCGCTTCATGTCGTCGTACGCGCGCCTGGCGCGCCTCCCCCCGCCCGAGCGCGCCCCCATGGACGTGGGCGCCTGGGTGCGCCGCGCCGCGGCGCTGGAGCCGCGCCTCCCCGTGCGGGTGGTCGCCGGGCCCGAGCTGGCCATCAACGCCGACGGCGACCAGCTGGACCAGCTCCTCATCAACCTGCTGCGCAACGCGGCGGACGCCGCGCTGGAGACCGGCGGCGGGGTGGAGGTGGGGTGGCGGGAGGAGGCGGGGCGGCTGGTGGTGTGGGTGGACGACGAGGGGCCGGGGCTCGCCGAGACGGCGAACCTGTTCGTCCCCTTCTTCACCACCAAGCCCAGCGGCACCGGCATCGGCCTGGTGCTCAGCCGCCAGATCGCCGAGGGCCACGGCGGCACCCTCACCCTGGAGAACCGCGACGGGGCCCGGGGGGTGCGCGCCCGCCTCGTCCTGCCCATGTGAGCGGAGCGGGCCGGTGCGCCGTCCGCGCACCCGACCGACGACTCCTTTGAGGCCAGGGTGCATACTCGCGGTGCCCCCCTGGCCTCTTTGTGTGCGACGCGTTGACCGGCAAAGCAAAGGCGTGTAAATAGCGTCCGTGTTCGTGGACGCTTCTCCAGGCGGGGCCTGGCCGCGGGGCGTCTACTTTCCTCCCGGCCCGCACCCCACGCACGGAGCCGCGCATGCCCAGACGGGAGCCCTCTCCGTCCGCCAGGCCGGGCCGCCCCTACCTCGTCCCACCCGCGCTCCTCCGCTCCGGCGAGCCCTTCGACGGCCACCACGTCCTCGACGAGGTCCGCTCTCCCCTTGGGGTTCTCCTGTGGGAAGGCGTCCGCGACGTGGTGCTGTGGGCGACGACCGTGCCGGCATTCCGGCCCAGCCTGTTCGATCCGAGGGCGTACGACGCGCGGACGGCGGCGCTCCATTCCGTGGAGCTGGAGCAGGAGCTCCGGGGGATGCTGATGAGAGCGGCCGGCGTGCTGGACACAGAGCATCAGCCGGACGGGGCGGCGGTCGCGAGGACGTGCCGGAAGGTGGCCCTGTGGGCAGAGGAGCGACTCCTGCCGCGGACGGCCATCTGGTACGCCCAGGCCGCGGCACTCGCCTCGCCCGGGAGCGCCGAGCACGCCTATACCGCCGGGCAGCTCTGCCACAGGAATGCCGAGTACACGCGCGCGGAGACGTGGTACCGCAGGGCGGTCGGCCTCGCCCGCAGAAGGCAGGATGCCGATATGTATGCTCTGGCCTACACGGGTCTCGGCCACCTCTTCATCGCGCGGAACGATCACGCGAGAGCTGGAGAGGCATTCCTGCGAGCATTCCGGAAGGCGCGAAGGGCCGGTATCAGGAAGCTGTGGGCGGAAGCCCTTCACAACCTGTTCGTGGTGGCAGCAGAGACGAAGCAGGTAGCCGAGGCCCAGGAATATGCACGGAGAGCTTTCCGCGCCTACCCGCGCTCTCACCCCGGCCGGATAACCCTAGCCCACGATGTCGCTGGATTCTGGGTGCTGCAAGGGCAGTATCGCCGTGCCCTGCCAGTCCTCGAAGTGCTTGCCCGTATCCTGACCCGTTCCAGCCACCGGCTGTTCGCGCTGTCGCAGCTTGCATGGGCGGCGGGAGGAGCCGGCCAGATCGAAGTCTTTGCCAAGGCGTGGATAGACACCTGGCAGATCATCGACAATCAACCGACCCTTAATTGCGTCACCTCTTCGCTGCTGAGACTCGCCTATGGGTCTGCATTGCTGGGTGACTCGGAGCGGGTGGAGCTGGCCGCCGGCTTTGCGATCGACCTGGCGAAGCGTCGGGGAGAGGAAACCGTACTGGCCGAGGCGCGAGGTCTCCTGGAGACCGCCGGGACAGCAGGGCTTCCCCCCGCTCTTCCGCCTCCCCCGGTGGAAGTGGAGCAAGACGAACTGGCGAACGACCTTGCCGAAGCCTTCGTGCAGACGCTTGCTGCATGCGCAGATACGGACAATCACCTGCGCATGCAGTGCTAGGGAGTCCGGTGTTTAGTTTCCTCCACCGATCAGGTGAGTGCCCCGTTCATAGGCGGTTCCCACTGTGTCGGCACTGCTCGTAGACTGGACGGCGTCGGAGCGCGCCCCGGAGTCGGGCGGAGCGACCACGGTGGAGGTGTCGTCACAGGCAGCAGCGGAAGCGGCCACGAGGACGAGGAGGAAGGCGCGTGTGGCTTTCATGGGTGCTCCTTGAAAAGGGAATTAGGACCGGAAGCACCGTCGAAACTAACGCGCTGACTGGATTTCCCACACGACGTTAGCCGTTAGGAGCGGTCGCCCTGCCGCCTCTGAACGCGAGCACACGGACTCCCGCCGGTGACCGGCTCTCCGCTTAGCAGCCCGGCGCCGGGCTGCACGGTACGCCCCCCACCCGCCACCGTTCCCACCGGCACACACAGCACGGGCGCGGAGTCCCCGGACGCGAAGATCCCCCGGCTCCTCGGAGCCGGGGGATCTTCGTCGCGTTGCAGGATGCCGCTCGCCAGTTCAGTTGCCACTCCCGAAGGTATACACGCCGCGCTGCTCCGCAACCACGAGCGAGTCCGCGCCGCTCGTCGCCTGGACGGTCCCGGAGCGCACAGCGGTTTCGGACGGCGCGACCAATTCCGGGGCGCGGCCGCACGCGCCGGCAATGGCGGCGGAGAGCAGAAGGAGAAACGTACGGGAGGCTTTCATGGGTGCTCCTGGGTGTCGGTTGAGCGGCCGCCGCAAGCACCGGACAAGGTAAGCGGCCTGCGGATCCCCCACTACAGTCCGAAGCGCATCAGCACCATGCAGAGCACGATGGCGGTCAGGCCGGCCAGCGTGACGGCGCCGGTGCGGCGCAGGTACTCCGCGGCGCCGGGGCGGTAGCCGTCGCCGTCCCACACCCGCTCCATCATCCGCCCCCTCACCTTCCCCGAGTACCCCATCACGAACAGCGTCAGCAGCAGCGCGGCCAAAAAGGTGAGGCCGTACGCCGTGGAGAACAGCGCCTCCAGCGAGCGCACCGGCCCCAGCACCGTGCCGCGCACGATCCCCAGCAGCAGCACCAGCATCCCCGAGCCGCCCATCACCGGCCCCGCCCACCGGCCCATCCCCTGCACCAGCTCCCGCGCCTCGGCCGCGGGTCGGCCCAGCAGCGCGGGCGTGAGCACCAGGCTGCCGAACACCTGCCCGCCGAACCACACGGTCCCGGCGAGCACGTGCAGCCAGTGTACGACGACGAGCAGCAACATGGTCATGGAACGGTCTCCGGACAGAGGGCACTTACATGCTAAATGCAACCAATTGCCAGTAGCATACAACTCGCACTCCGCCGCGTCAACCTTTATGTTCAGCGCATGACCCCAACCCACCCGAACTCCGACGAGGCACCCGCCGCCGAGCCGGCCGCGGCCGTGGAGCGCGCCATGGTGCGCCTGCGCCGCAGCATGACCCGCCACACCATCGGGCGGCGGATGGCGAGCGAGCTGGAGGTCCCGTTCGACATGGCGCTGATCGGGGTGGTGGACGCCGTGGACCAGGGCCCGGACGAGTCGGGCGCGGAGGTGACGGTGGGGGCGGTGGGGGAGCGGCTGGGGATCGACCCGTCGCGGGCGAGCCGGGTGGTGAGCGCCGCCATCGAGGGGGGCTACGTGCGGCGCCTGGCGTCGCAGGCGGACGGGCGGCGCAGCGTGCTGGAGCTCACCGATGCCGGACGGGAGCTGGTGGCGGCCGCGCGCCGCACGCGCCGCCGCTTCTTCGACGAGGCCATGCGCGGCTGGCCGGAGGAGGACCGGCGCACCTTCGCGCGGCTCCTGGGGCGCTTCGTGGACGCGCTGGGCGAGGAGCGGCCGGGCTGAGCGCCCGGAAGGACGAAGCGCCCGGCGGGTGCCGGGCGCTTCGCGGTTCCGCGATCTACTGTCGGTCGAGGTCTACGAGGCCGGGATCACCAGCGTCGCGCCCAGCTTGACGTTGTCGTCCTCCAGCTTGTTGGCGGCGCGGATGGCCGCGGCGGACACGCCGTACTTGCGCGCGATGCCGAACAGCGTGTCGCCGCGCACCACCTTGTGGGTGCGCCGCCCCGCCCGCGCCGTGGACGACGCGCCCGGGCGGGACGTGCCGCCGGCCGATGCGCGGCTCTCGCCGCTCTTGGGCGCGGTGGAGGACGACGCGGCCGCCGCCCCGGGGATCCACAGCGTGGTGCCGCTGCGCAGCGTCTCCGGGTCCACGCCGGGGTTGGCGGCGCGCAGCGCGGCCGGCGTCACCTCGTAGCGGCGCGCCACGCCGTAGAACGTCTCGCCCGGCTTCACCTCGTGGCTCCGCCGCGCGCCGCTCCGGGTGGGCGTGGAGGCCGCGGAGCCGCCGGACGCGGGCCGCGGCGGGCGGGCGGCCGTGCGGGTGGAGTCCGCGCGGGGGCGCGCGGAGGCCGTGTCCACCGGCACCGCGGCCAGCGGCACGGTGTCGGGGGCGGCGGGCTTGGGGGCGCTGTCCGCCGCCAGGCGGACCACGGCCGGGCGCGGATCGCGAGCGGCCAGCTGCCCCACGCTCTGCACGGCGAAGGGGGCTGCCCAGCGCTCCTCCAGCGGGGCGTCCGGCTCGGCCGGGGGCGCGGGCGGCAGCGTGTCCGCGGGGGCCGCCGTCTCGGGGACGGGCGCGGCGGGGGCGGAGGCGACCATCGCCTCGCCCGAGGCGCAGCCGGCCAGCGCGGCGAGGAGCAGGGCGGGGATCGGACGGAACGGGTACATCCCGGGACTCCGGAACTGGGGACGAGCGGCGCGGCCGTCGGGCCGCCGCCGAAACCGAAACAGCCGGCAAAGATAGCAGGAATCGTGCGTCCGGGCGAGCCAGCGCGCGGCACGCGCCGTGCGCGGCGGCACGGCGGGAGCGGGAACCACCCACCACGGGAGAGCGAGCGTGAACAACCCCTCGGGAATGAGCGACGCGGAGCGGAAGAAGCTGGAGGCCCAGCGCGACCGGCTGATGAAGCTGCTGCGGGAGGCCGAGAGCGGCGGGGACGCGGAGGACCGTGCGGACCTGACGCGGGAGTGGACCCGCATCGACAACCTGCTGAACCGCGACGGGCGGGGCTGAGCGGCGCGGGCCCCGGGGGTCCGCGCCGCCCGCCGGGTCACCAGCTGATCGTGCCCTTCTTGCTGGTGTCCACCTGCTCGGCGTCGCCGCCGAACAGGAACTTCTCGGTGTTCTCGGTGAGGAACTGCTTGGCCTCGGGGTCGCGCACGTTGAGCCCGTAGTGGTTGATCAGCATGGTCTGCTGGCGGAGCCACTCGGCCCAGCACACCTGGCAGATCTCGGCGTGGATGCGCCGGCCCAGGTCGTTGTTGAAGGGGGCGTACGGGACGGCGGCGCGCTCCTGGCCGCAGCGCGTGCACGTTATGTCGGCCATGGGGTCTCCCGGCTGGTCGTTCGGGGGAGGCGCACCCTCGCGCGGGGCGCCCGTTGCCCCGAATATACGCACCCCGTCCATCCCCGTCCAACCACCCGCCGGAGCGCCGCCATGCCCGACGCCCTCCCCGTGCGCCTCTCCGACGGGGGCCGCACCGCCACCTGGAACCCCGCCCTCACCCGCGCCTCGCAGGTGCTGCTGCGCGTGCGCGGCGCCGGCGGCGCCGTGGAGGAGCGCCGCTCCGTGAACAGCGGCCGCTCCCGCGTCCGCGAAGGCGAGACCATCGAGGCCGTGGTCCCCGCGGAGTAGCTACCGCCCGCCCGCCACCGCCTCCCAGCTCCGCCGCGACACCTCCGCCGCCGTGCGCCGGGCCAGCTCGCGGTCCTGGAAGCCGCGCGTGAGCACCACCAGCACGTACGGCCGCCGCCCCTCCGGCATCACGACCGCCGCGTCGTGGTTGATGCCGGTGATCCACCCCGTCTTGTTCGCCACGCGCACGCCGGCCGGGAGCCCCGCCGGGATCATCTCCCGGAACTCCTGCCGCCCCAGGATCGCCAGCATCTCCTCCGTGGCCCGCGGCGACGTCGCCCGCCCGGCGGCGATCGCCTCCAGCGTCTTCATCAGCCCGTAGGCCGTGGTGGTGTTGTTCATCCCCGCGCGGAACGCCGGCCCGTCCTCCACCCCGCGCAGCACCACCGTCTCCGCCGCCCCCAGCGACGCCAGCGTGGCCCCAATCCGCGCCGGCTCCGCCAGGTCGATGAGCAGGTTGGTGGCCAGGTTGCTGGAGCGCGTGATCATCCGCTCCACCAGCTCCCGCACCGTCATCCGCTCGCCCAGCCGCCGGTAGATCTCCCCGTCGCTGTCGTCCGCGGCGGTGAGGGTGTACGCGCTCCCGTCGGCGATGCTGCGGAAGCGGTTCCTCACCTCCACCGGCCCGTCCAGCGACAATTCCCCCGCGTCCGCCCGCCGGAACAGCTCCAGCATCACCGGCACCTTCATGGTGCTGGCCGCGTGCATCGGCACGTGCGCGTCCACCAGCAGCGAATCGCCGCCCTGCAGGTCCTTGAGCGCCACGGACACCTCCAGGGTGTCCCCCGGCAGCTCCTGGACGATGCGCCGCACCTCCGCCTCCAGGGCCGCCAGGCGCGGCGGCGGGCCGGACGCGGACGGTGCGGCCGGGGCGCAGGCGGCGAGCGCGAGCAGAAGGGGGAGGGCGCTGGGCTTCATCGTGGGGATCGGGGATCGCGGGGACGGCTCCGGCCGGACGCGCCAAGCTACCCCGCGCCTCCGCCCCCTGGCAAGCGCTCCCGGTCGCTCAGGCGGGCCCCTCCGCGCGCTCGATGCGAAAGTCGTAGCACCCGGCGGAGGTGTCCCGCACGTGCACGTAGTCCACGTCGCGGCGCGCGAGGAGCCGTGCCACCCCCGCCTCCACCTCCGCCCCCTGCACGCGCACCTCCTCCCGCAGCTCGCGCCCCCGCGCGTAGCCGCAGAGCGTCAGCGGGTGCGCCGTCAGCTCCTCCGGGAAGCCGCCCTCCTCCGGGTACCTCTCGCACGGGTCCTGGTGGATGAAGACCGGCCCGGGGAGCGGGAACGGCTCCACCCCGTGGAACGGGTCCAGGGTGAAGAGGATCCGCCGCTCCGCGCCGACCCGGAAGGTGCGGAGGCAGTGCCGGCAGGGCCCGTAGCCCGCCGCCACCTCGGAGTGGGCCGGGTGCCCGTAGCCGGGCGAGCGCAGCGTGGCGCGGACGGCCTCCGCCGTGGCGGTGGGGATCGCGATGGTGCGGTAGCGTGGCATGGCTCCTCGGGGATGCGGTGTCGCCGGGCATCGCTCGTCCCGGCCGGCCACAAAGCTGCCCGCTGCGCCGCCGCGCCACCACCCGATTCGTGCGCTCGAATTCCAGCCTCAATGCGAAGCCGCACCGGCGAGCAGGGCTCGCCGGTGCGGCTGTCGGTTGGGAACCGGCGGACGCCAGCGCGAAGCCCGCGTGAGGGATGCCGGCCCGAAGGGGCGAGACCCGGCGGGGCAGTTTCCGCCGGGGCTCGACTCCGTTGCAGACGGTCGTTTCGTCTGCTACGGAGCCGCAGCCCGACCCGAGCGACAGCGAGGGGCACGCCCGAATCCGCCGTGCCTCGTCAGTCCGTCACTGCCCCTTGATGGTCAGCGTCTGGTTGCTGATGGTGAGACTGCCGTTGGTCACGGTGAGCTTGCCGCTGGCCGTGGTGCTCCCGCCCGCCGAGACGCTCCCGGTGACGAGCAGGTTGGGAACCGTGCCCTGGATGCTCCGCCCGCTCCCGCTCATCTGCACGATGCCGTTGCTGACCGCCCCGCCCGACACGACGGCGTCCCCGGTGACGACGAGCTTGAACCCGCCCAGGTCGAGCGTCCCGCCCGCCGAGGTCATCACCAGCCGCTCCACCGTCTTGTCCGCGTCGGTGACCTGCGGCTGCGTCCCGCCCCCGTTGACGACGATGGTGTCGGAGGAGGTCGGCGTCCCGCGCGGGCTCCAGCTCCCGGCGGTGTTCCAGCTGCTCCCCGCCAGCCCCGTCCAGGTGCGCTGGATGCCGCCCGACTGGAAGGTGACCACCGCGTTGTCGGCGATGGGCGTGCCGCCGAGCGTGCCGGTGACCGTGGCGGTGCCGTCGGTGCCGGTGTGCGTCAGGTCCGCCGTGTAGGTGCCGTTGCCGACGTCGGTCACGGGGCCGACGGTGCCCAGGTCGGTGGCGAGCGCGACCGTGGCGCCGCCCGTCGTGACGTCGTTGCCGTACTGGTCCTTGAGCTGGACCGTGACGGTGGTGATGCTCCCCGCGGTGAGCGCCGCGTTCACGGTGGTGATCTGCGTCCCCGCCGCCGAGGCCGGGCCGACGGTCCCGGTGACCGCGAAGCCGGCGCTCAGGCTCCCCGCCGTGGCGGAGAGGGTGTTGGCGCCCGCCGTGGTCCCCAGCGTCCAGCCCCCCACCGTGGCCGCGCCGACCGCGTCGGTGGTCTGGGTCTCGCCGGTGACGCCGCCGCCGCCGGCCGTGACCGCGAAGACCACGCTCACCCCCGGGACGCCGTTGCCGTTGGCGTCGACGACGCGCACCGTGGGGAGCGGAGCCACCGCGCTCCCGGCGGCCAGCGAGACGCCGTCCGCCCCGCTCTTGACGATGGCGGAGGCCGCGCCCACCTGCGTCACGACGCTGCCGCTGGTGCCGTTGACGGCGCCGTCGTCGGCGGTGACGGTGTGCGTGGTGCCGGACGTGGTGCTGGTGGTGAAGACGACCGTGGCGGTGCCGGCCGCGTCCGTGGTGCCGGTGGGCGTGGCGAAGGAGCCGCCGTTCGCGCTGCTCCAGGTGACCGTGCGCCCGGCCGCCGGGACGGCGTTGCCGTTGGCGTCCACCAGCTGCGCCGTGACCGTGACCGTGCTCCCGGCGGTGGCCGTGGCGGCGCTCGGGGTCACGGTGTAGCGCGCCGCCGCGCCCGGCACGAACGCGACCGTGGCCGTGCCCGCCAGCGCGCCGCCGTCCAGCGTGCCGCCGACCGTCGCCGAGCCGACCGTGGTGGGCGCGGTGAGCGTGGCGGTGTAGGTGCCGTTGCCGTTGTCCGTCACGGCGGAGAGCGTGCCGGAGGTGGCGGAGAGAACCACGGTGCCGGCGCTCGCCCCCACGGCGTTGCCGTACGGGTCCCTGAGCTGGACGGTCAGCGTCGATGCCGAGGTCCCGTCCGCCGTGATGGAGGCGGGGCTCGCCGCCAGGGTGCTGCTCCCCGCCGCCGCGGCCGCCGCGGTGGTGGTCGCCGTGAAGGTCAGCGGCGAGCCCGTGAGGTCCGTGGACGTGGCGGTAGCGGTCTGCGCGCCCGCCGCGGTCCCCAGCGTCCAGCCGACCGAGGCGACGCCCGCGGCGCTGGTCGTGGAGGTGGGCGCGCTCACCGAGCCGCCGCCGGTGGCCGCGGCCCAGGACACGGTGTGGCCCGCGACCGGGTTGCCGTTGGCGTCCACCACCCGGGCTTCCAGCGTGCGGGTGCTCGCCACCGTGGCCGTGCCGCCGTCGCCGGACTGGATGGAGATGGCCGCCGCCGGGCCGGCCACGCCCGTGGCCGTGAAGGTGGCCGGGGTCAGCCCGCCGGACGAGGCGGTCAGCGTGTTGGCGCCGGCCGCGGTGCCCAGCGTCCAGCTCCCGACGGTGACGATCCCACCCGCGTCGGTGGTGGCGGTCCCGCCCGTGACGCTGCCGCCGCCGCTCGCGACGGCGAAGGTCACGCTCACGCCGGGCACCGGGTTGTTGCTCACGTCGCGCACCAGCACCGAGGGCGCGGTCGCCACCGCGCTCCCGGCGGTCGCCGTCTGCCCGTCGCCCGCGCTGACGGCGAGGCTCGCCGCGGGACCCGGCGTCACGGTGATGGCGCTGGACGTGGCGCCGGCCAGCCCCGCCGCGGAGAAGCCCAGCGTGCGGTCGCCGGCCGCGCCGGTGATGACCAGCCCGCCGAACACCACCTGCCCGGCGGCATCGGTGCTCTGGACCGTCGTGCCGCTCAGCACGGGGCCGCCCGAGGCGATCGCCACCGTGACGGACACGCCCGCCTGCGCCACGTCGTTGCCGCTGGCGTCGCGCAGCCGGAGAATCGGCGCCATCCCCAGGAACGAGCCGTTCTGCACGGTCGAGGAGGGCTGCCGGGTGATGACGAGCTGCGAAGCCGCGCCCGCCGTCACGCTGATGGTGCTGGAGGTGGCGCCCGTCACGCCGCCCGCCGAGAAGGACAGCGTGCGGTCCCCGACGGTGCCGCTGATCGACAGGCCCGCGAAGGAGGCCCGCCCGGCGGCGTCCGTCGAGACGGTGCCGGTCCCCCCGAGCGTGCCGCCGCCCGAGGCGATCGCCGCGGTGACGGACACGCCCGCCTGCGCCGCGTCGTTGCCGTAGGCGTCGCGCAGCTGGAGCGACGGCTGCGCGCCGAACGCGATCCCGCTCTGCGCCGTCGCGGAGGGCTGCGCCGTCAGGACCAGCTGCGTCGCCGCGCCCGCCGTCGCCGTCGCCGTGAAGGTGACGGGCGTCAGCCCGCCGGCCGAAGCGGTCAGCGTGTTGGAGCCCGCCGTCGTGCCCAGCGTCCAGCTCCCCACGGTAGCGATGCCGCTCGCGTCGGTGGTCGCCGTCCCGCCCGCGACGCTGCCGCCGCCGGTCGCCACCGCGAAGCTCACGCTGACGCCGGCGACGGGGTTGTTGCTGCCGTCGCGCACGACCACGGACGGAGCCGTCGCCACCGCGGTGCCGGCCGCGGCCGTCTGCCCGCTACCCGCGTTGACGGCGAGGGTCGCCGGGGCGCCCGCCGCCAGCGTGATGGTGCCCGAGGTGGCCCCCGCCAGCCCGGACGAGGCGAAGCCCAGCGTGTACGACCCCACCGGCCCGCTGACCGCCAGGTCGGTGAACGCGGCCCGCCCGGCGGCGTCGGTCGCCACGGTGGCCGTACCGCCCAGCGTCCCCGTGCCCGAGGCGATGGAGGCGGTCACCGGGACGCCGGCCTGCGGCACGGCGTTGCCGTCCGCGTCCCGCAGCTGGAGGACCGGCTGCGCCGGCAGGGCGATCCCGCTCTGCGCCGACGAGGAGGGCTGGGTGGAGACGGTCAGGCTCGCCGGGGCGCCGGCCACCACGTCCACGGCCGCCGAGGACGCACCGGCGAGGCCGGCGCTGGCAAAGGAGAGGGTGCGCTGCCCGGCCGTGCCGCTGATGGCGAGATTGCCGAAAGTCGCGAGGCCCATGGCGTCGGTAGTGGCGGTGGCGGTGCCGCCCAGCGTGCCGCCGCCGGAGGCGATCGCCGCCGTCACCGCGACGCCCGCCTGGCTCACCGCGTTGCCGCTCGCGTCCCGGAGCTGCACCGTCGGCTGCGTCGGGAAGGCGATCCCGCTCTGCGCCGTCGGCGACGGCTGCGTGGCGACCGTCAGCGCCGCCGGGTCGCCGGGGGCGAGGGTGATGGCGCCCGAGGCGGCGTCCGCCAGCCCCGCGGCCGAGAAGCCCAGCGTGTAGGCGCCCGTCGCGCCGCTGATGGAGAGCCCGGCGAACGTCGCCCGGCCCGCCGCGTCGGTGGCGGCGGTGGGCGTGCCGCCCAGCGTGCCCGCGCCGGTGGCGATCGCCGCCGTCACCGCCACGCCGCTCTGCGCCACCGCGTTGCCGTGGGCGTCCTGGAGCTGCACGGCGGGCTGCGCCGCGAAGTCGATCCCGCTGCGGGCGCCCGACGAGGGCTGCGCCGCGACCGCCAGGCGCGAGGCCGGCGCCGGGGTGGCGGTGGCCGCGAAGGCGAGCGGCGACCCCGCGAGCCCCGCGGCCGAGGCCGTGGCGCCCTGCGCGCCCGCCGTGGTCCCGAACGTCCAGGTGGCGGAGGCCACGCCGGCCGCATCGGTCGTGGAGGACGGCGCGCCCAGCGACCCGCCGCCCGCCGCCACGGCCCAGGAGACCGTCGTCCCCTGCACCGGGTTGCCGTTGGCGTCCACCACGCGCGCCTCCAGGGTGCGCGCGGTCCCCACCTGCGCGCTGCCGCCGTCGCCGGACTGGACGGAGATGGCCGCCGCCGCGCCCGCCACGCCCGTGGCGGCGAAGGTCACGTCCGCGAGCCCCGTGGACGAAGCCGTCAGCGTGTTTGCGCCCGCCGTGGTCCCCAGCGTCCAGCTCCCGACCGCGGCGACGCCGCTCGCGTCGGTGCTCACGGTCGCCCCCGCGACGCTCCCGCCGCCGCTGGCGACCGCGAAGGCCACACCCACGCCTGACACCGGGTTGCCGCTGGCGTCGGTCACCCGCACCGAGGGCGCGACGGCGACCGCGCTCCCGGCCGTCGCCGTCTGTCCGTCGCCCGCGGCGACGGCGATGCCGGCCGGCGTGCCCGCGGCGACGTCGGTCGCGTCGGAGGTGACGCCCGTCAGCCCGTCCGCCGAGAAGGCGAGCGTCCGCTGCCCCACCGTGCCGGAGATCGCCAGGTCCGTGAACGTGGCGACGCCGGCCGCGTCCGTGCTCACCGTAGCGGTGCCGCCCAGCGTCCCTCCGCCCGAAGCGATGGCCGCCGTCACGGCGACGCCGGCCTGCGCGACCGCGTTGCCGAACGCGTCCCGGAGCTGCGCCACCGGCTGCGCCGCCAGGGCGATCCCGCTGCGCGCCGTCGGCGAGGGCTGCGCGGCGAGGGCGAGCTGCGACGCCGCGGCCGGCGTGGTGGCGACGGTGAAGGTGAGGGGCGAGCCCGCGAGCCCCGCCGCCGAGGCGGTGACCGTCTGCGTCCCCACCGTCCCGCCCAGGGTCCACGCCGCCGAGGCCACGCCCGCCGCGTCGGTGGCGGAGGCCGGCGCCGCGAGCGAGCCGCCGCCCGTGGCCACCGCCCAGGCCACCGTCACCCCGGGGACGCCGTTGCCGTGGGCGTCCACCACCCTCGCCTCCAGCGCGCGGGGGGTCGCCACCACGGCCGTGCCGCCGTCGCCCGACCGGATGGAGATCGCCGCCGCCGCGCCCGGGAGCCCCGTCGCCGCGATCGTCGCCGTGGGCCCGCCCTGCACCGTCGCGGCGAGGGTGTTGGGCCCCGCCGTGGTCCCCAGCGTCCACGAGCCCACCGTGGCGACGCCGCTGCCGTCGGTGCGGGCCGCGCCGCCGGTGATGCTGCCGCCGCCGCTCGCCACCGCGAAGGTCACCGCCACGTCCACCACCGCGTTCCCGGACGAGTCGGTCACCCGCACCGCGGGCGGCGTCGCCACCGCGGTCCCGGCCGTCGCCGCCTGGTCCGCGCCGGCCACCACCGTGGCCGCGGCGGGCGCGTCGGCCACGCCCCGCGCGGTGAAGACCGCCGGCTCCGCGCCGGCCGCCGACACCCGCACGGCGTTGGTCCCCGGCACCGCGCCCAGCGTGAACACGGCGCGGACGCGCCCCGCGCTGTCCGTGCGGGCCTCCAGCGCGCGCACCGACCCGCCGCCCTCCGTCACCTCCCAGGCGAGTTCCACGCCCGGCACCCCGCGCCCGGCCGCGTTCACCAGCCGGGCCACCAGGAAGTCCGCCGGCGGCCGTCCCGCGACCCCGGTCTGTGCGTCGCCCGCCTCCTTGGACAGGGCGAGCCCCCGCGCCGGGGCGGCGCGCGGCATCACCGCGTAGGTGCTGAACCCGCTCAGCTCCGCGGTGACCGTCCCGGTCGCCACGTCCACGCCCCCCCCCGGCACCTCAGTCCAGACGTCGCCCTCGCGGCGATGGATGCGCAGCTCCGCCGCCGGCACCCCCTGCGGGACGGCGGCCGGGTCGTAGCGCAGCGTCAGCCGCACCGGCCGGGCGAAGCGCTGCCCGCTGGGCCCGAGCTCCAGCATGGCCCCCGGGAGCTTGCCGCCGTCGGCGGCCATCCCGTCCGCGGGCTGCACGGTGATGTCCACCGCCTCGGCGAGCGCACCCTCCGGGAAGTCCAGCCGGATCGAGTCGCCCCGGGAGACCACGGATCCCCCCGCGCTCCCCACCACACCGGAAAGGAGCCTGCGCCCCACGGGATACCGGGCCACGTCCCTGCCCACCGCGTGCCCCAGGATGACCAGCGCGTCCAGCGCCGTCACCTGGCCGTTGCCGTCGGCATCGCCGTCCTGCTGGACCGTGTAGGTGGCCGGGAGCGGCTTGCCCACCACGTGGGAGAGCACCGCGAGCGCGTCGACGGCCGTGACGCCGCCGTCGCGGTTGACGTCGCCGCGGACGCCGATGTCGCCGGACTGGGCGGCGAGGGGGCGAGGGGCGAGCGCGAGGGTCAGGAGCAGCGCCGCGCACGGCGCGGCGAGCCTGGCAGGAAACCGCATCGATGTCTCCGGGAGCGATCGGGAGGGCGTGGCCGGCGAGCGAAGGGGGGCCGATCCGGGTGCTGCGGGTCGGGGGCGCGGCGAGGCGCCCCGCCGGGGCCGGACCGGTTCCGGGAACGGCGGAGCCGGGCG
>JBFMFL010000102.1:0-20699 GCA_040752145.1 Gemmatimonadota bacterium
GTGGCGGCCGTGGCCGGGCTGTGGGCGCTGGAGCTGCGCGGCTTCCCGTTCCCGGACGTGGTCCCCGCCCGGCACCACGCCGTGGCGGGGGCGGCGGTGCACCTGACCGTGCTGGCGCTGATCCTCCTCCTTTCCCTCGCATACGCGCGCACGCGGGCCGCCACGGTGGGGAGCCTGCACGCGGCGAACCGCAGCCTGGAGGCGGTCTCCGCCGACCGGGAGCGGCGCGCGGGGCGGCTGGCGGTGCTGGTGGACGTGGCCCGCATCCTGGCCTCGGAGCGGTCCCCGGACCGGCTGTACCGCGCCTTCTACGTGCAGGTGGGCCGGGTGCTGCGGCGCGACGCCTTCTACGTGGCGCTCTGGGACGAGGCCTCGGGGACGATCCGCTACCCGCTCATGTACGACGGGGGGATCGAGTACCCGGGGGAGCGGCTGCCGCTGGGCGGCGGCCCCACCAGCCGGGCCATCCGCGAGCGGCGCACGGTGGTGTGCGGGGAGGACGCGGGCGGCACCCCCTGGGGGAACACCCGCCGCGCCGCGCGCGCCGCGGTACACGCGCCGTTGGTCAAGGACGGGCGGGTGCTGGGGGTGCTGGGGGTGTCCAGCTACGCGGAGCCGTACTCGGACGAGGACGTCCGGCTGTTCGAGTCGCTGGCCGACCAGGCCGCCGTGGCGGTGGACAACGCGCTGCTGGACCGCAGGGTGGGCGAGTCGGAGGCCCGCTTCCGCGAGGTGCTGGCCTCCATCGAGCGGATGGTGGGGCACGCGGTGGTGATCACCGACCTGGAGGGGCGCATCCAGTACGCCGGGGGGACGGAGAGCGTACACGGCTACGCCCCGGAGGAGCTGGTGGGGCGCGACGTGGGGGTGCTGGGACGCAACGTCTCCAACGCCGACGAGATCTCGGCGGCGTTCCTGGCCGCCACCACCCGCGGCGAGCCCTGGACGCAGGCCGTCTCCGCCACGCGCAGGAGCGGCGAGAACTTCCCAATCCTGATCTCCGCCTCGCCGTACTACGGGAGCGGCGGGGAGATCGGCGGGGTGGTCACCATCGGGGTGGACCTGACGGAGCAGGTGGAGGGCGAGCGCCGGCTGATGCAGTCCGCCAAGCTGGCGGCCATCGGCGAGCTGGTGGCCGGGGTGGCGCACGAGCTCAACAACCCGCTCACCGTGGTCAAGACCACGGCGGAGCTGCTGGCGGCGGGGCTGCGCGGCGAGGCCGCCGAGGACGCCCGCGCCATCCGCGAGCACGCGGACCGGGCCGCGCGCATCGTCCGCGGGCTGCTGCACTTCGCGCGGAGGACGCCGCACGAGCGGTCGCCCACGGACCTCAACGAGGTGGTGGGGCGGGTGTGCGCCTTCCGCGAGGGCGGGCTGCGCGCCGCGCACGTGGCGCTGGAAACCCGCTTCGCCCCGGACCTCCCACTCACCCTGGCCGACGGCCCGCAGCTGGAGCAGGTGGCGCTCAACCTGCTCAACAACGCCGAGCAGGCCATCGCCTCCGGGCGCGGGCGCGGCCGGGTGACGGTGAGCACGGAGGCCGGCGAGGGCGTGCTGCGCTTCCGCGTGGCCGACGACGGCCCCGGGATCCCGGAGGAGGTGCGCGCCCGCGTCTTCGACCCGTTCTTCACCACGCGCGGCGTGGGCGAGGGCACGGGGCTGGGGCTGGCGGTGTCGCACGGGATCGTGGCCGAGCACGGCGGCGTCATCACGGTGAGGTCGGAGCCCGGCGCGGGCGCGGCGTTCACCGTGGAGATCCCCCTGGTCCCCGTGGCGGGCCCGGCCGCCCCGCCCCCCGCCGCGGACGAGCCCGCGCCCGCGACCGCGCCGCGCCGGGTGCTGGTGGTGGACGACGAGGCGGGGCTGCGCCGCATCGTCAAGCGCTACCTGGAGGGCCGCGGCCACCGCGTGGACGAGGCCGGCTCCGGCGCGGAGGCGCTGGAGCGCATCGCCGCGGCCGGGTACGACGCCGTGCTGCTGGACCTCAAGATGCCCGAGATGCCGGGCGACGAGCTGTTCCGCGTCCTCCGCGAGCGCCACCCGCAGGTCGCCGGCCGCGTGGTGTTCGCCACCGGCGACGTGATCTCCCCCGCGCGCAGGGCGTTCCTGGACGCCACCGGCCGCCCGGCGTTCGAGAAGCCGTTCGACCTGCGCGAGGTGGCGAGGGAAGTCGAACGGCAGGGGACAGGGAACAGGGAACAGGGAACAGCCTGCAACGGCTGAAAAGCAGTACGTGAGGAGCGGCCCCCGCGCACGCGGGGGACGTGCCCAAAACAGCCGTTTCGTGGACGTTGAAAACCCGTTAGCACGATCCTCGCATTGCCTCCGGCCGGGAGCGTCCCCCGCTCCCCCAAAACAGTGGAAAAAGCCACCGGAGGGTTTCGGAGATGGACGACAAGCAGTTCGAGGTGGACGTCGCCTACCGGGTGACCGTGCGGTACGCGGTGAGCGCGCCCGACCCGGAGACGGCCGAGCGCCTGGCCCTGGAGATGTGGCAGGCGGACGAGGACGGGGTGGGGGGGACGGAGGTGTGCGAGCTGGAGGGGGTGAGCGTGTCGAGCGCCGTGGACCAGGACGGCTGCGGGCGCGACTGCGACGAGGTGCTCCGCTTCCTGCGCGACCGCGAGCTGGTGATCGAGCGGCTGGACGAGGACGCCTTCAACCCCACCGTCCACGACGCGGTCTCGGCCGAGGAGGTGGCCCGGCACCTGGGGTGGGCCGGCGAGGACGGCGAGCAGGGCCTGGCCCGCGCGGTGAGGACGCTGGAGCGCCTGTGCGACCAGCACCGGGTGGTGTGCTTCTCGCGCCCGCGGGTGCGCCGCGGCGAGCGCGGGGAGATCCGCCTGTACTGCACGCCGCAGCACCTGGAGCGCCTTTCCGGGCTGCTCGTCGAGCCGGAGCCCGCCTCCGGCGACCCCGCGCCGGCGCAGCCCGCGCCCGAGGCCGCCGTGGAGACGGAGCCCGCCGGCGCGCAGGCGTAGCGCGGACGGTCTCTCCGCCCGGGGCGGCCGCCATGGCCGCCCCGTACTCTTTTCTCCCGGAGCACACATGGACGGCGGACGCCTGCTGGACGAGGCGCTCGCCGCGTGGGCCTATGCCCGCGCCGGCGTCGCCGACGAGGTGGAGGGTCTCCCCGCCGAGCGCTTCGGCTTCCGCCCCGCCCCGGAGTCGAGGAGCGTGGCGGAGCTGGTGCTGCACGTGGTGCAGTCGGGGATGATGATGGCGGGGGAACTGTCGCGACCGGACGGCGACTTCGCCCGCCGCTCCTTCGACGAGCACGTCGCGGACTACGGCGCCGCGGCGGAAGGGATCTCGTCGAAGGAGGAGCTGCTGCGCCTGCTGCGCGAGACGCACGAGGCCGGCGCGGAGCGGATCCGGGCGGCCGGGGCGGAGCACATGCTCGGCCCCATCCGCCAGTTCGACGGCACGTACGCGTCGCGCCTGACCTGGATGCACCACGGCATCGGCCACGAGGAGTACCACCGCGGCCAGCTCGCCCTGTACGCCCGCCTCCAGGGCCTGGTCCCCGCGCTCACCCGCCGGATCCGCGGCGGGTGAGCGCGTCCCGCGCGGCGCTCGCACTGCTGTTCACCGCCGCCGGGGTCCTGCACTTCCTCTCTGCAGAAGCCTACCTCCGCATCGTCCCGCCCTTCTTCCCGAATCCCCACCTGCTGGTGCTGCTCAGCGGGGGGTTCGAGATCGCGGGCGGCCTGGGCCTGCTTGCGCCCCGCCTGCGCCGCGCCGCCGGGACCGGCCTGGTGCTCCTGCTCGCCGCCGTGTTCCCCGCCAACCTGTACATGGCGCTGGACCCGGAGGGCGCCGGCGGCGGGATCGCGCCCGCGCTGCTCTGGCTGCGCCTGCCGCTGCAGCCGCTGCTGGCCTGGTGGGTGTGGCGGGCGTCGCGGGACTGAAGTGCGAAAGTGCGAGGTGCGAAAGTGCGGACCCCACCCGGCTCGCTTGAGGCTCGCCACCCTCCCCGGGCCGGGGAGGGCTGAACTGCGGCCCCACGGTGTACTCCGTACTTCGTACTGCTGTTCACTTTCGCACTCACGCACTCACGCACTCACGCACCTTCGCACTGCCGTTCGACGGCCTCCAGCACCGGCCCCACCCGCGGCTTGTTCGTGAACCACACCACCGGCGCGCCGGCGCGCTCCCAGTCGGCGCCGGCGGCGAGGCCGCGGTAGACGACCAGCACCAGGTTGCGCAGGCCGGCGGCCTCCACCTTCCGCAGCTTGTCCTCCAGGTACGCGGGGGTCCAGAAGCCCACCACCTCCACCAGCGCCTCGCGGCCGTCGGCGTGGCGCAGGGTGAAGTCGGGGAGGAACACCTCCTCGCCGGCCTGCACCGGGGTGGCCTCGCGCAGCAGCGTCCAGCCGCGGCGCTCCTCCGGGCCCATGCGCTCCGCGAACTCCTCGGCGAGGGCGCGCTCCCAGGCGGAGTCGTACGCCTCCGGGGCGGCGTCCGCGGCGAAGGGGGCGGTCCCGGCGTCCAGGCGGAAGGCGAGCGTGCGCCCGCCGCGGACCACCTCGGCCTCCAGGCGCCACCCGGGCGCGCGGGCGAGCGCGGGGAGCACCCGGGCCAGGCGGGCGCCGTAGCGGGCGGGGCGCACCACGTAGGCGGCGGCGGGGCCGGTGAGCTCCACGGCGTAGCCGCCGGGGACGGCGGACACCCGGTACATGAGGCGCGCCAGCTTGACGGCGCGGAACAGGTCGCGCCAGCCGCCCGCGGCGGTCACCCGCACGCGCGTGGCGTCCAGCAGCACCGCGCGGGCCAGCTCCAGGTCGTAGCGGCGCAGCAGCCCGCGGCCGTCCAGCCGGGGTGCGCGGGCGAGCAGCGCGGCGCCGGGGGCGTCGGCGTAGAGCAGGCGCTCCACCTCGGCGGGCGTGGTGCCCAGCTCGGCGGCGGCGTCGTGGTAGGGGCGGTCGCGGTCGCCGGGCAGCGGCGGCCAGCGGCGGCCGCGGGCGCGGAAGAGCGCGGCGCGCACCTCGGGGGCGCGCTCCGCGCCGGGCGGCGGGCGAAAGTCGGCGGCGTCCAGCAGCGCCTTGACGATCCCGGCCAGGCGGCGGGCGTCGTGCGCGCGCTCGTCGCGTAGCGCGTCGGCCACCTCGCGGCGGGTGCTCCCCTCCAGCTCGCGCAGGCGCTCGCACAGCTCGTCGAGCCGCCTGACCACGGCGGGGCTCTCGCGCAGGTAGTCCACCACGATCTCGCCGCGGCGCTCGCGCGTGAACGGCGCCGCGTGCGTGCGCCGCAGCATCAAAAGCCCAGCCCCAGCTGCCCGTCCTGCGGCCCCGCGAGCCCGCGGCGGCGCCGCTGGGAGGTAAAAAACTCGTGCGTCCCCGCGGCCACGATCTCGAACATGGAGGCCACCGAGTCGCCCTGGCGGCGCAGCAGCCGCCCCAGCCGCTGCGCGAACTGGCGGGGGCTGCCGCGGGTGTTGTCGCCCAGCACGATCCCCAGCTTGGCGGCGGGGATGTCCCACCCCTCGTCCAGCACCCGCACGCTCGCCACCGCCCGCATCTCCCCCGCGGCGATGGCGTCCAGCACCGCCTTGCGCTCGGACGCCGGGGTGCCGGCGGTGATGATGGGGATGGCGAGCCGGCGGGACACGGCCTCCGCCGCGTCCGCGCTGCCGCAGAACAGCACCGCCGTTTCCGCGGGGAAGAGGCGGAGGATGCGCTCGGCCTCGCGCAGCTTGGCGCCGGAGGTGGCGACGATGCGCTCCCGCTCCAGCCACGCCCGGAACGCGGCCCGCGCCTCCCGCGAGTCCCGCGTCTCCGTCATGAACGTGGGCCACGCCTCGGCCGAGGGGAGCTCCGCCCACGGCCGGGTGGCGACGTACGCCTCGTACTCCTCGGTGCGCCGCCGGTACGCCTCCGCCTCCTCCGGGTCCAGCTTCACCGGGACGCGCACCAGGGCGAAGCGGGCGAGCTGGGCGTTGGTCATCTCGCCCACGCTGCGCCGGTAGACCACCGGCCCCACCAGCCGCCGCAGCTCGGCGTCGCGCCCGTCCGGGTAGGTGGCGGTGAGCGCCAGCCGCCGCGGCGCCGGGGCGATGCGGAGCGCGTCGTGCCACGCCTTGGCCTCGCCCGCGGCGGTGTCGGCCAGGTGGTGGGCCTCGTCCAGCACCAGCAGGTCGAAGCGGTCGCCCCAGCGCTCCAGCAGCGCGAACGCCGAGTGGTAGGTGGTGACGGTGATGGGCCGCACCTCCTTCTCCGCGGCGTAGAACGCCCCCACCCGCTCCGCCCCGAAGGCGTCCGCCAGCTGCGAGAACCACTGCCCCACCAGCGCCTGGGTGGGCGCCACCACGCACGCGCCCCGCCCGCCGCCGTGCACCGCCAGCAGCGCCACCAGCGTCTTCCCCGCGCCGGTGGGGAGCACCACCGTCCCCCGCCCCCCCGCCGCCTCCCAGCGCCCCAGCGCCTCCCTCTGGTAGTCGCGCGGCTCGCGCGGGTCCAGCAGCGGCGCGCCCAGCGCCTCCGCCCCCGGCCCCCCCTCCCGCACCCCGTGCTCCGCCGCCCACGCCCTCACCTCCGGGAGCCGGTTCCCCGGCGCCACGTACGCGTCCGCCCGCGGGTCGTACTCCATCCACGGCGGCGGCCGCTCCCGCACCCGCCGCAGCACGACGAGACCCTGCCGGTAGCGGAACTCCGGGGGCGCGGCGGGGGGCGGGGTGTCGTCGGGCTGGGTCATCCGCGGACGGCTAGGGGACAGGTGACAGGTTACGGGGGACAGCCTGCAAAAGCGCGGGCGCTCCGGCCGTCGTCGTAGTGGCTGGCTGTAACCTGTCCCCTGTAACCTGTTCCCTATCTCACCAGGTGGAACCGCTCCTGCCTGGCCAGCACCCAGTGCCGGGCGCCGGACGCGTCCAGCCGGGCGTCCTCCTCCTGCGCCATGCGGACGCGCTGGCCGCCCCACTCGGGGACCGGGGAGGTGGCCTGGAGCTCGATGGAGTACCAGGTGTCCGGGCGCAGCGGCACGTCGCCCGCGCCGGGGACGCCCTCCTGGCGGTCCCACAGGCCGATGGTGGCGCCGGCGCCGTGGCCGTGGTCGCCCACCGGGTGGGTGTAGATGCTGCCGTCGATCCCCTCGCCGCGCATGCGGGCCAGGGTGCGGCGCAGCACCTCGTTGCCGCTGCGGCCGGGGACCATCTCCTCCAGCAGCAGGTCCTGCAGGCGGTTGGAGCGGCGGAGCGCGGCATACAGCCCGGCGGGGGCGTCGCTTTCGCCGGGGAGGAGCACGTAGCCCATGTGCTGGGTGTCGGTGTGCAGCCCCAGCGCCACGATGCCGAAGTCGGTGTGCAGCACGTCGCCGCGGCGGATCACGGGGTCGGCGGAGTCGCCCATCTCCACGCCGCGCCGCTGCACGCTCACCGAGGGCTGGAACCAGCTCCCCAGCCCCAGGTCGTTCACGCGCTGGCGCATCCACCACGCCACGTCGGAGGTGCGGGTGGTTCCGGGGGTGACCACGCGCTCCGAGAACGCCTCGGCGATCAGGGCGTGCGCGACGCGCTGCATCTCCACGTAGACGGGGAGCATTTCGGGGAGGCGCTCGGCCAGGTAGTCCAGCGCCAGCCGCTCGCGCCGCACCACCCGCTCCCGGTACCGGGCCGGCAGGGCGGCGGACAGCTGCTCCCACTCGCCGGCGGTGAGGCCGTCGGAGAAGGCGTGGGTGTGGGAGATGTTGACGGCGATGGTGCGCGGGTCGCACGCCTCCACCACGGGGGCGAGCAGCTTCCACTGCTCCGGGCCCCACGGCTCGGCGGGGCGCCGCTGCACCCCGGCGGAGCCCACGGGCGCGTCGGCGTCGCGCACCACGCGGTACAGCCCGCCCTGCGCCGTGCCGCCGATGGCGACGCGCTCCACCCCGCGCTCCGGGCCCCGGTCGCAGAAGGCGTAGATGGTGCGGCGGCGCGCGGCCATGGTGGTGGGGGAGACCAGCGCGCGGAAGACCGGGTCCTCGGCGTACTCGCGCATGGGGACGATCCACATCCCCACGCCCTGCTCGCGCATCACCCGCGGGAGCACGCGCTCCAGGCGCAGGCGCAGCCACTCCTGGCGCGTCGCCGCCTGCTCGCGCAACGTGCCGAAGGGGCGCTCCTGCGCGGCGGCGGGGGCGGCGAGCGCGGCCAGGAGGAGCAGGGCGGAGGCGGCGGGCTTCATGGCGGTGGGGCTGCGGGTGGGCGGGCGCGGACCCCGTGTAGTGTAGGCGGCGGCGGGGCGGGCGCAAGCGGGGGGCCCCGACGCGCGAGGGGCGCGCACCCCCTGCGGCGCGCGCCCCCCCGGCTTCAACCGGTCCCGGTGTGCGTCTCAGTCGCCCGGGCGCTGCGGGACGAGGCCGTTGCCCCGGTACCGCCCGGCGCCGGTGCCCAGCACCTTGCGCGAGTAGCCGTTCTCGGGGTCGCGGCCGCGCCGCAGCGAGCGGTCCACCGTGCCCTCGCCGCGGTTGTAGGCCAGCAGCGCCAGGCGCACGTTGCCGTCGTAGTGGTCGATCAGCCGGCGCAGGTAGCGGAAGCCGGTGCGCAGGTTGGCGCGGGGCTCCATGATGGCCTCGGCGGTCCTCATGCGCCGGTCCAGCGCGCGGGCGGTGCCGGGCATGAGCTGGGTGAGGCCGAGGGCGCCGGCGTGGCTGCGCGCCCGCGTGTGGAAGCGGCTCTCCACGCGCACCAGGCGGAAGGCCAGGTCGGGATCGATCCCCTGGGCGCGGGCCTCCTCGTGGATCATGGCCGCCAGCTCCGGGGAGATGGCGTACTGGCGGGCGAAGAAGAAGGACCCGATCTCCATCTCGCGGAAGCGGCGGGCTTCCTCGCGGAGTCGGGTCCAGAACTCGCGCCCGAAGGGCGCGTGGTCGGCGACGCGCGGCGACGCCGCTGCGGGGGCGCCGGCGCTGTCCGCCTGCTGCTGCCCCGACGCGGGCGACACCCAGGCGCACAGGGCGAAGAGCGCCCAGAGCGCGCGGCGCCGTAGGGCGCCGGTGGGGGCCGTGCTGCCGACCTGAAGAGCTGCTGTGCTCAACGGTTTCCTCCGTTTTGTGGTCCGGGGGACCGGTTGAAGCGTCGCAGTTTAGGAGGTACTTAGAAGGGCGGCAAGGCCTAACTTCTGAATTCCTACTGTCGGGTGGCCGAAAATAATGTGCTATCTCTTTGTGATGCCAGCGGATTGCTTTTCCTCCATAGGTGCTGATGCTCTGCCGACGATTACAAGGGAAGGTGAGCTTCCAGTTCTTGCAGGAGCTGATTCATCACCTCTGCGAGGTGGTCACGCTTCCTCTCAAGTAGAGTTGTACGCTCCAACGCCTCTGCGAAATGCAGCGAACTGCGGTCAGGGAGCGCTGTGACATAGCGATTGACATTCAAATCGAAGTTGTTTGCAGCAATCTCCTCGATGGTGGCAATGCGGACATGTTGCTCGGGTCCCGAAAAATTGCGATAGTACCCGACTATGGTCTGTGCGAGATTCGCTTCCAACCCCCCCCGGGAGTCGGTTTGTGCAGCCGAAGCGTCCACGAACAGGATACGCTTTGCCCGGTTCTCTGGCTTTTGCCGGTTGAGCACGAGCACCACTGCGGGGATAGAAGTTCCATAGAACAAGCTCTTCGGGAGGTGGATGATAGCCTCAAAAATATCAGACTGAACCATCCGCTCCCGGATGCGTCGCTCAGCACCAGCCCGAATCAACACTCCCGGCGCTAGTACCACGACTCCTATACCCCAAGGATTTAGAGTGGAGACTACGTGTTGCAGAAACGCGTAATCCGCGCTACTGGACGGCACCCCGAATCCAAAGCGTCCATACGGATCACGCTGCGCCACATCCACACCCCAGTTTGTGAGGTTGAATGGCGGATTTGTGAGGACCCGGTCATAGGTGTGCAGGACGCCACGGTCGATGAGTTTCGGGTTCCGGAGCGTGTCACCTAATTCGATCCGAGTGTCCCTCAAACCATGAAGGAACAAATTCAACTTGCAGAGCGCCCAAGTATCTGTATTGATTTCCTGGCCTTCAAGCACAAGTTGCCTATCCTGGGATGGCACACGGCCAGCAGATAGATCTGCTCTTCCTACATAATTTGCGCTTTCGAGTAAGAACCGGCCTAGCCCACAAGCAGGGTCACAAATCGACATCCCGGCATGAGGATCTGCTAGTGCCACCAGAAGCCGTATTACGGAGGCTGGAGTCGCGTAGGCGCCTCCATACTTCACATCCTGCAAGGTGGATTGAATGAGGAGATACTCAAAAACCTCTCCCAAGTAATCGTCACCCCAATCGCTGGGCAAATACGAAATTTGGTGAATCACACGCCGAAGGTCGTATGTCCCCCCTAAGCGATCTAGAAGGCGACGAATGTCAACCATCTGAAACACGGGGCGGAGACCTTCGTACTTCTCGGCCACTCGGTCGAACTCGTGCTGGAGCATCCGGGCGAGAAGATCGCCTTGACCGTTTTCGATCCGATCCCACCAAGATGGTTGTTTCGGATGTGACGATTCAGCCGCCCAGGAATCGGGATCGGCTAGTTCCGCGTTCGCCGATATAGACTTAATTACCAAAAGGCATCCCACAAATAGGAGTTGCTCCTGGCGTGTAATTCTTCCGCGGAGAAGATCCAAGGTAGTGAGCAGGCTCTGCGCGATCGAGTGGGAAGAGCCACTAGCCTGTGCCATCTTACCTCCTCTGAGCTACTTCGCTGGGGTTCCGAAAACGAGTTGGTCGATAGCCAGTTGTGTCGTACGCCGACGCAGCCGTGCCGCACGGACCGCAATCCGATAATGGCTTTCACTAGTCTCTACCAACGCCGCAATTTGATCCTGGACCGGCAACGAAGGCACTGGGATAGTAAGGGCCGCGACATCCTGCACGCTCCAAGAACTGGTCGCCGTGGACTTCCGCTGACGGCTTTGAAGTTCCGCGTGGCATACGGGACTACGAAGCACGGCGAACAGGTAGGGTGCCCTTATACGACTGTTAGGGCGAATGATCATCAGAGTTGACATAACAAGTGCTCCCGCATTTTCGGGACGGATCAACCCTACCTTGAGTTGAGTTCCACGAGCAGTCAGCACGAGATCGCCGGTACTTGCCTCGTACCTTTCATCCCCCGGCTCAAGCGCCAATTCTCTAAGGGGTAACCTGCGTACGGGGGGGATCACGCCGTCCCGGATGTCACCAATTCCCATTGTGGGATATCTGCCCACGCGACCAAGACCAGGTTTCCGACGTGTGGCGGGCAGACCGATAAACAGGCTGACGAGGGAACCGATCGGCTCCGAAACCCATTCTCTAGAGCGCACTCTTCCTCTCCTCACCAGGGATAGGTTGACAATCTCGCCGGAAGATTGTAGCATGTCAATTACTGCGACATTGGAATGTCGCAGGCCGTTCACCAGCATTTAGGGTTCTTATGAAGATGCTCGAGATGATTGAACGATTCCTTCGGATCGACCCCACGACCCAGGCAATGGTGATCGCTGCAGCGGCCATGGTTGTGGCCGGTCTGGCATTGTACACAGTGCTTACCGTGGTCCGGAAGATCCGGGTTCGGGAGGGTGACTAAGGCTAGTCGGGTGGCGAGTCTTCGAACGTGCTCGTTCGGAGCTCGCCGTCCGACAATTTCCACTCCATCGGTCGGTGATGGCTGGGAGATTGCCCCCCAGCTGATAACGGGTGTATGGTGGCAGTCGAAATCCTTCTCTTTGGAAAGAGAAAGTAGTGATAGACGACCAGAAGCTCCAACAAGCGACGGACGCCGTGGAGGCCGCCCTCCTCACCACCCCCGGGATGCGCCGGCTGCCCCCCGAGCGCGGCTTCCACGCCAGCTTCGCGGTCCCCGTCACCCTGCGCGAAGTCCTCGCCCACGGCATCCGGGTGGACCACCTCCCCGGTGCCGCCGAGGCCGTGGACACGGACCGCGCCGACGCCCCGGACGAGTTCCGCGTGTTCATCGGCGTGACGCTGCGCGAGGGCCCCGACGGCAGCCTGGGCGTGGCGACGGGCGTGGACCTGGAGTTCCTCGCCACGGTGGAGTCCGCCGAGCGCCCGGAGTGGCTGAGCGCCACCCGCGTCCGCAGCCCGGAGAGCGGCGAGTGGGTGCAGACCGCCGCCCCCGCCGCCGTGCAGCACCTGCTCCACGACGCCTGCCCCGGCTGGGGCGAGGTGGTCCGCGCCGAGGTGGTGCGGCTCGCGCTCGTGCGGCAGGGCACGAAGTAGCGGATGGTGTGAGCCGCCGGGAATCGCGGGAAGTACGCATGTCTCTTGCGAGAGGGCTTCCGGTTTCACAGCGTGCGGAACGACCCGTTACGGCGATGCCTCCGCCAATACGGCGGACGAGCCTTCAAGTACGACCCTGATCGAGAGAACAGGTCCCATGAGCCGCGATTACAACGTGGTGATCGAGCGGGATTCGGAAGGCTACTACGTGGCATCCGTGCCCTCGCTCCCGGGGTGCCACACCCAGGCCAGGTCGCTGGACGAGCTGATGGAGCGCGTTCGCGAGGCGATCCAGCTTTGCCTGGAGGTGGAGGGAGAGCCGACCGAGCCGCTGGATTTCGTCGGCGTCCAGCGCATCACCGTGGCGGCGTGACCCGCCTCCCGCGGGTGACCGGCCAGGAGGTCGTCGCCGCGCTGGGGAGGGCCGGCTTCGACATCATCCGCGTCAAAGGAAGCCACCACTTTCTCCGGCACCCGGACGGCCGTGCGACGGTCGTCCCCGTCCACGCAGGTGAAACGGTCGGTCCAGGACTTCTCACCAAGATTCTGCGCGACGCCGACCTGTCCCGCGACCGGTTGATCTCGCTGCTGTAGCGGGCCGGAGCCACCCATGCCGTCACCTTCCTCCTCTGCGGCTCCCACGGCTACACCGGCCGCCTGATTGCCGCCCGTGTCCCGGCCGCAAACGACCAGGGCCCGGACGCGCGCTGCGCGTCCGGGCCCTTCCGCCCTGCCGGACCCTCCCGGCGCGGCCGTGCCGGCTACAGGCCCAGCGCGCGGGCCACGTTGATGCGGCCCTTGCCGTAGTACGGGTCGTGGCCGGGCTCGCCCAGGTCGTCCGAGAACTTGGCGACCGCCTCGGAGACCCTGTCCGGGTTCTTGCCGTACTTCTCCACCATCAGCGCCGCGAGGGCGGCGACGTGCGGCGCGGCCATGCTCGTGCCGGCCTTGCCGGTCGGGAAGCTGACGCAGTAGGTGTCCGTCCGGCCGGCGTAGGTCGCCGGGGTCACGCCGGCCGCGGAGGTGCGGACCACCCGGCGGGTCGGGCAGGCGGCCCAGACGAAACCGGCACCGGTTCCGCCGGGCCCGGCGACGTCGATGCCGTCGCGGCCGAAGTTGCTGTAGCCGGCCCGGCTGTCGATGTCGAACCAGGGACCGGACTGCGAGTTGGCCGCGCTCGCCGGGCCCGTCGCCGACACGCAGATGGTGTGCGTGGAGGAGCAGTACGTCGCGTACAGGCTGGTGTACTGCACCAGCCTCGTGCCGGTCTGCTGGCCCGTCGAGTCGTACACCGCCGTCGGGACCAGGCCGCGGTCCAGGTCCACGTTGTCGTTGCCCGCCGAGACCACCACCGTGAGCTTCTTCTCCTTGGCGTAGTTGAAGACCCGGTTGACGGTCTCCTCGTACCCGCCCGAGCCGCGGCGCGTGAACAGGCCGCCCAGGCTCATGTTCACCACGTCGATGCCGTTGTCGGCCGCGTACACGAGGGCCGCGAAGGTGGCGCTGGCGGGGCAGCCGGTGCTCGTGAGCCCCGCGATGCCGCTGCGGCAGACCTTGAGTCCCACCAGCTTCACCCGCGAGGTGACGCCCGCCGCGATGATGCCGTTGCTGGCGACGGTGGAGCCCACGTGCGTGCCGTGCCCCTGCAGGTCGAACATGGGGTGGGTGCCGGCCGGGAGGTACTTCGCCACCACGGCATCCTCGGTGGGCAGGAACGACCGGGAGCGGCCGATGTCCACCAGGCCGGCCAGGTCCCTGTGCGTGTAGTCCAGCCCGGTGTCGATGATCCCCACGGTCACGTTCGGCGAGCCGAGCTTCCCGGCCGCCCACGCCCTGGGCGCGCCGACCTGCCGGAGGTGCCACTGCAGGTAGTGGTAGGTCGCCTTGCCGGGCTCCGCGGGGCTCAGCGGCTCCGCCTCGGCACCCGTGAGCTCCTCCATGCCCGTGAGCTCCTGCGTCATCACCGGCTCCGAGAGGGGAAGCACCGGCTCCGCCTCCACGAACGAGACCGCCGCGTCGGCGCCGAGTGCCTGCCTGCCCGCGTCGTCCAGCCCGGAGACGAACGCCACGCCGATGGGGGCGAGGGCCTGCTCCACCGTGCCGCCCAGCGAGGCGACCCGCGCGGCGAAGTCCGCCGGGATGCTCCGGGTCGCGAACACCACGAGCTGCGTGCCCGCGTTCTCGGCCGGCAGGGTGGAAAGGCCCGGATCGGCGCCCGGCGCGGCGGGACGGGTGGGGTCGTCCGCGCAGGCGGAGAGAGCGACGGCGCCCGCGAGGGCGAGGGAGGCGAGGCGGAGCTGGTGCATGGACGTCTCCGGCGGGACGGGTGGAGCCGGCATGCGCGCCGGCGGCATTCCCTCGGCAGCTGGACCATCTCGGAGGAGCCCGAGACTCCCGGCTTTGCGGACCGGCCTCGCGGCCGGGGTGCCATTTTTCGAAAGGGCAAGAACCGGGAGTTTTCCCGGAAGGCGACGAGACCGAGTGAGACGGGACCGGCGTTGTTTCGACTGGACCGGCGCGAGAACCAGGTGCGCCGCTAACTGAAAGCACTGAAAGGCGATGTGCTGCTTCCGAACTCGCACGTGCCGTGGTTGGAGCACGAAGGTTATTGCAGGAACGGACGTTCGTCAACCCCTCCTGAAAGAACGATTTCCGTGTTCCTCCCGGAGGCCGCCTGTCCGCTGCGCTCGCCGCCTGAATGGCCTCTTCGGCGCCCCGCCGGTTGCAGGCCGGGACCCGGGCCGCTACATCTGCACGGAGGCCGCGCCCATGCCGCGGCCCCGTGACCGCCCCGGCCCGGAGCCCGCCATGCCCGACACCTTCCTGCTCTACGGCTCCTACGGCTACACCGGCCGCCTGATCGCCGCGCGCGCCCTGGAGCGCGGCCTCCGCCCGGTGCTGGCCGGGCGCGGCGAGGCCCCGCTCCGGCGGCAGGCGGAGGAGCTGGGCCTCCCCTGGCGCGCCGTGGCGCTGGACGATCCCGCCGCGCTGGACGCCGCCCTGGCCGACGTCCCCGTGGTGCTGCACGCCGCCGGCCCCTTCTCGCGCACCGCCCGCCCTATGGCCGAGGCGTGCCTGCGCACCGGCACCCACTACCTGGACATCACCGGCGAGATCGCCGTGTTCGAGGCGCTCGCCGCCCTGGGCGCGCGGGCCGAGGCCGCCGGCGTGATGCTCCTCCCCGGCGTCGGCTTCGACGTGGTCCCCACCGACTGCCTGGCCGCCCACCTGGCGCGGCGGCTCCCGGGCGCCACGCGCCTGGCGCTCGCCTTCCAGCCCGTGGGCGGCGGCCTCTCCCACGGCACCGCCACCACCATGGTGGAGAACCTGGCCGGCGGCGGCGCCGTGCGGCGCGGCGGGCGCATCGTCCCCGTCCCCGCGGCGTACCGCACCCGGCGCGTGGACTTCGGGCGGGGGCCGGTGGAGGTCACCACCATCCCCTGGGGCGACGTGTCCACGGCCTTCCACAGCACCGGCATCCCCGACGTGGAGGTGTACACCCGCGTCCCCGCGCCCGCGCGGCGGATGATGGTGGCCTCGCGCTGGCTGGGCTGGGCGCTCGGCTCCGGGCCCGTGCAGCGCTTCCTCAAGGGGCGCATCGACGCCGCCTCCCCCGGCCCCACCCCAGAGCAGCGGGCCCGCGGCCGCAGCCTGCTCTGGGGCGAGGTGGAGGACGGCCGCGGCGGGCGCGCCGCCGCGCGCATGACCACGCCCGAGGGGTACACCCTCACCGCCGCGACCGCCGTGGGCGCCGCCGAGGAAGTGCTCGCCGGCCGCGCCCAGCCCGGCTTCCGCACCCCCTCGCTCGCCTTGGGGCCCGACTGGGTGCTGGGGTTCCAGGGCGTGGCGCGCGAGGACCTGGTCTGAGCGCCGCGGGGGAGGGGAGCACCTCCACCTCCACGCTCCCGTCGCGCAGGGCGACGGCTGAAACCCCTCCATCCCACACCGACATGGCCGCCGGCGACTTCCCGCGCATCGACCTCGCCCACCCCTCCGGCGCCCGCGCCGCCGTGTACCTCCAGGGGGCGCACGTGGCCGGCTGGACGGATCCGTCCGGCGCCGAGCTGCTCTTCGTCGGCGAGCGCTCCCGGTACGAGCCCGGCGCCGCAATCCGCGGCGGAGTGCCGGTGATCTTTCCCCAGTTCGCGGACCAGGGGCCGCTCCCCAAGCACGGCTTCGCCCGCACGGCGGCGTGGGAGCACGCGGGGAGCGGCACGGACGCGGACGGCGCCGCCTGGGCGCTGCTCCGCCTGGCGGACACGGAGGCCACCCGCGCGCTCTGGCCGCACGCCTTCCGCGCCGAGCTGCGCGTGGCGCTGGACGCCGGCTCGCTCGCCGGCGCCCAGCGCGGCGCCAACACCGGCGACGGGGTCATGGCCTTCACCTGCGCGCTGCACACCTACTTCCGGGTGGACGACGTGCGCCGGGCCGCGGTGGAGGGGCTGCGCGGCGTCCGCTACCTGGACAAGCTGCGGGCGGGCGGCGCCTTCACCGAGGCGCGCGAGGCGGTGGACTTCGCGGGGGAGACGGACCGCGTCTACGTGGCCGCGCCGGACCGGCTGCGGGTCCGCGGCGCCGCCGGCGGGCGCGCGGTCGTGGTGGAGAAGCGGGGGTTCAGGGACGCGGTGGTGTGGAACCCGTGGGAGGAGGGCGCCCGGGGTCTCCCCGACATGGCGGACGACGAGTACCTGCGCATGCTGTGCGTGGAGCCGGCGAACGCGGCGGAGCCCGTCCACCTCGCCCCCGGGGAGGAGTGGACGGGCTCCCAGCGCCTGCGCGTGGAGCCGGCCGGATGACCGGCCCGGGCTGACCGGTCGACCGGCGGCCCTGGCGGAGCGGCCCGCCGCGCTGTATTTCAGAAGTTCCCACACGTCTCCACCGGCCGGGCACCGCCCGGCCCGCTCCACCCCCGAGATGACACCCATGACCCCCAGGCGGCCCGTCGCCCCGCTCCGCGCGCCCCTCCCCGGCATCGCCCTGGCCGCGCTGCTCGCCGCGGGCGCCGCGCCCGCGCCGCTGCGCGCCCAGCAGGAGGGGCCCACCGAGCCCGGCATCACCGTGTTCGACCCGGCGCGGTTCACCTCCATGCGCTACCGGATGATCGGCCCCGCGCGCGGCGGCCGCGTCACCACGGTGACGGGGGTGCCCGGGCAGCCGCACACCTTCTACATGGGCCCCACCGGCGGCGGGGTGTGGAAGACCACGGACGCGGGGCACACCTGGCTCAACGTGTCCGACGGCTTCTTCGAGGCCGCCTCCATGGGCTCCATCGACGTCGCCCCCTCCAATCCGGACGTGGTGTGGGCCGGCACCGGCTCCGAGGGGATCCGCAGCAACGTGTCCACGGGGCGGGGGATCTACCGCAGCACGGACGCGGGGAAGACCTGGAGCTTCGCCGGGCTGCGCGACGCCGGGCAGCTGGGCGCGGTGCGGGTCCACCCGCGCGACCCCAGCACCGTGTTCGTGGCGGCCACCGGCAACGTCTTCGCCCGCAGCCGCGAGCGCGGCGTGTTCCGCACCCGCGACGCCGGCCGGACCTGGCAGAAGGTGCTCTTCGTCTCCGACAGCACCGGCGCCGTGGATGTGGAGTTCCAGCCCGGCAACCCGGACGTGCTGTACGCCAGCATGTGGCGGGGCGAGCGCAAGCCGTGGACGGTGATCAGCGGCGCGCGCGAGGGCGGCATCTACCGCAGCACCGACGGCGGCGACACCTGGACCAAGCTGGGCGGCGGCCTCCCCACGGGGCTCTTCGGCAAGAGCAACGTCGCGGTCTCGGCGGCCGACCCCCGCCGCGTGTACGCGCTGATCGAGGCCCGGCCGGGCGGCGGGCTGTACCGCTCCGACGACGCGGGCGACAGCTGGACGCGGGTGAGCGACTACGCCCAGCTCATCACCCGCCCCTTCTACTACACCAACATCACCGCCGACCCCACCAACGCCGACGTGGTGTTCGTGGGCACCGAGGGCTTCCATCGGTCGGAAGACGGCGGGAAGACGTGGAAGACCATCCGCACCCCGCACGGCGACAACCACGACCTGTGGATCAACCCGCGCGACCCGCAGGTCTGGGTGCAGGCCAACGACGGCGGCGCCAACGTCACCGTGAACGGCGGGCGCACCTGGAGCACCCAGTACAACCAGCCCACCGCCGAGATCTACCAGGTCTTCGTCGACAACCAGTTCCCCTACCGCGTCTACGGCGCGCAGCAGGACAACTCCACCCTGATCGTCCCCTCGCTCCCGCTGTCCCAGGCGTCCCCGGACGACCCGGTGCAGTCGTGGCGCTCCGGGCCGGGGTGCGAGACCGGGCCCCTCATCCCCCACCCCACCCGGCCGGACACCGTGTACGGCTCGTGCAAGGGGCAGTTCTCGCGGATGTCGCTGCGCTCCGGGCAGGAGAAGCAGTACTGGGTGGGCGCGCAGTCGCTGTACGGCAACCCCGGCAAGGACCTGATCCTGCGCTTCCAGCGCGTGTCGCCCATGGAGATCTCCCCGCACGACCCGGGGACGATCTACTACGGCTCGCAGTACGTGCACCGCACCCGGGACGAGGGCGTCACCTGGGAGCGCATCTCCCCGGACCTCACCGCCAACGAGCCGCGCTACCAGCAGCGCCCCTCCGGCGAGCCCATCACCCTGGACGTCACCGGCGAAGAGTACTACAGCACCCTGTACGCCATCCGCGAGTCGAAGCTGGAGCCCGGCGTGATCTGGGCGGGCGCCAACGACGGGCCCATCCACGTCACCCGGGACGGCGGCCGCAGCTGGCAGAAGGTGACGCCGCGCGGGCTCCCGCCGGGCGGGCGGGTGCAGACCATCGAGCCCTCGCCGCACCGCAAGGGCTCCGCGTACGTGGCGGTGCTCCGCTACCTGCTGGGCGACTTCCAGCCGTACATCTACCGCACCGACGACTACGGCCGCACCTGGACCCGGCTCACCGACGGCCGCAACGGGATCCCCGCCGACCATCCCACCCGCGTGGTGCGCGAGGACCCCGACCGCGAGGGGCTGCTGTACGCCGGCACCGAGTTCGGGATGTGGGTGTCGTTCGACAACGGGCGGAGCTGGCAGCCGTTCCAGCTCAACCTCCCCGTCACCCCGGTCACCGACCTCCAGGTGCACCGCAAGGACCTGGTGGTCTCCACCCAGGGGCGCTCCTTCTGGATCCTGGACGACCTCACCCCGCTGCACCAGCTGGGCGGGCGGCTACCGGCCGAGGCGCACCTGTTCCGGCCGCGCGAGGCGTACCGGATGCGCTACGCGGCGGGCTTCGGCGGGGTGGAGTCGGCGCGGAGCGGGCCGGACCAGCCGCAGTACCCGCCCCCCGGGGCCATGATCGACTACTTCCTGCCCGACACGGCGGGCGCGGTGACGCTGGAGGTGCTGGACGCCTCCGGCGCCGTGGTGAGGAGCTTCGGGAGCGGGGGCGCGGGCGAGCGGCTGCGGGAGCCCGAGCAGCCGGGGATGCGCGCCCCCACCATGGAGCGCGTGGGTACGCCGCGCCTGCCCAAGAACCCGGGGCTCAACCGCTTCGTGTGGGACCTGTCGCTACCCGGCCCCTGGGACCCCAACGCGCAGCGCAGCGGCAGGAACGGGCCCATGGTGCTCCCCGGGCGGTACACGCTGCGCCTCACGGCGGGCGGGCGCACGCAGGAGCAGCCGCTGGAGCTCCGGCAGGACCCGCGCGTGGCGGCCGACGGCGTCACCGAGGCCGACCTGCGCGAGCAGCTCGCCCATAACCTGCGGGTGCGCGACCTGGTGAGCGATGCCGCCCGGCTGGTGGCACGCGTCCGGCAGGAGGAGGAGCGGCTGCGGTCCGGCGGGGGCGACGCGGCGCGGCTGCGCCGGCTGGAGGCGCTGGAGGCCGCGCTGGTGGCGGAGCCGGTGCGCTACGGCCGCCCCGGGCTGCAGACCCACATCAACTACCTGTACGGGCTCGCCATGCAGGCCGACCAGAAGGTGGGGCGCGACGCCGTGGAGCGGTACGACGTGCTGCGCCGCGAGCTGGACGCGCGGCGGGCGGAGCTGGAGGCCGTGCTGGCCGCGCGGTGAGCGGGCACCTTCCGGGACGCCGGGTGTAGCAAGCCGCGAATTTTTTGGATCCCAGGAGCCTGAAAGGAGCGAATGGCGAAACAGGAAGGAATCGAGGTCGAGGGGGTGGTCACCGAGGTGCTCCCCGACCGCAAGTACCGCGTCAAGCTGGAGAACGGGCACGTCGTCCTGGCCTACGGGGCGGGGAAGATGTCCAAGTTCAAGATCAAGGTGCTGGTCGGCGACCGGGTGACGCTGTCCCTGTCCCCGTACGACCTGTCGCGCGGGCGGATCACCTACCGCCACAAGTAGGAGGCGCCGCGCCCCCGCGGGGGGGCGCGAAAAGGGCCCTCCCGACGTGTGTCGGGAGGGCCCTTTCAGGCATTCGCCGGGCTGGTTCAGCCGACGGGGGCGACGTTCTCGGCCGCGGGGCCCTTGGTCCCCTGGACGATGTCGAACTCC
>JBFMFL010000103.1:0-545 GCA_040752145.1 Gemmatimonadota bacterium
CGGCCCAGCCACAGGGCGAGGCCCAGCGCCGCCAGGCACGTCCAGCGGGCGGCGGACAGCCCCAGCGGGTGGGGGCGGCGGTCTCCGCGCAGGCCCTCCGTGCCGAAGCGCAGCACGGCGTACGCCGCCAGGAACCAGGCGAGCACCTGGCCCGGCGCCGCCCGGGGGAGCGCCGCGAGCCCGGCGAGCGCGATCCCCAGGAGCCCGGCGGCCTCCACGGCCTGCACGGGGAAGAGCCTCACCCCCGCCAGCGATCCGCCGCCGGCGTGGTGCTCCGGGTAGACGATCCCCACCGACGCGGGTCGCCCGTGGCAGCACCCCGCCAGGAGGCACCCCGTCCTCCCGCCCGCCAGCGCCAGGGCGAGCGCGGGGGCGAGCACGTCCAGGTACGCGAGCACCGGCTCGCCCAGCACCCGGGCCGTCGCCGCCGCGCCGGCCAGGGCGAGCCCGGCGCCCTCCAGCAGCACCAGTCTCTCCCGGCCCGTGAGCCGGCGCCGCAGGTACACCGGGGCCAGGCCGGAGAGCGCGCCCGCCACGCAGAGCAC
>JBFMFL010000103.1:555-20669 GCA_040752145.1 Gemmatimonadota bacterium
CGGGGAGCGAGCGCCCGGCCAGGAGCCCACCCCCGAGCGCCGCCACGAGCCCCAGGTGGCAGCCGGCGACGGCGCAGGCGCGGAATGCCGGGACCTCGCGCGTTCCCCGGCCGAAGCGGGTGCGCGGGAGGGAGTCGAGAACGCGGTTGATGCGCTCCTCGGTCATGGTCGGATCTCCGCGCGCCGTTGTCCCCCGGCCCGGTCAGCCGGGCACCACCAGGGTGACCACCCGGGCGTCGCCGTACACGTCCTCGTTCCCGGCGAGCGGCGCGGCCACCTGCGTGGCCCCTGCGGTGACCCCCAGCGCGCCGCGGATCACCTCCGCCTGGCCGACCTGCGCCGGCGTGACCCGGTCCGGCGCCAGGAGCACGGAGGGGACCGGGGAGCCGCCCCCGCCCGACGCGGCGACGACGGCGTCCAGCGACGGCTGCTCGGCGCTGGACGTGCCCTCGCTGAACCGCACGTAGCCCAGCGGCCGGACCTCCCCCTGGAACTGCTGCATCACCCCGCTTCCCTGCCCCTGCGTCATCGCCCTCGCCAGCACCTGCTGGACGTCCCGGTTGACCGCCTCGATCACGCGGTGGAGGACCGTCGCGGTCCCGCTGCCGGCGACGACCAGGAGCAGCGAGTCGCACTCCGTCACGCCCGCCGGCAGCCCGGTCGGGCTCGGGTCCACCTGCGCGCCGATCTCGTCCAGCACCCCCCGGGCCCGCTGCTCGTGGCGCTCGCGGAGCTCCGTCTCGTCGTCGCTCGACGGGGTGAGATACATGGCGCTCACCGGGATCCCCGGCTCCTTGGCCCCCCACTCCGCCACGACCCGGTCCAGGCTGTCCCCCACGACCGTGGTGGTCCCGGGCTGGTAGCGGACCTCGCCCAGCGGCTCGGCGAACGCGAGGAGGCCGTCGCGCGTCCCCCCCTGGCCGAGGAAGTCCCGGAGCAGCCGCGCGGTGTTCTCGCTCTGCCGCACCAGGAACACCTCCTGGCACTCCGTCCGGGCGCCGGCCCGGGTGCTGAGCAGGATCACCACGCCGTCGGTGGTGCCCGCGGAGAGCCAGGACGGGACGCGCCCCAGCACGTCGAAGGCGGCGCCGGGATACTCGGGCGTCTCCGTCTCCACCGCGGCGACGACGCGGTCCAGGCGCCCGTCCAGCAGGGCGTCGGAGTCGCCGGCCCCCGCCCCGGCGCCCGCGATGGCGCCGTAGAGCAGCGCGGGCGCGGGCCCGGCGTCGCGCCAGGCGTCCAGCAGCGCCCCGCGCGCGGTGAGCATGGCGGCGGAGCCGCCCTCGAACTCCAGGGCCACGCCGAGCGGCTGGAGCAGGTTCTCGTCGCCGGGCGGATCGTCGCCGGCCAGCGCCTCGCGGATCTCGTCCGGCGAGGGGTCGTCGTCCAGGGCGGCGTGGTACACCCGGTAGCGCCGCGGCGGGGCGGCCACGGCGGCGCCGGGGCAGCAGTCGCACGAGCTGCGGCGGCGCCGGTGGAAGAGCACCCAGTCGCGCGTGGCGCGCACCCGGGCCGCCCCGGACTGCCTGGGCGGCGGGGGGAAGAGCAGCCGCTCCGCACCCTCGCGGAAGCCGGGGTCCTCCAGCACCCGCCCCAGCGCCTTGAGCGCGCGCACGGCGTCGGCGTGGTAGGCGTTGCCGGCGTCGGCGACCGCGGGGTTCTCGCGCGCGGTGGCGGCCAGCACCGGGAGCGTCGCGGGGTACCGCCCGTCCTCGATGGACTTCTTGATCGCCTCCAGCGCCTGGCGCTTTTCGCCGGTGGCGGTCTTCAGCTGCTCGTTCACGGTGGCGAGCAGGTCCATGGCGGCGACGCTCTGCGCCAGGACCGGCGAGCCGCGCCACGAGGTGGCGACGCTGACGGCGAGCAGGCCGTCGTCGTTGGGGACGTACAGCGTCGCCACCAGCTCCGAGCCCCCGCCCAGCACGGGCCGCAGCTCCAGGTCCACCGGGACGTCCAGGGGAGCCGAGCCTTCCTGGTCGCCGCTCCCGTCGTCCGCGGAGTCGCCCAGCTTCCGGGTGCGCCCGAAGGCGGCCCCCTCCAGCCGTGCGCGCGTGCGGCTGCCGCCGTCGGCGGGGACGCGGCACACCAGGTCGCCGACGATGCGCCCCCTCGCCCAGGCGGGGACCGGCTCGCCGTCGATCACCACGCCGTCGATCCCCACCACCGCCTCGGCCCGCACCGGCACGGATTCGCCGGCCTCCAGCGCGAAGGGGTCGCCCTCGCAGCGCAGGGTCGCCCAGACGCCCAGGGTGACGTTCTCCAGCGACGGGGTGGAGACCTCGACGTGCGTGATCTCGCGCGTCCGTACCCGCTGCTTCGTCCCGGCCGCCGCCCCTTCCATGGTGGCCGTGTCTTCCCGGGCCTCCGGGGCGGGCCGCTCGGTGCGCACGCCGCGGAACATCCACCCCAGCGCCTCCCCGATCCCCGGGACGCGCGGGACGCGGAAGCCGGTGGTACCCCTGGTCCCGCCCGCCATGAAGGACCGCAGGGTGGCGTCGGCGGTGTTCGGCGTGTCCGTGCCGCCGCTGGTGGGGTCCTCGGGGATGGAGATGCTCCCCAGCAGCCCGCTGACGCCGGCGAAGTGGAAGGCGCCGCCCCCGCCCGCGAGCCGCTGGCCGCGTCCGGCGCCGCGCAGCAGCACCCGCCCCTGCTCGGCGTCGTCTCCCCCGGTCTGCTCCTCCAGGTGCGTCATGCTCCCCTGGAGCGAGCCCGCCGTCCGCCGGGTCCCCGCCTTGATCGATCCGGAGGGCTGGCCTGCCCGGCGCACGGTGACCTCGAACAGGCTCCCCGCGGGCGCGGCCTGCTTCTCGACCACCTCGCCGTCCGGCACCAGCACGTCCACCTCGGGGCGCTTCGCCGGGTCCTCCAGCCCCTGCAGCAGCCCGATGCGGTCCATGTGCTGCGCCTCCTCCAGCGCGTGCGCCACGTAGTCCGGCCGCACCGCGCAGAAGCGCAGGTCCACCCCATCGCCCAGCAGCCGCCTCACCTGCTCGTCCACCTCGCGCCCGGGGACCACCGGCAGGTAGCCCGCGGCGGGGAGCTCCACGATGCCGCCGTCCACCAGCACGCGCGCGGATCCGGGGGCGCCCTCGTCCAGCGCCACCAGGATCTCCTTCCGCAGCTCCGCCAGCTCGGGCAGGTACTCCGGGCGGGCCTGCCGCACCTGGCCGGCTTGCCCGGCCTGCGCGAAGCCGGCGGCGTCCTTCTGCCGCGCGGCGGAGCGCTCCGCGAAGGCCGCCGGGGCCGCGGCGGGGGGAGCGGGCATCGCGGCCGGCGGCGTCCCCGCGGGCTGCGCCGGCTGCACCACCACGGCCTCGGGGACGGTGTCGTAGCGCCGCTCGATGCGCTCCAGGATGGCGCGGGCGCGCTCCAGGATGCGGTAGCGGTCCTCGCACGGGTCCGAGCCGCCGCCCGGCGGGGTGCCGGCGAGCAGGTCCGCGAGCTGGCACTGGAACTGGAGCACCTGGGCGAGGAAGACCTCCCAGGGCCGCATCATCATCTGCCAGGCCCACCCCTTCCGCGGGGGCGGCTCCATGCGGTCGCGGCGCGCCGTCCACATGTCCAGCCACTCCACCGTGCCCCCGGTCACCGAGAGCAGCGCCAGCGGGATCCCCTCCCCGGCCTCCGTGGGCCAGTGCTCCAGCGGCGCGGGGTGGCACCACAGCTCCTGCCGCAGCCGGGCGCCGGACATCTCCCGCCCCAGGCGGGCGCGCTCCGTGGCGAAGTACGCCGAGGCGGCCAGCGAGCGCAGGTGCTTGCGCGCCGCGTTGGGGAACGGCGCGGTGGGCGGGTCCAGCGACACGGGGACGGCGCGCAGCACCACCCCCTCCACGCGGAAGCGGCGGTTGGTGTCGGGCGAGCAGGCGTCCTCGCACAGCTTGCCGTACACCTCCTCCTCGCCGCACAGCGCCTCGGCGTGGCCCAGCACCACCAGGTACAGCTCGGCGGGGAGCACGCCGGCGGCCGGCGGCGGCCCGGCGGCCGGCTCGGCGCACCCGCCGAACAGCGCGCCCCCCCCCTTCTTCGCCGCACCGCCCCCGCCGGCCGGGTTGCGGGACTTCTCGATCAGCTCCGCCACGCCCACCGAGGTGGGGTGCGGGAGCAGGAGCACCCGCCCGGCGCGGTCGATGCCCAGGCCGGGGCCCAGCTCCAGCGCGCCGCCCGCGCCCAGGCGCGTGTCGAAGCCGTGCACCACGCCGGCCCCGCCCGCCTGGTTGGAGAGCTGCACCAGCGAGCGCAGGTAATTCTGCTCGGCGCTCAGGTCCTCGGCGCGCAGGAACTTGCCGTCGAAGTAGTTGAGACGGGTGAGCTGGGTGGGCGAGGGGATCAGGGTCACCCCGGCGCCCGTCCCCACCACCACGAGCGGAGACACCCCCGCGGTCTTGGTCCCGATCACGTCTCGCTCCTTTTCAGCATGAGGACGAAGTCGTGCCCGTCTTCCGTGCCGCCGCCGGGGCCGCCGACGGCGCCCGCCAGCGGGACGCCGTTGCTCCCCAGGAGCGGCGTGGGGCCCGTGCCGCGGGCGATGATGCGCACCAGGTTGCCGCCGAAGGTGGTGGTGAGCTCCAGGCGGACGCGCTTCCCGGTCCGGTCCACCCCCGCCCTGCGGATGGGCACCACGTGCCACCCGTCGCGGTTGTCGAAGGCGGTCACCGAGAACGAGGTCTCGGCCACGCTCGCCTTGGCGAGGCGGCTGGTGGCCGAGAAGGTCACCGCCTCCCCCTCCAGCCGGACGGAGGCCGGGTCGATGCGGGGCCCGCCCGCGTCCCGCACGGCCACGGTCTCGCCGGTCACCCGCTCCCGCTCCGTCGGCGCGACCAGCGGCGGCTCCTCCCCGAGCTCCTCCGTGTCGGCGGGCACCTCCACCTCGTCGGTGTCCCCGGGCTCCTCCGCCTCGCCCGACTCCTCCTCGCCGGGCTCCCCGGTCTCCTCCTCCGCGGGGGCGGCCAGGGCGCCGAGCAGGGGGCCGCAGAGCAGTTCCTGGAGGGTGGAGGTGGCCACGTGGGAGCGGCGCACCTCGTTCTCCACCACGGCGCTGGTGAGCGTGTACGAGCCGCCGCCGGGGGTCAGCTCCACCTCCACCCGGGCCAGCACCACGCAGGTGTCGTCGGGCTCCGGGAACAGGGTGGCCTCGCCCACCTCCGGCGTCTCCGCGGGGGCCAGGTCCATGGCGTCCAGCGCGGCGAAGCGGCGGAAGGCTTCCAGCCAGGCGGCCGGGCGCGCGTCGGCGTCCAGCGCCAGCACGGCGGCCCGGGCGTCGAGCACCGCCTGCTCGTCCGCCGCCAGCTCGCCGCCCACGGGCTCCTCCAGGGCGAAGAGGAGGCGCAGCCGCCGGTAGGGATAGGTGCGGTCGGGGAGCAGCCCGGGGACCAGGCGCAGCTCCACCGTCTCGCGGGCGCGGGAGTAGGCGGTGTCGCCCGTAGCGCCGGCGCACGGCTCGGAGATGGCGGGGACCTGGCGCGCCAGGCAGGCGCGGAAGCAGGCGGACACGTAGCCCTCGAAGCGGACCGTGCCGTCGGCGTCCACCTGGAAGGCGTCGCGGAAGTCGGGGTCGTCGCGGTGGGCCTCGTACCAGGCGGGGACGCCGACGCAGGCGGGGCCCTCCAGGTACAGCTCGCGCCCGGCGCCGTCCAGCGCGAAGCCGGGGGCCACGCGCAGCTCGCCGCGGAGCGCGCCGCCCTCGGCCGCCGCCGGGGCGTCCACCCGGAAGCCCCACACCACGCCCTCGCCGTGGAGCCAGGCGTTGTGCAGGCGCACCTTGCCGCGGTGGTACGCCTGCTCGGTCTCGAAGTCGTCCACCCCCAGCAGCATCCCGAAGTGGTACCGGGGGGCGTAGAACGGGCTGTAGGGGAGGGCGCCGGAGCACCCGTTCCCGGCCGCGCTCGCGCCCCCGCCGCAGAGGGCGTCGGTTGTGATCGGCATGGTGTCCCTCCCTATGCGTCGTCGCCGCGGACCGCGCCCAGCACGCGGAGCTGCCGGCCGGCGCGGGCCCGCTCCAGCCGGGCCTCGCGCGCCTCCACCTCGGCCTCCAGGAAGGCGAGGGTGATGCGGCCGCGCTCCTCGTCGCTCAGCGCCGCGGCGAGGTCGTCCACCGCGTCGTCCAGCGCGGCGACCAGGTCGCCCGGGACGGTGGCCTTGAGCTCGTTCAGCGTCCGCTCGGCGTCCAAAAAGCCCATCACCCTGCGCCACACCGCCTCCGGCACCGCGGCCGACCAGGCGGCGAACCGCGCGTGTACGGCAGCCTCGTAGACCAGGTCCGCCTGGTCCAGCTGTTCCTCGGCGGCCTGCATCGCCGTCCGCTTCCCCTCCAGCGCCGTGCGGACCGGGCCCGGCAGGTCGGCCTCGGCCACGGTGGCGTCCGGGGCGAACGCGGCGAGCCGGGCCTCCTCGTACGCGATGCGGGCCTCCTCGTACAGCGCGCGCTTCTCGTCGCGCGCGGCGCGGGCCTCCGCGGCGCCGTCGGCCCCGCTCGGCGGCGGCGCGGGCTCCTCTTCCTCCCCGGCCGGCTCCTCCTCTCCGCCCTCCCCGCCCTCCTCCGGCTCCGGCTCCGGCTCGGGGGCGCGCAGCTCCTCCAGGCGGGCCAGCTCGGCAGCGGTGAGCAGGGCCGGCACCGGCTTCACGTCGGGCGGCGGGAGCAGGTCCCGGATCAGCGCCACGGCGCGGTCGAAGCGCTCGCGCCCGCGCTCCACCCAGTCGCGGAGCCGGCGCTCGACCACGCCCAGGCGGATCCGGGCGGCCTCCACCGCGCCCTCCCGCCCCCGCATCGCCGCCACCTGCGCGGCAAGCTGCTCCTCCGCGGCCTCGGCCGCGGCGCGCAGCCGGCCGGTGCGGTCGGCTTCCAGCTCGAACCCGGCGCGGGCGGCCGCCAGCAGCTCCGCCGGGAGCACGGCCAGCCGGTCCTCGGCGGCGGAGAAGTCGTCGCCGTCCAGCACCGCCGCGGCGTCGCCGCCGGGCCCGGAGAGCGTGCCCAGCTCTCCCGCGGTCGCCGCCGCCGTCCACGCCGTGGTCTGCGTCGCGGAAACCGTCGCCGCCCTGACGTCGGCCTCGGCCCGGGCGACCGCCGCCTGCGCCGCGGCGTAGGCGGCGGTGGCGGCGGCCATCCCCGCCTCGGCCTCGGCGAGCGCCTCGCTCTGCCCGCGCACCTCGGCCTGGAAGCTGCGCGACTCCACCTGCAGGGCGGCCAGGATCTCCACCAGCGCCTCGGCGTTGGCGGGGACCTCGGCGGCGGCGAGCAGGGCGCGCGTGGCGGCGATCTGCCGCTCGCGCTCGGCCAGCTCCTTGTTGGCGTCGGCCAGGTGCGCCCTGGCCGCGGCGGCGGCGACGCGGCCGGTGTCCAGCGCGGTCCGGGCACGCGCCTGCGCGGCCTGGTGGAGGGCCTTGGCCGCCTCGGCGGCGTCGAGCAGGGTCAGGTTCGGCATGGCTCCTCTCTCAGGGTGCGGCCATCCCGGCGGGGAGGCCGGGGAAGGCGCGGCCGGTCTTGTCGTACTCGCGCCGGATGGCGCGCACGACGTGGCGGCGGGTGATGGGCGATCCCTCCGCCGCGGCGAGGAACCCCGCGGCGACGGCGGCGTTGCGGATGAACCCCCCGACCACCGGGTACAGCGCGGCGATCTCGCCCGGGTCCACGTCGGCCTGGAGCGGGGCCCCCGGGGGGAGGTGGCACTGCCAGAGCGCGGCCCGCTCCTCCGGGCCCGGCTCCTCGAACTCCAGCAGGAACTCCAGCCTGCGCAGGAAGGCGGGATCGACGTTCTGGCGCAGGTTGGTGGCGAGGACGGCCAGCCCCTCGAAGCGCTCCAGGCGGGTGAGGAGGTAGGCGGTCTCCAGGTTGGCGTAGCGGTCGTGGGCGTCGGACACCTCGGTGCGCCTGCCGAACAGCGCGTCGGCCTCGTCGAAGAAGAGCACGGCCTGGGCGTTCTCGGCCACGTCGAACACCTCGGCCAGGTTCTTTTCGGTCTCGCCGATCCACTTGGACACCACGCGGGAGATGTCCACCAGCAGCAGGTCCACCCCCAGCTCGGCGGCCATCACCTCCGCCGACAGCGTCTTGCCCGTGCCGGAGGGGCCGGAGAAGAGCATGCGGACGCCGCGCGCGCCGGGCCGCCCGGCGAGGAAGCCCCACTCGTCCAGCACCCGGGCCTGGTGCGCCAGCCGGTCCAGCGCCTCGCGCAGCTGCGCCTTGCGCCCGCCGGGGAGCACCAGCCGGTCCCAGCGCGCCGTGGGGCGCACCAGGCGCACGCCGCTGGAGAGCGCCAGCCCGGCGCGGGTCCGCACGCCGCGCCCCACGTCCTCGGCGCCGGGGGCGCGCCCCTCAAGCGCGGCCAGCGAGCGGGCGTCGCCCGCGGCGGCTGCGGCCACGTCGGGCTCCACGGTGTAGCGCACGGCCAGAGCCTCGGCGTGGCCGGCGGCCTCGGGGAGGAGGCCGCGCCACATGTCGGCGCGGGCGGAGGGGGTGAGCGGCGCGGCGGGGACCTCCAGCACCGGCCGCGTCCCCCGGGCGGCGACGCCGCCGGTGCGGGCGCACACCACCACCGGGCCGGGGTGCCCGGCCAGCTCGGGCACCTGCGGCGCGCCGGGCCCCTCGGGCTCGGCCATGCGCAGCACCGGCACCGTCCCGCGCGCCACCGCGTGCACCGAGACCAGCCTCTCCAGCTCCGGCGCGGCCGCGGCGGGGAGCACGAGGCGCACGGGCTCGGCCCCGGCGGCGGCCACCAGGGCGGCGCCGCGCTGCGCGGCAAGCTCCTCGGCGTGGGCGCTCACCAGCAGGGTGCGCGGCTCGCCGTCGGCCAGGGCGGCGAGCGCCAGGCGGGCGGCGGGGCCGGCGAGCCAGGCCTCCAGCCCCGCCAGCGCGACGGGGCCGCCCTCGGGGCGGAGCGGCGCGGGCCAGGCGTCGGCGCCGTGCAGCGCGGACCACAGCGCCTCGGCGGGGAGGAGGGTGCGCTCCCAGAACGGCCCCTCGTCGCCCAGGCGCACCACGCCGGCGCGGGCGGCGGGGCCGGTCTCCAGCACGTCCCGCAGCAGGCGGCGCTCGGCGGCGGAGTCGCACAGCAGCTGCGCGGCCAGCCCGGCGGTGGGGCGCGGCTCGCCCCGCGGGTGCAGCGTGCGCAGGACGCCGGCGTAGCCCTCGTGCTCCTCCGGCAGCCCGGCCAGCAGGAGCAGGTCGGCCTCCACGCGCGACAGGCCGAAGCCCGCCACCACCCGGTCGAAGGGGTCGTCCCCGCCGCCCGCGGCGCCCGCGTCCGCCTCGGCGGCCATGGCGCGCAGGAAGTCGCGCGCGGCGGCGTGCTCGGCGCCGGGGAGCGCCTGGTCCAGCAGGTCGGCCAGGCGGCCGGCCAGCGCGGCGGCGGCGGCGGCCAGGCGCTCGCCGGGGGCGCGCGCGGCGGGGCCGGGGAACGGGAGCGGGGCGGCGCTACTCATAGACGAACCTCACCACCACGCCCAGCCACGCCAGCCAGCCGGGGTCCAGGTCCAGCCCGGCGCGGCGCACGTCGATGGACACCTCGTCCAGCGACAGCCGCGCGTCGATCCACCCGGGGTCCGCCTCCACCGTCGCGGTGCGCCGCGCGGTCTCGCGCAGCAGCGCCGAGGCCGCGCGCCGGTCCGGCGCCGGCTCGCCGCGCAGGCGCTCGAAGAGGCGCGCCTCCAGCCGCCGGGCGAGGGTGTCTACTCCGTCCATTTCCGCGTCCGTCGCCGGCTCCTCGCCGCGCGTCGGCGGGTCGCGGTCCGGCCCCAGCCCGGCGAACGCCAGCGCCGCGGGGTCGCGCTCGTCCAGGCCGAGCAGCGCCCGGGCGACGTGGAGGAGGACCCATCGCAGGGAGCGCGCGGCGAGCACGTCCGAGGTCGCGACCTCCTCCGGGATCCCCAGCTCCCCGACGACGTGCAGCAGGAAGAGCAGCCCGCCCCAGCGCGTCTCCCCCGCGGTGCGCATCGCCAGCATCGGGTCCGCCTCCGGCTCCGCGCCGGCTTCCGTCAGATCGTCGGACGCCTTCGACTCGACGCGGGACCGCTCGGCGTCCCGGTCGGCCGACGCCGACGCGTCGGTCCGACGCCCGGCGTCCCGACGATCCGCGTCCGTCCGACCGTCCGCGTCCGGCCGCGACGCCGCAGCCAGTCCGTCCACCCCGTCCGCCGCGATCTCCTGCTCGACCGCGGCGACCAGCTCCACCGACGCGGCAAGCCCGCGCGCGAGCGCGGCGGGCTCGGCCTCCAGCAGCGCGAGCAGGGCGAGCGGCCGACGCCGGTCGGCAGCGATCTCCGGCCGGTCGAGGACGGCGCGGGCGATCGCCGACTGTCCCGCGATGCGGCGGACGCGTCGGAGCATCGCGTCGGCGGACGATGCCGAGGGCGAAGCGGAGACCTCTTCCGCATCGCCCGCGGTTCCAGCGGGAGACCCGGCCGACGGTCCCGACCCGGACGGGCGGCCGGTGGCGCGGACGGCGGAGGGGTCGGACGGGTGGGTGAGGGTGCGGACGGCGGAGTCCGGCACCGCGGCGGCCTCCAGCGCGGCGCGCGCGACGGCCGTCCATGCGGCGGGGCGGATGCGCGCCGCCAGCGCGGGGAGCGCGCCCGCCCGCGCGGCGGCCAACAGCGCGGCGACGACGGACTCGGGGTGCCCCAGCAGCGCGCGCACGGCCTCCTCCACCGCCGCCTCGCCGGAGGCGTCGTCGCCCGCGGACCAGAGGCCGAGCTGCCGCCAGGCCCAGGCGCGCGCGTGGTCGCCGCGGGCGACGGAGACGAGCAGGTCCGCCAGCGCGTGGCCGCGGGTGCGGAAGCGGACCACGTCCGGCCCGCCGCCGTCCAGCGCGGCGCGGATCGCGTCGGCCAGCGCCACGCTCCACGCCGCCACCAGCGCCGAGTCCGGTGCGCCCAGGCGGAGGCGCGCCGGCGCGTCCACCCGGCGCACGCACACCTCCTCGTGGCGCGGCACCCCGGCGCGGTCCAGCGCGTGCTCCAGGGCGTCGTCCAGCACCTCGCGCAGCAGCGCGTCCAGGCGCGGACGCGCGTCCGCGTCCCCCGCGGGGAGGCGGTAGCGCGCGCGCAGCCGGGCCACGTGCAGGGCGTCCATCTCAGCCCACCCTGCTGCCGGCGCCCAGGCGCGCCGCCCCGGGAATCGTCCCCGGCTCCGGCCGCCCCACGAGGGTCCCCCGCCCCAGCGCCGCCGCGCCCAGCTGGATGGTGGCGAACCCGCCCGTCCGCCCGATGGCCGACGAGATCCCCAGGTGCAGCCGCCGCCCCACGCGCATCCCCGCCCCCAGCGGGCAGACCTCCACCACGGTGTGCGCCGGCCGGTGTACGTCCAGGACGTGCTGCACAACGTCCAGCTGCTCCTGCGTCAGCGACCCGCGCACCAGCACGGCGAAGCGGTGCGCGTGCGTCCGGAAGGCGTCCTCCGCCGTGCCGGAGAGCGGCGACTCGCCCGGCTCGCCGACCGCGCCGCCCACGCGGAACCCGGCCCCCAGCACCGCGCGGGAGACGACGGGCCCGCGGGCCCCCAGCAGCGCGCCCCCCATCCCCCGCAGCCGGAACTGCTCCAGCAGGGTCACCGGCTCGCCCAGGTAGATCTCCAGGAAGCGCTTCAGCCCCGGCACCGTGCCGCGGAAGCGGAAGAGCCACGCCGCCTCGGCCACCAGGGTGCGGCGCGCGTGCTCCGGCCAGCGGTCGTCCAGCGCCAGCCCCAGGAAGCTGGCCAGCCAGGGGAGCATGTCCGGCGGCGTGCCTTGCGGATCGAGGAGCACGTCGCGGTTGGCCGCGCGGCTCTCCAGCTCGTGCGCCAGCCCGTCGAAGATCGCCAGGTAGCGGCGCAGGAACGACGCGTCCGCCTCCTCGCGCGAAAAGGTCTTCGGGAGGCGGCGGAGGAGGTCGTGCCCCGGGCTCTCCACCCGCAGCGACCTCACGCGCGGCGAGGCGTGGCGGGTGCCGCGCAGCCGGAGCGACACCCACAGGAAGCGTCCCGGCCCGGCCATCACCGGCGCCTCGTAGGTGACGAACGGGTCCCCCGCCTCCGGCGGCGTCCAGGCGAGCTCGCGCCCGCTCTCGCGGCGGTGCAGCGGCAGCCACTCCGGCGGGTGGGGGAGCAGGGAGAGCGGCGGCATGGGCGGCGACAGGTCCGGCCGCGGCACCGTGGCCCTGACCAGATTGCCGGCCGGGGAGCGGAGGAGCGCCGGCTCGTCGAAGCTCTCGTCGCTGGTGACGCAGTGCACGCGCAGCGAGGTGCCCGCGGGGATGCACGCGTCCAGGAAGACGCGCCCCCAGTGCGTCTGGTACTCGCCCGCGTCCAGCCGGAAGGTGGTGACCGTCCCCTCGCGCCCGTAGACCACCCGCGCCAGGGCCGCCGCGCGGAAGCCCCGGTCGGAGTTGTAGCCGATGCGCCCCTCGGGGGTGCGGACGATCCCCAGCCCGTCGTAGCCGCGCGCCACCAGCGGCTGCAGCCGCTCCACGGAGCCCGGCGCCAGCCGGCAGCGGCAGAACGCCTCTCCCGGGAAGCGGGCCACCGCCAGCACCTCGTCCGACTCCCACTCCAGGTCGGTGGCGCGCGGCACCTGGAACGCGTCGCGCGGGCGGGAGAGCGGGACCACCAGCGCCTCCTCCGTCCCCGCGCCCAGGATCACCGCCACCGCGCCAGACGGAGAGACGGCGACGCGGTCCGGCGCGATCACCTCCGGCGGCACGTCCAGCGGCTCCGGCCCCTCGCGCGCGGCGAGCCGCACCAGCCCGGGGAGGCCGCGCACCACGGCCACCACCTCGCGGCCGTGCGCGGCCAGGTCCAGCGGGCTCGTCCCCGGCCCGGTGCGCGCCACGCGCAGCAGCCGGCGGCTCCACAGGTCGTAGACCAGGATCCGCCCGGCGTCCGCCTCGGCCACGTAGAGCCGGTCGTCCTCGTCCACGGCCACCCCCACGGGGCGGCGCAGCGGCCCGCGCCCGGTGTCCACCGGCGCGAACTCGCCCAGCGGCGGCGCCGGCTCGGGCTCGAACAGCTCCACCGGGTCGGGGAGCCCGGACGCCTTCCCCGGCTCCCAGCGGACGCGCTCCACCACGCCGCGCGCCGGGTCGGAGCGGTACAGGCGGCACTCCGCGTCGAAGGCCAGCCCGCCGGGCGCGGGCGGCGGCCCCGCGGGGGCCGCGCCGTCGGCCGGGAGGGTCCACGCCAGCTCGACGGTGCCGGTGTCCAGCTCCAGAAAGGTGCCGTCGTGGGCGGCGCGGCTCCAGGCGTCGCCGCCCTGCACCAGCGCAAAGGGGCGGAGGGTGCGCACGGCTCAGCACTCCTCGCGCAGGGTGGGGATCGGCACCGGGACGGGCGCGGGCTCGTCCGGGTCGCGCGGGTTGCCCTGCTCGTCCAGCGGCGGCGGGGGCGAGAACGTCGCGCCGGGGGCGAGCGGCGCCCCCTCCACGACGGTGATCGCCGCCAGCTCCGGCACCTCGTACGGCTCCAGCAGCACCGTCTGCGGGACGCACTCGTCGGGGTCGGACTCGGCCTTGCCGTGCTCGACGAGGCGCAGCCCCTCCAGGTACTCCACCCCCTCCACCTGCAGCGCGGCGGCCTCCAGCTCCGGGCCGTGAACCCGCCGCCCCAGCGGCCACCCCTCCCCGGAGGGGCCGTACGGCGGGAGCGGCGCCAGGTACTGGCGCAGCACCAGCTCCACCCAGGCGCGCACCGCCTCCACCCCGAACCCCGGCTTCGTCTTCACGCCCACGGACACGGAGATCCTGCGGTAGGTGGGAGGGACCACGTACAGCTCGGTGGTGACCAGGCGGCGCGCGTCCAGCCAGGCGCAGACGAGGCGGAGCAGGTCGCGGTCGGGGACGGGGGCGTCGGGGTGGGCGGGGTCCTCGCGGGGCCACACCACCACGGTGACCACGCCCGCCGCCTCCTCCTCCAGCGTGGGCGGGTGGAACAGGGGGAGCACCTCGGCGCGGCCCACGCCGGCGCCGGGGGTGGCGAGCGCCAGGTCGCGGAAGTCCTCGCGGGTGACGGCGCGGTCGCGGCGGCGCATCTCCGCGGGGATGCGCTCGATGGCGTCGCCCACCGCCTCCGCGTCCTCGCCGCCCACGGCGCGCGTCGGGTTGGACGCCTTGATCCCGGCGACGCCCACCACGCGGCTGATGGCCTTGGGGCCCACGTTCCCCGCCGCGCCCCCGCCGAAGCGGTACTCCCGCGCGCGGATGCGCTCGCCGATCTGCGGCACGCGCCCCCGCTGCCCGTCGCCGAACTTCACGGTCCCCGCCTCGGGGTCCAGCGTGAACACCCGGTCGTCGCGCCAGCTCCCGGCGAAGTCGTCCACCCGGGTCCACGGCGTCCACCCGCCCGGCTCCTCCACCTCCACCCGGAGCGAGTCCGGGATCACCGGCGCATTGGCCAGCGCGAAGCTCTGCCCCGCGCCCCCGCTCCCGGTGCCCAGCAGCTCCGCCCGCGCCGACCTCACCTGCAGAGCCTCCGCGGCGTTGAGCCCCACCCACAGCGTCTTCGCCAGCGGGCGGTCGGCGCGGCGCCGGTAGCCGCGGATCCAGAAGAGCAGCTTCTCCGCCAGCTCCTCGTCTTCCAGGGTCGGCGGGAAGTCGCCCGTGCCGGCCAGGTCGGCGTCGTCCGGCTCGGGGAGCCCCGGCACCGTGGCGTCCGCCGGGAGGCGCAGCCGCACCACGCCCTGCCGCGCGAGCCCGCGGGTGGTGTCGCCCTCCACGCGCAGCGCGCGGTACACGGGCTCGCGGTCGCGCAGCTCGGCGGTGGACACCTCCCACACGACCTCGTCCGTGGGCTCCTCCGTCGCCGGGCACGCCTTCACCTCCTGCATCGAGGGGACGACCGTGTCCGGGATGTAGCCCAGGTTGAGGAGCGCGCCGCCCAGCCGCGCGGTGTCGGTGGCCTTGGTGGCGAGCACCGCCACCCACAGCACGCCGTCCTGCGTGGCCCCGAAGTCCACCGGCGCGAACCCCGGCTGCGCGGGGTCGGCGCCCAGCACCTCCACGACGTAGTAGCCGGCCTCGTCGCCGTCGTCCATGCCGCGCGCCGAGCGCGCCGCCTGCGCGTAGATCTCCGCGTCGCTCCCCGGGGTGGGCGCCGCCGCCCGCGCGCGCGCCACGGCCCGCGCGGCGAGCGGCCACACGCACGCCTCGTCGCACGTCTCGAACGGCGTGCTCCCCGCCCGCGCCTCCGTCCCCGGCGGCACCAGCGTCTCCGCGGCCGAGGGCGTGGACTGCAGCAGCTCCAGCATGGCCCGCGCGGGCTGCGCCGGCCGCGGCGGCACCTGCAGCAGCTTCAGGAAGGAGAGCCGCGTCGCCTCCGGGATCTGGTTGAAGCGGAAGAGCAGGTTCTCGCCCAGGAAGGCGAACAGCTCCAGCAGCGTGATCCCCGGGTCGCTGGGGTTGTGGTCCGTCCACTCCGGCGTGTACACCGGGATGCGGCGGACCAGCTCGTCGCGGAGCTGCTGCCAGGAGCGGTCGTCCAGGATGGGAGTCGGGAGCGGCATGCGCGTCACCCGTGGATTGTAGAATTCGCGGGGGCCCCACGACGGCCCTCACCCGGCTCGCTTGAGGCTCGCCACCCTCTCCCAATCCTGGGAGAGGGGGCAACTGCGGACGCCAGCGCGAGCCCCGCGTGAGGGATGTCGGCCCGAAGGGGCGAGACCGCGCGGCTGTTTGCGCGGGCTCGACTCCGTTGCACACGGTAGTTTCGTGTGCTACGGAGCCGCAGCCCGACCCCGGCGCAGCCGGGGGCACGCCCGAACCCGGGCCCGAAGCCGTTTCCGTAAGAATCCGTTCTCATTGCAGGTAGAACGGGTACACGAGGCTGCCCGGCTGGCCGTCCCGCACGTGCGTGTACGCGACGTGAACCAGCACCAGCGAGGGATCGTCCCCCGGCTCCACGCTCACCGACGCCAGCGAGATCCGCGGCTCCCAGGTGGAAAGCGCCTGCTGCACGTCGCGCTGCATCATGGCCCGGGTGGCGGTGGTGTTCGGCTTCATCAGGTAGCGCCGCAGCCCGCACCCGAAGGTGGGGCGCATGATCCGCTCGCCCGGCTCGGTGTCCAGGATCAGCAGGATGGACTGCCTCACCTTCTCGGCGCCCTCCTCGTAGTCCACCCCGCCCTCGCGCGGGAGCACGGGGAAGCGCCAGCCGCGCCCCAGCGCGGCGGCCGCCCGGCTCACGCGCCCACCTCCCAGCGCTGCACCCGCGGCACCCAGAGCGGCGACTCCGGCGGCTGGTCGGGCGCGGCGGCGGTCACCTTTTCCTGCAGCTCCACCAGCGCGGCGGGGGCGTAGTCCTGCGCCAGCTGGAAGCCGGGCGAGTCGCTCCCGGCGAAGGCGGGGTTCTGCAGGTCCGCCGGGTCCAGCACGCCGTCGCCCCCGGTCTGCAGGCCGTGCGCGCCGGTGAGCGCCAGGTTGAGGTCGGCGCCCGCCAGGATCCCCACGTTCACGTCCAGGTCGGCCTCCAGCGCGACGTCCAGCTCGCCCTGGATGTCCACGTGCGCGGCGGCCCCGGCGCCCAGCGAGATGCTGGGCGGGATGCACAGCTTGAGGCCGAGCAGGAACCAGAGCTGGAACACGAACACCACGACGGGCAGGAACAGGTTGAGCACGAAGGTGGCGACGATGGTGATCAGCGGGATGGAGAGGTAGCAGATCTGGAAGCCGCCCGGCTCGGAGGGCTGCGGCTCGCCGTCCACCACGCTGAAGTTGAGCGACGAGCCCTCGGGCGAGACCATCGCCACCGGGAGCCGCGCGCCCTCCGTGGCCGCCAGCACCGGGATGTCCGGGAGCTGGATGGTGACCGGCTGGTTGCCGGTGCCCACCGGGTCGAAGTGCGGGGCGAGCTGGAACACCTCCGTGGGCTCGCTCCACACCAGCTCGCCGCCGCAGTCGTCGGGCTCGCCCGTCCTGGGGCAGTCGCAGCGGTGCCGCCGGACGAAGCAGCGCACCTGGTAGCGCGAGCGGTCGTCGAAGCGCGCGGCGCCCGCGGCGTCCACCTCCCGCCCGCTCATGGGGATCATCCCGAAGTACAGCGTCTTGCCGGCGGCGTCGTGCCCCGCCAGGCGCGGGTCGGGGACCAGCGGGTACAGCGGGTAGACCTTTTCCACCACCTCGTCCGGCGTCTCGCCCACCACCTGCCAGGCGCCCACGTCGTCGGCGTCCGTGGGGACCCACGCCTCGCCCAGGAACGCGGCTCCCGCCTCGGACTTCCACTTCACCAGCTCGGCGCGCACCTCGGCCAGCTGCGCCTGCAGCTCCGCGCGCTTCGCCAGGGCGCTCGCCTCCAGCGCGGCGTCCACCCGCGACGCCGTGGCGGCCCCGGCGGAGGCGGTGGCGCCGAACACGCCGGCGGGGGTGACGCGGTGGCGCTTGCGCAGCACCCGCTTGCTGCTCCCCCGGTCGATGCGGGCGATCTGCGCGGAGAGCGAGCCGGCCTCCCGGGCGAGCTCGGCGGCGCGCCCGGCGTCCTCCTGGCGGAAGGCGAGGCGGCGGCGGCGCACCACGAACCCGGCCTCGCACACCTTGTCGCGGCTCACGCTGGGGAAGCCGGCGGTGTCGCAGTGCAGCTCGCACACGACCAGGTAGAAGCGCTTGTGCGTGGGGAGGAACAGCTTGCGGGTCCCCGTGGAGCGCAGGAAATGCCTGGCGAAGCGGCTCCGCTTGGTCCCGGCGGGCACGTCGGGAAAGGCGATCGCCTCGTGGACCTCGTCGTCCGCGGTGTACCGGAGCGTCTTCTGCGGGTCGCTGACGAACAGGCTCACCGGGTCGGAGGTGTCGTACTTCTGCAGCGCGGGGCGCGTGCTCTTCACGCTGCGCCCCGGCTCGCCCAGCCGGGGCCAGCGCCACCAGGGCGCCACCAGCCGCCACGGGTGCCCGTCACACATGGCTCACCACACGTTCCCCGCGCCGGGGGTGTACGAGGGGGACACCACCCCGGCGCTCGCCACCAGGGTGGCGCAGTTGACCACGCCGTCGAAGTTTGCGACGCCGGCGTGCACGTTCATCACGCTCGCGGTCACGTCCACGTTGAGGTTGGCGGTGATCTTCACGTTGCCGGCGGCGTCCAGGGTGATGGTGCACCCGTTTGAGTGCGTCAGCTTCACCTCCTGCGCGGCGTCGTCCATCACCAGCTTGTGCCCGCTCTGCATGGAGAGCGTCACCTTCGCCGCGCCTTCCCTGTCGTCGAACTCCAGCAGGCTCCCCGAGCGGGTCTTGATCAGCCGCTTGTCGTTGGGCTCGGCGGGGTCCTCGGGGAGCGCCTCGCGCCCGTTCCAGGCGGAGCCCACGATGTAGGGGCGCCGCAGGTCGCCCGCCTCGAACCCCACCACCACCTGCGTGTCCACCGCGGGGAGGAACTCCCACCCCTGGTCGTCGTCGGCGTACGGGGTGAGCAGGGTGGCCCAGGCGCGCACCTCGTCGCCCTCCGTGCCCAGCCAGGGGAACTTGACCTCGATGCGCCCCAGGCTGCGGGGGTCCACGATGCCGGTGACCAGCGCCGGGTAGAGCCCGAAGAAGGCGCCCGGCCCGTCCGCCCGCGGCCCGCCCGTCACGCGCCCTCGTTCACGGTCGCGCGCTCGGCCTCGAACCGGGTGCGGTGCCCGCTGCCGCGGTCGTAGGAGTGGTGGACGCGGGTGACGTAGTAGCCCCCGCCGTTGAAGGGGGCGCCCACCCGCTCGAAGGCGAGCCGGCTCCCCACCACCATGTCCGCCGTCCCGCTGGTGGTCCCCACGGCGGTCACGAAGCCGCGGCTGCGGCGCAGCATCTCGGCGCGCGCCCACTCGCGGGCCTCGCCGTCGGTGAGCGCCACGTCGCGCGTGCGCCAGCTGGTGCGCTCCCCGAAGGCGCGCTGCAGCAGCGCCGGCCCGGTGAGCCCGCCCGCGACCTCGGCCGTGACCGCGTCCTCCCCCGCCTCCTCGTCGATGGCATCGCGCTCCTCGGCGTCGTAGCCGGTCACGCGCACCTTCGTGCGCTGGTGCGCCAGGTCGGCGCGGATCTGCACGTCCAGGAGCTGGTTGCCGTTGACCAGGGTGATCTCGGTGCCGGCGCGGCTCCCGCGCGTCTTGAAGTGCAGCGTGTCCCCGGCGATCCACACCTCCGCGCCGATGCGCGCCGCGCGCGAGCGCAGAAAGGCCAGGTCGCTCTGGTTCCACTGCTGCACCACGTCGTACGTGGGCCCGTCCGCCGAGGCGTCCACCGACAGGCCGTGCTCCGCCCCCACCTGCTCGGCGACCTGGGCGTCGGTGACGTCCTCGTAGCTCTTCATCCGCCGCGTGGTGCGCAGCTTCATCAGCCGGTCCTCCGCGAAGATCACCACCTCGGGCTCCCGTCCCTCCGCGTACGCGGCCTCCACCGCGCTGACGTAGCCGTCGAACACGGTGCGCGCCCCCGCGTCGGGCCCGATGGACACCACCAGCCGCCTGCCGAAGTCGACCACGCTGCCGTCCAGGTACAGCTCCGGCAGCTCGGGCACGTCGGGGTGCGGCGGGCTCCCGGCCACGCGCGCGGTCAGCGTCTTGAGCCCCTCCGTGGTCTCCACCACGTCCAGGCGGAGGAGGTCGCGGGCCAGCTCGCCGCGGACGCGGCCGTCCACCTCGAAGACGGGCTCGGCCGAGTACAGCAGGGGCTCAGTCATCCCACCCCTCCGCGCGGGTGCGGGCCTCGTCGCGCAGGATGCGGCGCAGCTGCGCGGCGGCCTTCGCCCGCTCCTCCCACTGCGTGCTCTCCCGCGCGTCCTCGCCCACGCGCTCCGGCTCGGCCGTGACCTCGGTGCTGAGGGTGTCCACGCGCACCGTCATCGCGCGCCTCCCCGCGGCCCGCAGCCGCACCCGCAGTCCGTGCGTCCGCCCACCCTCTTCCCCGCCCCGCCGGCCGGCGCCTTGCTGGCCGTCGACTGAGACGACGCGGCGGGGAGCTGCACCCAGCTGGGGACGGTGGGGTCGCGCGTGGTGGGGACCTCGCGGGCGGGCGCGTAGGGGCGCAGCGCCACCGTCCCCGCGCTCGCCAGCGCGGCCGGGCCGGTGCGCGGCCGCAGCGGCACGCCGAAGCCGTACGAGGTGGCGCGCGGATCCGCCCGCGGCGGCGCGTATGCCGCCGGCACCGCCGTCCCCGCGGCCGCGGCCGTCGCCACCTGCGCCGCCGAAGCGGAGGAGGCCGAC
>JBFMFL010000104.1:0-20443 GCA_040752145.1 Gemmatimonadota bacterium
TCGGAAGTTAAGACCCACTGCGCGGATGGTACTGCCGGGGCCACCCGGTGGGAGAGTACGGCGCTGCCAGCCCAACTTTTCGGACGCCCCCGGTTCCTTCTGGAACCGGGGGCGTTCGCGTTTCCGCACTCCAGGCACGCGCCGCCCCCCGCGTGAGGGATGCGCGCCCGGCAGGGCCGAGACCCGCCGGCAGTTTGGCGGGGCTCGGCTGCGTTGGGAACAGTTGTATCGTTCCCTACGCAGCGCGCAGCCCGACCCGAGCGACAGCGAGGGGCACGCCCAACCCCGCAGTTCGACGCAGGAAGTTCCTCCCTGGCGACAAATGACGTCGCTCGCTACCTTGGTGCCATTACCGCTCCGGGTGCGCCGCTGGCGTTGCCCGACCGCGTGCTACGCTCTATACTCTCCATCAGCCTGCGGGCCGGTTCAGGCAAGTCCCCACCGCTCCTTTGCGCCCCACGCCATGACCCAGTCATCCGAGCCGCATTCCTCCATCACGGTGCTCATCGTCGACGACGAGGAGCTGCTGGTGAAGAGCTGCGGCCAGATCCTATCCAGCGAGGGGTACACCGTCTACACGGAGGGGCGCGGGCGCACCGCGCTGGACATGGTGAGGCGGCACCGCCCCGACCTGGTGCTGGCCGACCTGCACCTCCCGGACATGGACGGGATGGCGCTGCTCAAGGAGATCAAGAAGATCTCTCCGGAGAGCCTGGTGATCATGATCACCGGCTTCGCCACCGTGGACTCCAGCGTGGAAGCCATCCGGGCCGGCGCGTACGACTACATCCCCAAGCCCTTCACGGCCACGCAGCTGCGCATCCTCATCGGGCGCGCGGCGCAGCAGGTCAAGCTGGTGCGCGACAACGCGGTGCTCCGCGACCAGCTCAAGAAGCAGTACAGCTTCGAGAACATCGTCGGCACCAGCGAGTCCATCCAGAAGGTGTTCTCGGTGGTCTCCCGCGTGGCGCCCACCGACGCCAGCGTGTTCATCTCCGGCGAGTCGGGGACGGGCAAGGAGCTGATCGCGCGCGCCATCCACATGAACAGCCGCCGCTCGGACCGGCCGTTCATGGCCATCAACTGCGCGGCGCTCCCGGACCACCTGCTGGAATCGGAGCTGTTCGGGCACGAGAAGGGGGCGTTCACCGGCGCGGACGTGGCGCGGCGCGGGCTCCTGGAGGCGGCGTCCGGGGGGACGTTCTTCCTGGACGAGGTCACGGAGATGAGCATGGACCTGCAGGCCAAGCTCCTCCGCGTCATCCAGGAGCGCAAGATCCGGCGCGTGGGCGGGGAAGGGGAGCTGACGATCGACGTGCGCTGGGTGTCGGCCACCAACCGCGACCCGGAGAAGGCGGTCAAGGACGGGGCGCTCCGGCAGGACCTGCTCTTCCGGCTCAATGTGGTGCCGCTCAAGCTGCCGCCGCTGCGGGCGCGCCGCGACGACATCCCGGCGCTGGCGCAGCACTTCCTGCGCAAGTACGCGCAGGAGTACGACCGGCCGCAGATCGCCTTCGCGCCGGAGTCGCTCCGGATCCTGTGCGAGTACGAGTGGCCGGGGAACATCCGCGAGCTGCAGAACATGGTGGAGCGGGTGGTGTCCCTGTGCGCGCCGGGGCAGACGATCGGCAAGGAGGACCTGCCGGAGGAGCTGCTCAACCGGGAGCGGTCGCCCACGCGGGGGTTCTCGCCGTTCCTGTCGGACCAGCTGTTCCACGACGCCAAGGCGGAGGCCGTTTCTTCGTTCGAGAAGGAGTACCTGCGGTCGCTGCTGGAAAAGAACGGGGGGAACATCTCCCAGGCGGCGCGGCAAGCGGGCATCGATCGGAAGACGATTCACCGGATGCTGGCGAAGTACGAGCTGGAGGGGTGGGACTGAGTTCTGTTCGCTGAGGCGGGTACCGGGGCGGGGCCGCTACGGAGCCGGACGGTACTGCTGTCCGTCTCCTCCGCGGGCTCCGGGAGCCTCGCCAAACTGCCGGCGAGTCTCCCTGCGCCGGAGTGAGCCAGGCCAAACAGCCGGCCTGTCTCCCTCCGCAACGGATCGTTTGGATACTGCGGAACTGCAAAAGACCGAAGCCCGTCCTCCTGCTCGGGGGGGCGGGCTTCTTCGCGTCGGCGGGGTGCGGCTGTCGTGCCTCGTCAGGCGGTGCGCCGGGACAGGCCGGCGTGGACCTGGCGCAGCAGCTCGCGCACGGCCTCCGCGGGGTCGGGGGCCTGCATCACGGCGCGGATCACGGCGACGCCGGCGGCTCCGGCGCGTGCCACCTCCGCGGCGTTCGTGGCGTCGATCCCGCCGATGCCGACCGCGGGGATCCCGGCCGCCCGCGTGACCGCGGCGATGCGCGCGAGGCCCACGGAGGGGCCCGCGTCGTCCTTGCTGGCGGTCTCGTACACGGGGCCCACGCCCACGTAGTCGGCGCCGTCCCGGCGGGCCTGCACGGCCTGCTCGGGCGTCTCGGTGGAGCGGCCCAGGAGGAAGCCGGGGGGGACGATGCGGCGGGCGGCGGGGACGGGGAGGTCGTCGTCGCCCACGTGCGCGCCGTCTGCGCCCGCGGCGAGGGCGACGTCCACGCGGTCGTTGACGACGAGCAGGGCGCCGGCGGCCCGGGTCGCCTCGCGGAGTTCGCGGGCGAGCTCCACCATCTCGCGGGCCGTCTCCGTCTTGGCCCGGAGCTGGATGCAGGGGGCGCCGCCGCGCAGCGCGGCCTGGACGACGTCGATCAGCCGGCGGCCCTCGCCGCAGCGCGGATCGGTGATGACCGTGAGGGCCAGGCGGCGGGCGAGGTCGTCTCGGGAAGTCGTCATGCGGAGCGCGTGTGGGTCAGACCGTGCCGGACAACGCCGGGTGCCGACAAGGAAGGCGCCGGCACCCGCGGACGCCAGCGCCACCCCGCGTGAGGGATTTCGGCCCGGAGGGGCGAGACCCGGCGGGGCTGTTTCCGCCGGGGCTCGACTCCGTTACGCACGGTTGTATCGTGCGTTACGGAGCCGAAGCCCGACCCCGGCGCCAGCCGGGGGCACGCCCAAACCCTGCCCTTACACTCATCGCCCGGCAGAAGCCGCCCGCTCCCGCTGCGAGGCACGCTTGGCCTGGTTGTGCTCGGCCAGCGAACGGGTGAACACGTGGGTGCCGTTGGGGCGGGCCACGAAGTACAGGTAGTCCACCTGGGCCGGGTTCAGCGCCGCCTCGATGGCGCCGCGGCTGGGCGAGGCGATGGGACCGGGGGGAAGGCCGGCGCGCCGGTAGGTGTTGTACGGGTTGTCGCCCACGCTGTCGATGTGGCTGTACAGCAGCCGCGACTGGTGCGCGCCCAGGGCGTACTGCACCGTGGGGTCGGCCTGGAGCCGCATCCCGATGCGCAGGCGGTTGTGGTACACGGCGGAGATGGTGTCGCGCTCCGTCCAGACCTTGGCCTCCTTTTCCACGATGGAGGCCAGCGCCACCACCTCGCGCTCGCTCATCCCCAGCGAGTCGGCGCGGGCGCGCATGGCGGGCGTCCACGCCTTGCGGTAGCGGTCCACCATGGTCCTCACCATCCGGCGGGGCGGGGTGCCCAGCGGGAACTGGTAGGTGGCCGGGTACAGGTAGCCCTCCAGCGTGGGGCCGGGGACGTTCCAGGTGCTCGCGGCCGCGGTGTCGGCGACGATGGCGAGAACGGAGTCCACCGGCGTCCCGGTCACCTCGGCCAGGCGCGCGGCGATCTGGCGGGCGGTCCACCCCTCGGGGATGGCGACCCGCACCTGCACCACGTCTCCCGAGACCAGCTTGTCCAGCGCGGCGCCCCAGGTGGAGCCCTGCCGCAGCTCGTACACGCCGGGCTTCAGTGCGCGCTCCGCGCCGCGCACGCGGGCGTACAGGCGGAAGCCGGCGGGCCAGCGGATCACCCCGCGCGCCGCCAGCGAATCGGAGGCGGCGGCCATCCCGCTCCCCTCGGGGATGGTGACGCGCACCGGGTCGCCGCCCTCGCCGCCGCACCCGGTCAGGAGGAACGCCCCCAGCAGGAGGGCCCCCAGTCGTGTTCTGCTGCCGATCATCCGTTTTCGCTCGAATCGTGGGCGCCGTGGTCCAGGTAGCCGCGCAGGATCAGCGCCGCCGCCGTGGAGTCGATGCGCGCCTTGTCCTCGCGCTGGCTCCGCTTCAGCCCCATGCCGCGCACCGCGCGCTCGGCCTCCACGGACGACAGGCGCTCGTCCACCCAGTGCACGGGGAGGCCGGTGCGCCGGGCCAGCTCCGCCCCGAAGGCGCGCACCTCGGCCGCCCACTCCCCCTCGCCGCCGCCCAGCTCCAGCGGCAGCCCCACCACCAGCTCCGCCGCCTCGTGCTCGGCCACCAGGCGGGCGATCTCGGCCCAGGGCGGGCGCTTGCCGGGGCGGCGCACCAGCGTGGTGAGCGGCGCGGCGATGGTGCGCGTGGGGTCGCTGAGCGCCACGCCGATGCGCCGCCTGCCGTAGTCCAGCGCCAGGATCCTGCTCATCGCTCCCCCAAGCGAAAACGGCCCGCCGGAGCGGGCCGCCGGGCCGGCCTGCGCTCCCTCACCCGAGGCGCGCGACGGCCAGCTCCACCCCGTGGCCCTCCGCCATCTCCTGGTACACGGCACCCAGCGCGGCCGGGCCGCCGAACAGGAAGCGGCAGCGGTCGCCGCCCGCACCCTCGCACTCCACCTCCATCACCGCCACGTCGCCGCCGGCCAGCCGGCTGAGCATGTCGGCGAAGATCCCGGTGGTCAGGTGGCAGAAGCCGTCGCCGGTCTCGCGCGCGGCGGCGGCCTCGGCCCACCCCTCGCACTCCAGCGCGCCCACCCCCGGGTGCAGCTGCACGTGGTGGACCGTGCCCCACCCCGCGTCCGCCCAGAAGGCGGCGAACTCGGCCCAGAACTCGCCCTCGGGCAGCGTCCCCACCGTGGCGCCGGGGCGCTGCCACGCCACCCGCTCCTCCAGCGCGGCGTAGAAGCCGTCGCCGGCGTCGTAGCCCACCTGGCGCAGCAGCACGGCCGCGTCCATGGGGGAGCGGTCCTGCGCGAGGGCGCGCCGCACGGCCGGGAGGAAGGCGGCGGGGAGGCGGAGGGTGTGCGCCGCGGTGTCGGTGGCGTTCATGGGACGGGGGGTTCGGGGGGAGTCGCCTCCCCGCTGGCAGGTTGGGCGAGCCGCTCCAGCAGCTCCGCCTCGGTGACCGTCGGGATCCCCAGCTCCTGCGCCTTCTGGAGCTTGGAGCCCGCGTCCTCGCCGACCAGCACGAAGCTGGTCTTCTTGGTGACCGTGCCGGTGACCCGGCCGCCGGCGCCCTCGATGAGTTCGGTGGCCGCCGTGCGGGAGAGCGAGGGGAGGGTGCCGGTGACCACCCAGGTCTGGCCGGTGAGGACGCCCTCCGCGGGCTTGGCCTGCTCCTCCGTGAGCACCAGGCCGTGCCGCGCGAGCTCGTCGACGACTTCCAGGTTGCGGGGCTCCGCGAAGAAGGCGGCGAGCGCCTCCGCCGTGGTCCGCCCGATCCCGTGCACGGCTTCGATCTCGTCGGCGCCGGCCGCGCGCAGGCGGTCCATGCTGCCGAAGTGCCGCGCCAGGATCTCGGCGGCGTGCTCGCCCACGTGGCGGACGCCCAGGGCGAAGAGGAGGCGCGCCAGTCCGCGGCCTTTCGACTCGGCGATCCCGTCGATCAGGTTCTGCGCGGACTTTTCCTGGAAGCCCTCCAGGGCGAGGAGCTGTTCCTTGGTCAGGCCATAAAGGTCCGCCACCGTGTGAACCAGCCCGCGGTCCAGCAGGAGCTTGGCCGTCTGCTCGCCGAGGCCGCGGATGTCCATCGCGCCGCGGCTCACGAAGTGCTCCAGCCCCCGGAAGATGCGCGCCGGGCAGGCGCCGTTGGGGCAGTAGATCATCACCTCGTCCGTGGGCCGCTCCACCTCGGTCCCGCACACCGGGCAGTGTCCGGGCATCCGGAAGGGCTCGGGGCGGTCCGCCCCCTCGGCGACCACCGGCCCGATCACCTGCGGGATCACCTCCCCCGCGCGCTTGATCAGCACCCGCTCCCCGATCCGGATGTCCTTGCGCTGGATGTCCTCTTCGTTGTGAAGCGTGGCCAGCCGGACCGTGACGCCGCCGACCTCCACGGGCTCCAGGATCGCGAACGGGTTCAGCGCGCCGGTGCGGCCCACGTTGATCCCGATGTCCAGGAGGGTGGTCTCGGCCAGGTCCGGGGCGTACTTGTACGCGGTCGCCCAGCGCGGCTCCCGCCCGCCCACCACCCCCAGCTCCCCGTGCAGGCGCAGCGGCTCCACCTTCACGACCGCGCCGTCCACCTCGTAGTCCAGCCCGCCCCGCTCCGTCTCGAACCGGCCCACCCAGTCGAGCACCCCCTCCAAGTCGTCGCAGTGGGTGACGCGCGGGTTCACCGGGAGGCCCCAGCCGCGCAGCGCGGCCAGCAGCTCGCTCTGCGTGGCCACCGGCAGCGACTCGCCGCCGCGCGGGTCCAGCTCCACCGTGTAGGCGAAGAAGCGCAGCGGGCGCGAGGCGGTGATCGCGGGGTCCAGCTGGCGGACGGCGCCGGCGGCGGCGTTGCGCGGGTTGGCGAAGGTGGCCAGCCCCTCCGCGGCGCGGCGGGCGTTCATGGCCGCGAAGCCGGAGAGCGGCATGTACACCTCGCCGCGCACCTCCATCAGCCGGGGCACGGGGACGCCGCCGTCCTTCAGGCGCAGCGGGATCTCGCGGATGGTGCGCAGGTTCCGGGTGACGTCCTCGCCGACCGTGCCGTTGCCGCGGGTGGCGCACTTCTCCAGCACGCCGTCGCGGTAGGTGAGCGCCACCGCCAGCCCGTCGATCTTGGGCTCCACGTCGTAGCCGCACTCGCGCACCTCGGCGGCGATCCTGGCGTTGCGGGTCTCCCAGGCGCGCAGCTCCTCGGGGGAGAAGGCGTTGTCCAGGGAGAGCATCGGCGCCAGGTGCTCCGTCTTCTCCAGGCGGCTGGCGGGCTCGGCGCCCACCCGCAGGGTGGGGGAGTCGGGGGTGCGCAGCTCCGGGTGCTCGGCCTCCAGGTCCCGCAGCTCGCGGAACAGGCGGTCGAACTCGGCGTCGGAAAGGGTGGGGGCGTCGAGGACGTAGTACTCGTGGTTGGCCCGCTCGATCTGCTCGCGGAGCTCGGCCGCGCGGGCGGCGAGTTCCGCGGTGGGGTCCGGCGGGGTCATCCGGCGACGGGCATCTCCGAAGCGCGCACCACGCGGTTGCGGCCGGACTCCTTGGCCACGTACAGCGCTTCGTCGGCGCGCTTCAGGAGGGCCTCCGGGGTGTCGGAGTCGAGCCCGGGGAAGGAGGCCACGCCCGAGGAGGCGGTCATCCGCACCTCGTTGGCCTCGTCGCGGAACACGTACCCCTCCACGCCCGTGCGGACGCGCTCCGCGAACTTGGAGGCCTCGTCCTCGGCGGTGTTGGGGAGGATGGCGATGAACTCCTCGCCGCCGTAGCGCCCCACCATGTCGATCTCGCGGGCGGTCTCGCGGATGATGCGGGCCGTCTCGTACAGGATCACGTCGCCGGTGGGGTGGCCGTAGGTGTCGTTGACGGCCTTGAAGCGGTCCAGGTCGATCATCACCACGGCCAGCGGCTCGCCCGAGCGGCGGGAGCGCTCGAACTCCTCGTGCAGCAGCTCGTGGACGTGCCGGTGGTTGAAGAGCTCCGTGAGCCCGTCGGTGATGGACAGCTTGCGGAGCTTGCGGTTGGCGACCTCCAGCTCCTGGTTGGTCCGCTCCAGCTCGCGGTTCTTGAGGTCCAGCTCGTCCTGGAGCCGCTTGATGCGCAGCATGGACCGGACGCGCGCCTCCAGCTCCGGGAAGTTGATCGGCTTGGTGAGGTAGTCGTCGGCCCCGGCCTCCAGCCCCTCCACCTTGTCGGCGGTGGAGTCGCGGGCGGTGACCAGGATGATGGGGATGTAGGGGAGGGAGTCGTCGCTCTTGACCCGGCGCGACACCTCGTACCCGTCCATCACGGGCATCATCACGTCGCAGAGGATCAGGTGCGGCGGGTTGGCGTGTACCCGGGCGAGCGCCTCCTCGCCGTTGCTCGCCGTCTCGATCTGGTACCCGCGGCTGGAGAGCCGCGCGTCGATGATCTCCACGTTGTCCGGGTGGTCGTCCACCACCAGGATGCGCGTCTCCTCCACGTTCGGCAGCCCCGCTTCGGTCAAGCCTTCACCTCGCGCCCGGAGCCGATGAACTTCTCCACCTCGGCGACCACGCGCCGGGGCTCGCAGGGCTTGGCCAGGTAGCCGTCGCACCCGACCTCCTGCGCCTTGGCGCGGTCGGTGGCGAGGGCGTGCGCGGTGAGCGCGATGATGGGGATGGTGGAGGTCTCCGGGTCGCCCTTGAGGATCTTGGTCGCCTCCCACCCGTCGATGAGCGGGATGGAGATGTCCATGAGGATCAGGTCCGGGCGGTCCTCCCGCGCCATGCGGACCCCGTCCTCCCCGTTGCGGGCCTCGATCACCTCGTACCCGAAGTGCTCCAGGATCGTCCGGTAGACGGTCCGATTGTCTTCGTTGTCCTCGACCAGCAGGACGGTCTTGCTCGAGTCGGACATTCCTGGCTGCCTCCTGATCTGGATCGCGGTCCCGCCCGTGCGTGCGTGGGGGAGCCGCACCTGAAAACCCAAGGGCGTAATGTAAAGGCCCGCGCGACCCTGCCGCAAGCCGCGGGGCCCGGCGGAAAGCCGTGGGTGGCACGCCCGTTGCTGCCCCGGGGGCCCGCCGGCCCCTCGTCCACATCGTGCCTCCGTCCATCCGCCATGTACTACGAAGACGAGTCCAGACGCTTCAACCTCGCCAGCGGGCTGCTGTCCGGGGCCGTGCTGGGGGCGGGGATCGCCCTGCTCCTCCTCCCCGACCGCTCGCGGGTCCGCCGCATCCGCCGCGCCGCCCGGGGCGTGGGGCGCACCGCCGCCCGCCGCGCCGGGGAGCTCCGCGAGGACCTGGGCGACACCCTGCAGGACACCGTGCGCGCCGGGCGCCGGCGGATCGGGCGGTAGGCCGCTCCGCCTCCGCTCACCCGCCCGGCGCGTAGAGGCGGAAGGGGACGCCCTCTCCCTCCAGCGCGCCCCGCAGCCGCTCGGTCTCCTCCGGGAGCGTCGCCAGCGCCAGGTTGCAGCGGGCGTGGGCGCCGGGCGGGGCGGGGACCACCTCGGCGGGGATGCCGGCCCCGGCCGCCACCTCCTCCGCCCAGAGGGCGTGGTGGGTGGTGTCGAAGGTGAACAGCTGGCTCATGCCGGGATCCGCTCCATCTGTCGGGTTCCACGCTCTCGCACTTTCCGGCCCGCGCGCTTATCTTCCGCCCGCTTCCCGCGCGCCCCCATATTCCGGCGCACCGCGGGCCCCACGCAAGCCACCGCTTCGCCATCGTGCAGTCGTTTCCGCCCGTCGCCGAGCAGCTGGACGCCATCCGCCAGGGGGCGCTGGAGATCGTCCCCGAGGACGAGCTGGCCCGCAAGCTGGAGCGCTCCGCGCGCACCGGCGAGCCGCTGCTCGTCAAGCAGGGGTTCGATCCCACCCGCCCCGACCTCCACATCGGCCACGCCGTCTCCATCCGCAAGCTGCGGACGTTCCAGGAGCTGGGGCACCAGGTGGTGTTCGTGGTGGGCGACTACACCGCGCTGATCGGCGACCCCACGGGGAGGAGCGAGCTGCGGCCGCAGCTCACCGAGGCCGAGGTCGCGGAGAACGCCCGCACCTACACCGACCAGGTGTTCCGCATCCTGGACCGGTCGCGCACCCGGGTGGAGTTCAACTCCTCCTGGCTGGCCCCGCTGCGCACGGCGGACATCCTCAGGCTCACGGCGCAGTACACCGTCGCCCGCATGCTGGAGCGCGACGACTTCGCCAAGCGCTACGCCGAGGGGCGCCCGGTCTCCATCGTGGAGTTCATGTACCCGCTCATGCAGGCGTACGACTCCGTGGCGCTGAAGGCGGACGTGGAGCTGGGGGGCTCCGACCAGAAGTTCAACCTGCTCATGGCCCGCGACATCCAGTCGCGCTACGGGCAGGAGCCGCAGGTGTGCCTGCTGATGCCGCTGCTGCGCGGCACGGACGGCGTGCAGAAGATGTCCAAGTCCTACGACAACTACGTGGGGCTCGCGCACGCGCCGGAGGAGCAGTACGGGCGCACCATGTCCATCCCGGACGAGCTGATGGACGAGTGGTACCGGCTCGCCTCCGGCCTGGCCGGGGACGAGCTGGAGCGCGCCCTGGCGGAGGCGGCGTCGCGGCCCTACCCGGCCAAGCGGGCCCTGGCCGCGCGCATCGTGGCGAGCTACCACGGCGCCGACGCGGCGCGGGAAGCCGCCGAGCACTTCGACCGGCTGTTCCGCCGCCACGAGGCCCCCGAGGACGTGCCGGTGCTGGAGCTGTCCGCGGACGACGCGGCGCTGGCGGTGCAGGACGGCCGGGTGGCGCTGCCCCGGCTGGTGGCGCGCGCCGGCCTGGCGTCGTCCAACGCGGAGGCGGTCCGGCTGATCCAGCAGGGCGCCGTGACCGTGGACGGTGAAAAGGCCACCCGGCGCGAGGCCACCCTCCCGGCGAGCGGCGAGCACCTGCTGCAGAAGGGGAAGCGCCACTTCGTGCGGGTGCGCTTCTCGTGACCCCGGCGGAGTCCCGGTTTCGTGGGTTTTGTCGCCTGCGGGGCGTCCCCGGAAGGGCTTTCCGGAGAACGTGTCGGCGGCTGCAAACTTCAGTGGGCGAACATCTTTCCAGACTGGCAAGTCTTGCATATTCTAAGTATGCATAATCTGTCGAACGATCGTTAGGTTAGCGGCACGAACGTTGCACCCGACGCGAACTCCTTGCGGGGGCATCCTCGCTGCCCGCAACGACATCCCGCACGGCCGCCCTGCGCCGACCCTTCCCGGGTCCGGCCGGGAGCCGTTTCCTTCCACCCTGCTGACCCGGAGGTAGACGCCCGATTACCCTGTCCGTGTGTGCCCCGCCCGCGGCTTCGTCGCCGGAGGGCAGGCACCCAACCGTCAGTCGGCCCACTTCACGGAGGTTCGTTATGGGCAAGCTTCTACGGCTGCTTGTGACCCTGGTCACGGCAGTCTGTGTGGCAACACCCGCGCTGGCACAGCAGCGCGGCACGATTTCGGGAACAGTCACCTCGGAGGGCAACCAGCCCCTCGTGGGCGCCTCCATCATCGTCAACGGGACGTCGCTCCGGACCGTGACCGGTCAGGGCGGCGAGTTCCGCGTCGCCAACGTCCCGGCGGGCACCGCCGAGGTGACCGCCAGCATCCTCGGCTACGCGCCGCGCACCCAGCGCGTGACCGTGGCCGCGGGCGGCACGGCGACCGCCAACTTCCAGCTCTCGGCCTCCGCGCTGGAGATCGGCGGGCTGGTGGTGACGGCCACCGGGCGCGAGCAGCGCCAGCGTGAGATCGGCAGCTCGGTGGGCGTGGTCAACGTGGCCGACGTGCCGCTGGCCCCGGTCACCAACGCGTCGCAGCTGCTCCAGGGCCGCGTGGCCGGCGCCGTGGTGACGCAGAGCGGCGGCACCACCGGCGGCGGCGCGCGCGTGCGCATCCGCGGCAACAACAGCATGTCGCTCTCCAACGCCCCCCTGATCATCATCGACGGGGTGCGCGTGGAGAGCTCCGAGGCCTCGCTCGGGTTCGGCGTCGGCGGCCAGGCTCCGTCGCGCCTCAACGACATCAACCCCGAGGACGTCGAGAACGTCGAGGTCCTGAAGGGGCCCGCGGCGGCGGCGCTGTACGGCACCGCGGCGGCCAACGGCGTGATCCAGATCACCACCAAGCGCGGCCGCGCCGGGCGCCCCGAGTTCCGCGCCTGGACGGAGTTCGGCCGGATCACGAACCCGACCGAGTTCCCGACCAACACCTACGCCCTGGGCAACCTGATCACGGCGAGCGGTGCTCCGCCGGCGTCGGGTGCGGTCGGGCGCTGCGACATCATCCGCCAGGCCATCGGCAGCCGCCCGACGGGCAACCAGATCGGCTGCACGGGTGTCACGCAGACCTACGAGTTCAACCCGCTGGAGAACCCGGAGACCTCGCCGTTCCAGGACGGCAACCGCCGCACCATCGGCGGGAGCATCTCCGGCGGCGCCGAGAACGCCACCTTCTACGTCTCCGCGGAGACCGAGGACGAGAACGGCGTCCAGCCGGACAACATCCTCGACCGCATCCGGGTGCAGGCCAACACCACCGGCCGCTTCGGCGACAAGCTGAACATCGGCGCGAGCGTGGCGTACCTGAACAACGAGCTGCAGCTGCCGCAGGCGGACAACGCGCTCTTCGGCATCGTCCCCATGGGCCTGTTCGGCAGCGCCCTGCCCCAGTTCGTGGAGTCGCAGCAGGGATTCGAGTCCAATCCGGCGTTCTTCTACGACTGGATCACCCACCAGAACTACGGCCGCTTCACCGGCTCGCTGCGCGGCGACTACCGCCCGCTCAGCTGGCTGAGCCTGAACGGCACCGCGGGCCTGGACCGCTACGCCCGCGAGGACCGCAACCGGATCCCCCGCGAGAGCGCGTACGGCCCGGCGTTCGGCAGCATCTACACGAACGGCTGGATCCAGACCTACACGTACGACATCTACGACCTCACCACCAACGGCAGCGCGACCGCCGTCTTCAACGTCGGTGAGGACCTGGTCTCCACCTCGTCGGCGGGGACGCAGTACATCCGCGAGAACTTCCACCAGATCTACGCGTTCGGCGCGGGGCTCACCCCGGGCGTCGACAACTCGCTGGGCGGCGCCACCTCGGACTACGAGGCGTGGGAGGGCAACACGCTCAACGCCACGGTCTCCGGCTACTTCCAGCAGCAGCTGGCCTGGCGCGACCGGGTGTACCTGAACGCGGCCGTCCGCGGCGACCAGAACACCTCGTTCGGCGCCAACATCGGCTGGATCTGGTACCCGTCGTTCAGCGGCTCGTGGGTGGTCTCCGAGGAGCCCTTCTTCCCGGAGTTCGGCTTCCTCAGCAACCTCCGCCTGCGGGCGGCGTACGGCCAGTCGGGCCTGCGCCCGGGTCCGGCGGACGCGTACACGTCGTTCACCAGCGCGGTCACCACGTTCTCCAACTCGGACGCGGCCGCGATCGTGTTCCCGGGCGGGGCCGCCGTGCTCGGCAACCCGGACCTCAAGCCCGAGCGCTCCTCGGAGTGGGAGTTCGGCCTGGAGAGCCAGTTCTTCGACAACCGGCTCGGCCTCGACCTGACGTACTTCGACAAGACCTCGACCAACGCCCTGATCCGCCGCGACCTGCCGGCCTCGCTGGGCGCCCCGGCGTTCCGCTTCGAGAACCTGGGCGAGGTGGGCAACAGCGGGCTGGAGCTTCGCCTGAGCGCGCAGCCGGTGCGCACCGACCTGTTCCAGTGGGACGTGAACGTGACCGGCTCGATCATCAAGAACGAGCTGCTCGACCTGGGCCTGGACGCGCAGGGCAACCCGATCCAGCCCGTCCTGGTGGGCACGGGGAGCATCACCTCGCGCCAGCGCCACACCGAGGGCTACCCGCTGGGCTCGTACTTCGACTTCCCGATCACGGCCTACGCGGACGCGGACGGCAACGGGCTGCTCAGCCCGGGCGAGGTCACGGTCCGCCGCGACACCGTGGTGTTCTTCGGCAACCCCTTCCCGGACCGGGAGCTGTCGTTCAACAGCAACTTCCGTCTTGGCGAGTGGGCCCAGCTCAGCGCCCTGCTGGACTACAAGGGCGGCCACGAGATGCTCAACGTGACCCGCGCCTGGCGCTGCACCACGAACAACAAGGCCAACTGCGCGGAGCTGTACAACACCGGCACCTCGCTGGAGGACCAGGCCGCCTTCGTGGCGCAGTCCTTCTACGGCTCGTACGCGGGCTTCATCGAGAAGGCGGACTTCGTCAAGCTGCGCGAGGTCGCCCTCACCCTGGGGCTGCCGCGGACGCTGGCGGAGCGCTTCGGCGCGAACGGCCTCAGCCTTACCCTGGCCGGCCGCAACCTGAAGACCTGGACGGACTACAGGGGTCTGGACCCGGAGATCAACTACGGTGGGCAGGCGAACTTCACGACCGCCGAGTTCGGGTCGCTGCCGCCGAACCGGCTGTACACGATCCGCCTGGACGCCAACTTCTAACCGGGGGTCATAGATGAGGCAAGAGAACAAGCACGGAGGCGCTCGCGCCGGGTGGGGCCGCTGGCCCCACCTCGGCCTGGGCCTTCTCGCCCTGTCGCTGGCCGGGTGCGACCCGGACGAGCTGACCAACCTGAACGACCCGGACGACATCACCGTCGCCGTGGCGTCCGACACCGCGAACATCGAGGAGCTGCGCAACGGCGTGGGCTACGAGTTCGCGCGGGCCCTGACCGGGCCGGGGACGACCAACTCGACGCCGGGCATCATCGGCATCTCGGGCGTGCTGACGGACGAGATGTGGTACGCCAGCACGTTCCAGAGCATGCAGGAGATCGACCGCCGCAACATCGAGCGGACGAACGGCGAGGTGCTGACCGTGTTCCAGTACCTGCACCGGGCGCGCAACCTGGCCGAGCGCACCGCGGAGCAGTACGCCCGCACCAGCAAGGCCGGCTCGGCGGACCACGCGATGGTCACCAACTACGCGGGGTTCACCTACGTCCTGTTCGCCGAGAACTTCTGCTCCGGCGTGCCGTTCAGCAGCACCGCGCTCCCGGGTGACGTGACGTTCGGCCCGGCGCTGACCACGGCGCAGATGCTGGACAGCGCGCTCGTCCGCTTCAACGCGGCGGCCGCGCTCCCCGGCGCGGGCGCGGCGCAGCAGAACCTGGCGCGGATCGGCCGCGGCCGGGCGCTGCTCGCCCGGGGCGACTTCGCCGGCGCGGCCGCGGCGGTCGCCGCGGTGCCGACGACCTTCGTCTACAACGTGCCGTACAGCGAGAACGCGTCCGGCCAGAACAACGGCGTCTGGTACAACATCAACTCGGAGCGGCGCAGCTCGGTCGCCTCGAACGAGGGTACCAACGGCATCATGTTCTTCCGGCGCGGCGCCACGAGCAACACGATCGACCCGCGCGCCCCGGCCGACTCGCTGGGCTCCGGCATCGGCACCAGCATCGCGCACTACCGGCAGCGGAAGTACGCGACCCGCGGCGCGGCGGTCCCGCTCGCCACGGGGATCGAGGCCCGGCTGATCCAGGCCGAGGCGGCGCTGAACAAGGGCGCGAGCGCGGCGTACCTGACCACGCTCAACGAGCTCCGCGCCACCGTGGGGCTGGCCGCCCTCACCGACCCGGGCAACGCCCAGGCGCGGGTGCGCCAGTTCTTCTCGGAGCGGGCGTTCTGGCTCTGGCTCACGGCCCACCGTCTCGGCGACATGCGCCGGATGGTCCGCGAGTACCAGATCCCGGCGAACCAGGTCTTCCCGGTCGGGCAGACCATCTTCGGCTCGCCGTACGGGACGGACGTCAACTTCCCCATCCCGGTGACGGAGCAGAACAACCCGCAGGCCCCGACCGGTCAGTGCATCGACCGGAACGCGTAAGCTCTTCGCGGGAACCTGCATGACGGAGCGGGGGAGGGACCTTCGGGTTCCTCCCCCGTGCTGCTCCGCCGCCGGACGGTCGGACCTTTTTTCACCCGTAGCTCCCGATGTTTATGCAGCGCTTCGCCATCGCACCGCTCCCGGTCGTGCTCGCGGCGCTCGCCGCGTGCGGCGGGGACGGCCCGAGCCGCCCCGAGCCGACGGGCGGGGCCGTGCGGACAGAGACCATGTACATCACGCAGGCGACGCAGACCCGCGAGGGGTCGGTGCCGCTCGTAGCCGGACGCGACGGGTACCTGCGGGTGTTCCTGGTCGCGGACCAGGCGGGCACGCCCGCGCCGTCGGTGCGGGTGCAGCTCTTCCACGGGGACGTGCTCCGCGAGACGGTGACCATCCCGGCTCCCGCGGCCACGGTGCCCACCGGCGTCAACCAGGGCGAGCTCGCCGCCTCCTGGAACCTCATGGTCCAGGGCTCGCTGATCCAGCCGGGGCTGCGGGTCCAGGTGCAGCCGGACGTGTCGGGCGCCGCCGCGACCACGCGGGCGATGAGCGTGACCGCCCTCGCCCCGCTGCGGATCCGCTTCGTCCCCATCACGCAGACCGAGAACGGCCTCACGGGGCGGGTGAGCGAGGCGAACAAGAACGACTTCCTCACGCTGACCCGCAAGCTCCACCCGGTCGCCGGCGTGGACGCGGACGTCCGGGCGCCGCTCAGCGTCCGCTTCCTGGAGCTGGACCCGCAGGGGAACAGCTGGCAGACCACGGTGAGCGAGCTGGACGCGGTCCGCGTGGCCGAGGGGACCGGCCGCTACTACTACGGCGTGGTGCAGACCCCGTATCCCGGGGGCGGCGTGGTGGGGATCGCGGCCGGGATCCCCAGCCGCACCTCCCTGGGGTGGGACCGTCCCGGGGACGCGGCCGAGACGGTGGCCCACGAGCTCGGGCACAACTGGGGGCGGCGCCACTCCCCGTGCGGCGGGGCGGGGGGCCCGGACCCGGCCTATCCCTACCCGCTGGGGATGATCGGCGTGGTGGGGATGGACGTGGAGACCGGCGATCTCAAGGCGCCGCAGGCGCACACCGACATCATGGGCTACTGCGACGCCAACTTCTGGATCAGCGACTACACCTACACCGGCATCTTCAACTACCGGGCGGCGAACGACCGCGCGGCCTCCGCCGCGCCGCGGCCGGCCCTGCTGGTGTGGGGCCGGATCGTGGACGGCGCGGTGGTGCTGGAGCCCGCCTTCCAGGTGACCACCCGCCCCACGCTCCCGAGCTCCGCCGGGCCCTACACGGTGGAGGGGACGGACGCCGCGGGCGAGGTGCTCTTCTCGCTCTCCTTCGACGGCGACCGGATCCCGGACGTGCCGGGCGACCGGCGCCACTTCGCCTTCGCGGTGCCGCTGGACGCGCAGAAGATGGAGCGGCTCGCCGCGCTGCGCGTGGTGGGGACCGGCGCGGAGGCGCGGAGGCGCGCCCCGGCCGGCGCCGTGCTGGCCCGCCGCGCCTCGCTCTCGCTCCGGGCCGAGCCGCGCGCCTCGGTGGCGAGGACGGACGCGAACCGGCTGGCGGTGCGCTGGGACGCGGCGGCGTTCCCCATGGTGATGGTGCGCGACGCGCGCACCGGCGACATCCTCGCGCTGGCCCGCGGTGGGGCCGCGGACGTCCGCGCCTCCGGCGACGTGGAGCTGGTCGTGTCGGACGGGGTGCGCAGCTCCACCCGGCGCGTCGCGGCCGGCGGGCTCTGAGCCGCCCGGCGGAGCGGGGGATGGACGGGGGAGGTACGGAGCGGGGGGAGGGGGCCTGGCGGGCCGCCTCCCCCCGCTCGCGCGTGTCCGGGCCGGTGCTGGTGGGGCTGGGCTCCAACCTGGACCGCCCGGTGGAGCGCCTGGCCGAGGCGGTGCACCGGCTGGCGCCGGCGGTGGAGGTGCTCGCCGCGTCGCCGGTGTACCGCACCGAGCCGGTGGGCTTCCGGGAGCAGCCGGACTTCTACAACGCGGTGGTGGTGGGGCGCACCGCGCTGCAGCCCGGCGAGGTGCTGGCGCACCTGCACGAGGTGGAGGAGGCGATGGGGCGCAGGCGCAGCTTCAGGAACGCCCCGCGGGTCATCGACCTGGACCTGCTGGCCGTGGGCGGCCGGGTGGTGGACGCGCCGGAGCTCGTGCTGCCGCACCCCCGCATGGCGGAGCGGGCGTTCGTGCTGGCGCCGCTGGCGGAGGTGGCCCCGGGGTGGCGCCACCCGCTGCTGGGGCGGACGGCTCGGGAGTTGCTTGTATCCGCCGGTGCGCTGGAGCGCGTCGAGCGGTGGGGCGACCTCCCCCTCTTCGGCTCCGGCCCGCCGGCCCCCTGAGGGCCGCCGCACAGCCCCCTCGCAGAGGCCGAATGGCAGCAGATTCCGGGGAGTTCACCGTAGGGGTGGAGGAAGAGTACCAGCTCGTCGACCGGGAGAGCGGCGCGCTGGTGAGCCGCGCGCGCGCGGTGATCGCCCTGGACTGGACCGGCGACATCAAGCCGGAGATGCAGGAGAACACCGTGGAGGTGGAGACCCGCATCTGCCCGGACACGGGGTGCGTCCGCGGCGAGCTGGCGCGGCTGCGGCTGCAGGCGGCGGTGGCGGCGGAGGCGCGCGGGCTGCGGGTGGTGGCGGCGGGGACCCACCCGTTCAGCGGGTGGGAGGACCAGTCGTTCAGCCCCGGCGAGGTGTACGGCCGGCTCCGCGCGGAGTACCGGCGGCTGGCCGAGACGCAGAACATCTTCGGGATGCACGTGCACGTGTCGGTGCCGGATGGGGTGGACCGGGTGCGGGTGATGAACGCCGCGCGCCTCTTCCTCCCCCACCTCCTGGCGCTGACCGCCAGCTCCCCGTTATACCTTGGAGAGGACTCGGGCTACGCCTCGTACCGCTCCATCCTGTGGCGCCGCTGGCCGCGCTCCGGCGCGCCGCCCCGCCTGGAGGGGGCGGCCGAGTTCCAGCGGCTGGTGGGGCTGCTCACCGAGACCGGGTGCATCGACGCGCCGGGGCGGGTCTACTGGGAGATCCGGCCGCACCACGTCTACCCCACGCTGGAATACCGCGTGGCCGACGTGACGCCGCGCCTGGAGGACGCGGTCATGGCGGCGGCGCTGGCCCGGGCGGTGACGGCGGGGGTGGTGGAGGGGGTGCTGCGCGAGCCCGGCCTGCCGGAGGCGCTTACCGGGACGCTGCTGCGCGAAAATGCCTGGCGCGCCTCGCGCGACGGGCTGGGGGCGGAGCTGCTGGAGATGGAGGGGGAGCGGGTGAGCGTGGTGCCCGCGCGGGAGGCGCTGCTCCGCCTCGCGGAGCGGCTGGCCCCCGTGGCGGAGCGGCTGGGCGACGGCGGGATCCTCGCCGGGCTCCCGGCCGTGCTGGAGCGGGGCGACGCGGCGGCGCGGATCCGTGCCCGCGCGGCGGAGGTGCAGGGCGACATGCGCGAGCTGGTTCGCTGGCTCGCCGACGAGACGGTGCTCGGGGTGGGGCTTGACCGGCGCACGGAGCAGAGGGAGGCCTTGGTCGAATGAAGAGCATGCATCGCATCCGGGTGGCCGCCGCGCCCGCGGTCGAGCCCGCGCCCGCGGGCAACGGCGCCAACGGCAACGTGGCCGGTGGCGGCCCGCCCTCCGGCGTGGGCGCCCCCGCGGGCGGCGGGTACGAGATCCTGATCGGGGCGGGGCTGCTGTCCTCGGTCCCGGCCATCATCTCCCGCTGCGCGCCGGCGTACCGGTACGCCGTGATCACCGACCACGTGGTGGCGGAGCTGTACGCGCTGCGGCTGGCGCGCGGGCTCCACTCCGCGGGGCACCGGGTGGAGACCTTCGCCTTCCCCGCGGGCGAGGCGCAGAAGACGCGCGAGACCTGGGCGGAGATCTCGGACGCCATGCTGGAGACCGGGATCGGGCGGGACTCCACGGTGATCGCCTTCGGCGGGGGCGTGGCGGGGGACCTGGGGGGCTTCGTGGCCGCCACGTACATGCGCGGCCTCCCCTTCATCCAGGTGCCCACCACGCTGCTGGCGATGATCGACGCCTCGGTGGGCGGCAAGGTGGGGGTGGACACCCCGGCCGGGAAGAACCTGGTGGGCGCCTTCCACCAGCCCGCCGCGGTGATCATCGACCCGGACCTGCTGCGCACCCTGCCGGACGAGCACCTGCGCTCCGGGCTGGCCGAGGCGGTCAAGCACGGCGCCATCGCCGACCGCGAGTACCTGCAGTGGATCGAGGAATCGGCGGACGAGCTGCTGGCCGGGGACCCGGAGGCGCTGTCGCGGCTGATCGTGCGGTCTGTGGAGATCAAGGCCGAGATGGTGATGCGCGACGAGCACGAGTCGGGGCCGCGCAAGCTGCTCAACTTCGGGCACACGGTGGGGCACGCGGTGGAGGCTCTGTCCGGCTACGGGATGCTGCACGGCGAGGCGGTGTCCATCGGGATGGTGGCGGAGGCGCGCATCGCGGAGCGCATGGGGGTGGCGGGGAAGGGGACCACGGAGGGGCTGCGCCGGGTGCTGGCACGGCTCGGTCTTCCCACGGCGATGCCCATGACCTGGAGCGCGGAGGAGGTGGTGTCGCGCACGAGGACCGACAAGAAGGCGCGGGGCGGGCGTGTCGAGTACGCTCTGATCTGTGCGCCCGGGGTGCCGGCGCAGGGGATCGACGGGCGCTGGGGGTACGCGGTGGCGGACGAGGTGGCCAGGGGGGCGCTCGGCATCGGCGCGGGGGCGGGGGTTTGAGCGTCTTCGGCTGATCTCGGCGGGCCGCTCCGGAGCCCGGACGGTACTGCTGTCCGGTCTCCTCCGCGGGCTCGGCGAGCCCCGCCAAACTGCCGGCGGGTCTCACCTCGCCGGAGTGAGCCTCGCCAAACTGCCGGCGAGTCTCCCTCCGTCACAGATCATATGGGTACTACTGGAACAGCGAACGGCGCCCCGCCCGGAGATCCCCGGTC
>JBFMFL010000105.1:0-20362 GCA_040752145.1 Gemmatimonadota bacterium
GGCGTCGCGGGCCCGGCGCCGCCGCCCGCCGCGGCGGCGGACGCGGCGAGCGCGCCGACCCGGGCCGCGGGTGAGCTCCCCTGGCGGCCGTACAGCGCGGCTTCGCTCCAGGCGCTGCGCGACAGCGGCCGCGTCGTGCTGCTCGACTTCACGGCCGACTGGTGTCTCACCTGCAAGGTGAACGAGCGCGTCGCCTTCGGCTCGGACGCGGTGCGCGCGTCGCTGCGCGCGCACGACGTCGCGCTCCTCCGCGCCGACTGGACGACGCGCGACCCGTCGGTCACGCGCGCCCTCGCGGGGTTCAGCCGCAACAGCGTGCCGTTCGTGGTGCTCTACGGCCGCGACCGCGCGGCGGCGCCGGCCGTCCTCCCGACGCTCCTCACGCCGGGGATCGTCACGCGCGCGCTGGACGCCGCCGCGGCCGGCCCGGCGCCCGCTCCCTCCGCGGCGCCCGCGCGCTGACCGCCGCGGCCGCGCCCGGCTCCACCCCTTTTTCCCCTCGTCCAGGAGATCCGCACCATGCCTCTCTCCAAGCGTCGCAAGCTCTCGCTCCTCCTCGCCGGCCTCGTCGTCGTCGCGGTCGCCGGGGCGGCGGCCGTCGCCCCGCACCTGGAACCCGAAGTCAAGCTGACGGCCGCCGAACTGAGCGCGGCGCCCAAGGTCGGCGCGCCCGCTCCGGCGTTCACCGCGGTCGACACGCGCGGCGCCTCGCACTCGCTGGAGGCCTACCGCGGCCGGTGGGTCGTGCTCGAGTGGCTCAACCACGACTGCCCGTACACCAAGAAGCACTACAAGGCCCTCGACGGCGGTCCGGGCAACACGCAGGCGATGCAGCGCGACTACGCCGACCGCGTGGTGTGGCTCTCGGTCGTCTCCTCGGCGCCCGGAAAGCAGGGCTTCACTTCGGCCGAGGAGGCGGACGAGCTGACGCAGGAGAAGGGCGCGGCGCCGACCGCGGTCGTCCGCGACACGGCCGGCGCGCTCGGGCGGCTCTACGGCGCGCGGAACACGCCGCAGTACGCGATCATCGACCCGCAGGGGGTACTGCGGTACTCCGGCGCCATCGACGACAACCCGTCGTCCAGCACCAAGTCCATCGCGGGAGCGACGAACTACGTCCGCGCCGCGCTGGACGCCGGCCTCGCGGGGAGCCCCATCGCGGTCGCGCAGACGCAGCCCTACGGCTGCGACGTGAAGTACTGAGCGCGCCTCGGAAACCCTGTAGAGAGGAGATCGAGATGATCCACCAGCGCAGCGTTCGCCGCGGCCCTGCCGCGCTCCCACTCCTCGGCACCGCGGCGGCGCTGCTGCTCGCCACGGCCGCGGCGGCGCAGCAGGGCCCCGGAGGCGCGCCGCCCCCCGACCGGTCCACCCCCGTCCAGGCGGGCGAGCTCCGCGAGACCTGGAACGACCGGGTGAGCCAGGGTCCCCCGGTAGGCGCGATGCCGGAGTTCGACGGATGGAGCATGGGCGCCGCTATGCCTCTCCCCCGGTCGGAGCACGCGGTCGCGGAATTCGGCGGCAAGGTGTGGGTGCTCGGCGGCTATCCGCCCGGGCGGCTCCCTTCCAGCCTCGTCCAGGTGTACGATCCGGCCATGAGCCGGTGGTCGCTCGGCCCGAGCCTGCCCCAGCCGATCCACCACACGCACGTCGCGGCGGCCGGCGGCAAGCTCTACGTGCTCGGCGGCGAGATCGACGGCGCGAGCACGGGACGGCCGGAGGTCTTCGTGTCGAACGTCTGGATGCACGATCCGGCGGTCGGCGGCTGGGTGGCGCGCGCGCCGATGCCGACCGCGCGCGGCGGCGGCGGCAAGGCGGTGATCGACGGCAAGATCTACGTGGCCGGCGGGCGCCCGCCCGGGGGCTCCGCGTTCGAGGTCTACGACCCGGCGACCGACACGTGGGAGAAGCTTCCGGACATGCCGACCCAGCGCAACCACCTGGCGATGGTCGCGCTGAACGGGAAGATCGTCGTCGCGGGCGGCCGCTTCGGGCCGGGCGCCATGGCCGAGCGGACGGACGTGGTGGAGATCTACGATCCCGCGACCCGCCGCTGGACGCGGGGCGCGCCGCTCCCGGCGCCCCGGGGAGGCATCACCGGCGCGTCCCATGCCGGCTGCATGTTCGTCTTCGGCGGCGAGGGCGAGCGAACCCACGTGCTGGGCCTGACGCCCACCGCCTACGGCTACGATCCGCGCGCCGACCGCTGGACCCGGCTGCCGGATCTCCCCATCGCCGTCCACGGCCTCAAGGGGAGCGCGGTGATCGGCGGCCGGATCTTTTTGCCGGGCGGCGGGATCACGCTGGGCGGCAATTCCGGCACCAACGCCATGCAGCTGTACCGGCCCACGATGCGCTGCGAGTGAGGCCCTGGCCTCTCCCGCGCGTAGCGGCGTTCCTGGCCGAGCCTCGCTCCGTCCGCGGTCCTGCGTCCGGATCCCGCCCGCCGGCGCTCAGTTCGCGGCCGGGTACGGAGCCAGGCGCTCGGCACGGTACAGCAGGTCGAACTCGCCCCACTCGAACACGCCGCTGGACCGGAGGTTCTTGAACGACAGCCGGGCGTCGAAGACCACCCTGCCGCTCGGGTGGGCGACCTCGGTGACGTGCGCACGGTGGCTGGAGCCGAAGACGATCCCGGGGACGATCAGCCGGTTCCCGGTCTTAGGGAGGTAGTCCACGTCGCTGACGATGGCGGAGTAGTAGTCGGTCCCGCGCTCCTTGCCGTACTCCCAGACCTGCCTCACCGTCCGCTTCTGCTCGTCGATGGCGTACTCGACTCCCCGGCTGTAGAGCGGGGCCGGCGCGAAGTTCCGCTGCTCCCCGTTGTCGAAGAGGAAGAGGTTGCCGTTGGGCAGCACCATGGCCGCGTGCTGGGCCCACGGCCAGTCGAAGCCCTGGACCGGCACCCCGCCGAGCTGCGCTCCCTCGGGGTAGGCGGTCCCGGTCGCGTCCACCGCCGTGAGGAGGCGCCCGGAGGTCTCCGGACCGGTGCCGTCGATGCCGGCGCCGCCCCAGCCGACGTGGGGAGCCAGGATCCAGACGAGCTCGTTCTCCGCCGACACCTTCACCACGCCCTGGTGCCGCCCGGACAGGATGAGTGAGTTGTCGCGCGCGTCGAACCACACGGAGTTCATGTGGAACCAGTCGGCGAACCCCGGCGGCACGCGCCGGTCCACGTCCAGCACCTTCCGCAGGTCCCACTCGCGTGCGATCCTGCCCGTGGCGCGGTCCAGCTCGATCACGTGGTCCTCGATCGTGCCCGTGCCCTGCTTGGTCACGGCCACGAGGAAGTTGCCGTCCGGCTTCTCCACGACGTCGTGGTGGAAGACGTAGCCGGGGAAGTCCCACCGCCCGACCTCCCTTCCCAGCAGGTCGTACTCGTACACGCTCGCGTCGAACCCGAAGACCAGGTTCCCGTTCCGCAGCCGCTCCACCATGTAGACCATGCCGGGGAGCGCCGACAGGTCCAGGTACCACCGCACCTTCCCCTCCGCGTCGAACATGAAGGGGTACGACCGGAAGGTCGCGCCCACTCCCAGGCTGAAGCTCGCCAGGTTCCAGCCGGGCTCCATCGCGGCGCGGTCGGCGGTGAGGATGTCGATGTGCGGGAGGAAATCGGGAGCCGGACCGGTGGCCACGGAGAGCGTGTCCAGGCCGTACTCGCCGCGGGCGTTCTCCACGCGCACCTCCACCAGGTTCTCGCGGGCCGGGTGGAGCCCCAGCACGGGCAGCACGTGCTCGGTGGCGGGGCCGGGAACCGCGTACCCCAGGGAGTCGCCGCCGAGGAGGCGCAGCTCCACGACCGCCGCCTCGCGGGTGCGGACCGTCGCCAGGGCGGTGAGGGGCGCCCGGCCGCTCGGGTTGGCGACGAGCTCGATCGGCTCGGCGAGCAGGCTGTCGACCGGAACGAGGCTGCTCCTGGGGGTGATCGGATCGCCGTCGCATGCGGCGAGGGTGCAGCAGAGGGCGGCGAGAGCGCACGCAGCTCTCGCCGAAGGGACCCGCTTTCGCTTCGTCATGTTCCTTGTGCCGTGTCGTCTGAGAGCCCGGATGCATACCGACATGGACGGGAGGATCGGCCCGTCCAACGCGCATGACGACGGATCGGGCCGGAAAGTAACGGCGGCCGCGGCGGCGGACCGGAGACCGCCCGCCGCGGGGCTCGCGGGCTCGAGTCCCGCCCCGGGCACCCGGCGCGGGCCGAGCGCTACGCCGCCGCGGGCGGCCCGAACCAGGTGGTCAGCGCGTCGTCGAGCCCCGCCCGGGTCCGGTCGCCCACCCAGGCCACGTACCCGTCGGGCCGGATCAGCACGGCGGCGGGAGCGGCGACCGCCCCGACCGCCGGAAGCTCCCACGCGCCGGAGTATTCCGCGCCGACCCGCCGGACGCGGTCGGCACAGGGAGCGGCGTCGAGGCCGCCGGGCCCGCCGAGGTCGAGCAGCACCGGCCGGGCGTCGTGCAGCAGGGTGAAGACCCGCACCGGCCCGTCGGCGGTGACCAGGTCCAGGTCGGGCATGCGCCGCCCCAGCAGCGGGTGTCCCTCGCCCAGGTCGTAGCGGATGCCCAGGCCCGACATCTCCGCGGCGAGCCGCCTGCGGGGCTCGTCCATCCCCAGGAGCTCGGCAACGGCCTCGCGCGCGGCCCTGGTGCGGTCGTCCGGACGGAGCAGCGCCGTCTGCGCCATGACGTTGCGCAGCACGCGGGCGGCGACCGGGTGGCGCTCGGCGTGGTAGCTGTCCAGGAGGCTTTCCGGCGAGGTCCGGCCGACCACCCGGGCCAGCTTCCACCCCAGGTTCACCGCGTCCTGCACGCCGGTGTTGAGGCCCTGTCCCCCCACCGGGCCGTGAACGTGCGCGGCGTCGCCGGCCAGCAGGACCCGCCGGTCGCGGTACGCCGCGGCCTGGCGGGCCGTGTCGGTGAACCGCGAGATCCAGGTGGGGCTGTGGATGCCGTAGTCGGTGCCGTAGACGGCGACGAGCGCCTCGCTGAGGTCGCGCAGGGTGGGCTCGCCGGTGGCTCCGGGGTGCCGCTCGGTCACCATGACCCGCAGCGGACCCCGGTCCCTGAACACCACCTCGCCGTCGCGGACCTCGTACTCCACCCTGCCGAAGCCGTGGACGCCGAGGGCGTCGTGGCGCACGCCCAGTTCGGGCAGCTCGGCCACCTCGACCTCCGCGATCAGGGAGCTGGTCGTCGCGTCCCACCCGGGGAAGTCGATGCCGGCGGCCTTGCGGACCCGGCTGCGTCCCCCGTCGCACCCGACGAGGTATTCCGCCCGCAGCGCCCCGCCGCCGGCCAGCTGGACGCGGACGCCGTCGTCGTCCTGCGCGAAGCCCGTCACCTCGCTGCCGTAGTAGACCGGCACCGCCAGCTCCCGGACCCAGCCGGCCAGGATGCGCTCGACGTGGTTCTGCCACAGCCCCAGCCCGTAGGGGTGCCGGGTGGGAAAGTCGCCGATGTCCAGCCGGACTCCGGCGAAGCCCGCGACCTGGGCCACCTGACCCTCGGCGAGGAACCGGTCGGCGATCCCGCGCTGGTCGAGCACCTCGATGGTGCGCGAGTGCAGGCCGCCCGCGCGCGAGCCGGCGAGGTGCTGGCCGGGGCGCCGCTCGGCGACGGCCACGTCGATCCCCGCCAGCGCCAGCTCGCCCGCCAGCATCAGCCCCGTCGGACCTCCCCCGGCGACCAGCACCGCATGCTCGGGCTTACGCATTTCGTACCTCCGTCTTCCGCAGGTCAACCTCCGGCCGAGGAATTTTCGGCCGACAACTCTGCAGCCGCACCCGGGCCTTGCCGCAAGTCCCCGGGGGTGCTATAAGCTGAGTGTGGGAACGGCCCGGGTGCGTTCTTTTCCGCGGGCGGACGGGCGGTCCTGAAAGACGAAGCGTGGCAGGGGCCTCCGCCCTGCCACGCCTTTTGTCGTCGGTGAGCGGCGCCGGCCGGTTCAGCCGGGCCTCATCGCTCCCCGCTGCCGGTGGGGGCCGGCGGGCGCGCCGCGGGCGCCGGCGCGGCGTCGGGCCGGGCGCAGGGCGCCGCGGAGTAGCGTACGCTCCACAGCGTGCCCGCGGAGTCCACCGCGACGCGCCCTCCCGGCACCGACAGGGCCTCCGCCCGCGCGCGCGCCGCCACCCGCGCCAGCGCCGTGTCGCCCGCGAGCGCGGGCCGGCCGGGCAGGGCCACGCAGGCGTACAGGCGCTCGGTGCTCCGCACCGCGTCCACGGCGCCCATGAGCGCGGGGAGCCACTCCGCCCCGCCTCCCGCCGGGGCGCCGGCGGGCTCGCGGGGATACGCGCGCGTCCTCACCTCCACGCCGGTCCCGATCCGCTCCGACACCGCGCGGCCGAGCAGCGCGTCCGCGGCGGGTCCGCCGGGCTCGCCCAGGTACTCGACCAGGACCCGCGGCGCGGCCGAGTCCGGCACCTCCAGCGTCCACCCGAGGAGCGGGCCCATCTGCCCCTCCGGCCAGGCGACCCGGACGGCCGCGCCGACCCGCTGCCGCAGGTCGCCCACGTCGATCCCCACCGGCTCCGGAGCGGCCGCCTCCGTCACCGAGGCCGCCTGGCGCAGGGCGCCCACGTCCGGCACCGCGATCACCCGTATGGTGGGGACAACCCCGGTCCGCGCCGCGATCCGGGTGGCCAGCTCGTCCTCCAGCGCGACGGCCTCGTCGGCCGAGCCCACCAGGTACAGGCGGGCGGAGACCGTGCCCGGCGCCACCGTCACCTGGGACTGCACCGCGCTGCGCGACTCCAGCGCCCCGTCCAGGATCCGCGCCACCGCGGTGCGGGCGCGGACCTCCCACGCCACCTGCTCCAGCGCGCTCCGCAGGGGGACGAACACCGCCACCACCAGCAGGAGCGGCAGCCCCACCCGGAGCACGCGCCCGTACCGCGTGCCGAACACGGCGCGCAGCCCCTGCACCGCACGGCGGACCAGCCCGCCCGGCCGCGCCCTGCCCAGGGCCGCCTCCTCCCAGTCCAGCTGGTCCACGCGCTCGAAGCCGAGGGTCCAGAAGAACACCACCGAGACCAGGAGAATCGCGGTGAGGTTGGTGAGGAACAGGAGCGTGGCGCCCCCGGCGATCGCGGCGTCCCGCACGCCCACTCCGAAGCCCGCCACGCAGATGGGCGGCACCAGCGCGATGCCGATGGCGGTGCCGGCCGCGGCGCTGGTGGACTCCGAGCCGGGCCGCGCCGTGGTGAACGCCGCGGCCACCGCGACGAAGACGGCCAGGAGCAGGTCCAGGGCGGTGGGCGAGGTCCGGGACGCGATCTCGGAGGTCACCTCCTGGAAGGGCAGCAGGATGGTGAGCAGCGCCGCCCCGCCCACCACCGCCAGCACGCTCCCCAGCATGCGCGCGAAGGAGCGGATGGTGAGCACGGCGGAGCCCACCACCAGCCCCATGCCGAGCTCCACGACGGGGCCCATCAGCGGCGCGATGAGCATCGCCCCGATCACCACGGCCGTGCTGCCGAGCACCAGCCCCACGGTGCCGATGGCCATGGAGAGGAGGAGCTGGAGCCAGTAGCTCACCGCGTCCCGGCGGCGGCGGTTGAACATCGCCTCCACCACGCCCCGCCGGTCGGCCGCGGTCAGGTCGAGGGCGCGGAGGGCGACGGCGTGGATGCGGCGCTCGATCGCGTGCCGCCTGCGCGGGCGTCGGGGTGCGGCCATGGGTTCGGACCGGTCGTCGTATGCGGTGGTCATCCCCGCGGCTCGCCCAGCCGGCGGATCTCCGCCCGCAGCGACGCGATCTCCCCGCGCAGCGCTTCGATCGCCTCCGTGCCCGCGACCTCGCCCTGCTCGCTCTCCGCATCGCGCCCCACGAAGAACGACGCCAGCGCGGCGGTGATGTAGCCGAGGACGGCGACGGCGTAGACGGCCAGCAGGAACGCCAGGATGCGTCCCTCCACCGTCCTGGGCCAGTACTCCGAGCCCAGGGAGGTCATCAGCATGGCCGTCCACCAGAGGGCGCTCCAGTAGTCGTCCAGTCCCCCTCCCCCCGGCAGGCCGCGCTCGAAGGCGTGCATCCCGGCCGCGCCCACCAGGGTGACCAGCCCGGTGAGCACGGCGACGTACCCGAGCCCCCGCCGCCCCATGCTCCTGCCGAGCGCGCGCATCCCCCGGTTCAGCGAGGCGACCACCTTGACCAGCCGGAGACCTCGCGCGGCGCGGGCCACCCGGAAGAGCCGTACCAGGCGCACGAGGCGCACCACCCGCAGCGCGGGGAGGAACAGCGCGACCACCGTCAGCCAGTTCCGCCGCAGGTAGGCGAGCCGGCGGGGCGCGAGCAGGAGCCGCAGGAGGAAGTCGAAGACGAAGACCGCCCAGATCCACAGGCTCAGCCGCTCCAGGCGGGGGTCCAGGCCGCGGGTGAGCTCCACGACCAGCAGCGCCAGCCAGACGAAGCCGAGCAGCACCATCGGCGTCTCCAGCCAGCGCTCCAGGCGCAGGAGCAGGCGCCACCGCTCGCGGTCCAGCCGGCGGGCCGCGCTCACGGGCGCTCGTACCCCAGGGGGCGGAGCCGCAGCCGTCCGCGCCGCGGATCGGCCTCGAAGTAGAGCCCGCCCCGCCGGCTCCCGCGCGCCGGGACGTAGTCCAGCGTCGTCCGGCTCGTCTCGACCTCCCCCGTGCCGCTCCGGAGCTCGCCCTCCACCACGAGGCCCGACGCGGTCGTCCCCCCGCCGTTGTGGGCGCGGAACTCCACCAGCCAGTGCTCCCCGGCCCTCACGACGGAGTCCACCTGGACGGTGACCCGCGGCGGCGGCTGCGGCTGCATCCCGTTGCGGAGCAGGAAGCCGGCGGCGCCGAGCACCAGCAGGGCGCTCACCGCGGCGACCACCCACTCCAGGGGCGAGGCGACGCCTCCCCGGCCTCCGCCGCTCTCCCGCCCGCTCACAGGATCAGCCGCGCCGCGGCGGCGCCCAGGCTCGCGGGGAAGCCCAGCACCACGGCTTCCATCAGGTACACGGAATACGCTCCTTCCTCGTAGCGTCCGAAGGTCCACAGCACGTAGGCGCTCACCCCCAGCGCCACCGCGTACCCCACGACGGTGTAGCGCAGGAACACGCTCCACCAGGGCGTCCCCCGCGGGACGGACGCGGTCCCGCGGAACTCCACCGCGAACACGAAGGCGTGCATCAGCAGGAGCGATGCGCCCACCAGAGCCAGGGCGTGCCACGGCGTCATGCGGAAGGCGATCAGGATCATCTCCTCCGTGGGCGCGACGTTGAACGCGAGGAAGGTGGCGCCCGCCGACATGAAGAACACCTCCGCCCGGTAGCCGGCCCTGCGCTTGTGCTCCTTCTCCGCGGCACCCTCGTCGCCGGCGCGCCCGAGCTGGCTGTTGGCGAGCATCGCCCCGAAGCTCGCCGGGATGGCCTGGAGCGACACCTTGCCCACGATCTCCTCCGCGGGCATGGAGGGCTCGATCACGGCGAGGAGCGCCAGCACGACGGCCGAGGCGGCGAAGCCCACCCCGTAAGCCACCACCCCGTCCACCGCGTCCTCGCCCCAGGAGGAGGTCTCGCGGAAGCCGGAGTAGTGGTCCAGCCCGATCAGCATGGGGACCATGAGCAGCATGAACAGGACGAGCCGGGTCCGGTCCATGTAGAACCCCAGGTGCCACATCTCCATGGTCATCAGCAGCGGGAGCGAGAAGAAGATCGCCCCGCCGAACGCGCGCGCGAGCCCCACCAGGAACTCGCGGTCGCCGCCGCGCTGCACCAGTCCCGCTCGTCGCATCCTCCCTCCGTTCCGGCGCCGACCGTCGCCGCGGGGTCAGGCGGCGGGCGTGTCGAGGTCGGCCAGGCTCCCGCGCCCGCCGCCGTCCGCCCGCACCACGCTGAACGTGCCGTCCGTCTCCAGGACCACCGCCGCCACGTCCTCCAGTGAAGCGATCCCCCCCGCCCGGATGGCGGAGCGGACCTCCTCGCGGGCTACGCGCTCCCGGCGGAGCGCCCCGTCCAGGTACCGCCCCTCGAAGAAGAGGAGCGCGGGCTCGCTCTTGACCAGCTCCTGCACCCTCCGCGACCTCACGGAGAGCCAGGCGACGCCGAACTGCAGCGCGATCAGCGTGGCGAAGGCGAGCAGCCCCTCGGCCAGGGCGACCTCCTTGGAGAGCAGCACGGTGGCGAGGGTGGAGCCCAGGGCCACGGTGACCACCAGGTCGAAGGCGTTCATCTTGGCGAGCGTCCGCTTCCCCGAGACGCGGAGCATGCCCACCAGCGCCACGTAGGCGGCCGTCCCCACCAGGAGGACCCGGAGGAGGTCGAACCAGGAGTTGAAGAACATCACGCCCACCCGTTTCCGGTGTGATCCCCCGCCGGCGCGGGACCGGCGCCCTCGCGCAGCGCCTCCTCCACCGCGCGGTGCCGCTCCGCCGCCGCCGCGCGGTCGGCGGCGTGCTCCAGGTGCCGGCCGGCCGCGGCGAGCACGCGCGCGGCGTGCGCCCGGACGGCCTCGCGGCGGTCCTCCCCGCGGGCGTGCCGGGCGATGCGCGCCAGCGCGTCCAGCAGGCGGAGGAGGACCACTTCGCTCCCGCCCGCGTACTGCCGGACGGGGGAGAACGCGGCCTCCGCCAGGCGCTCGAAGCCGGCGGGTTCCGCCAGCACCCTCACCGCCCCCGCTCCGTCCCGGTGAGTGCCGGGCGCGTCCGGCCGCTCCGCCACCCGCGCGAGCGCAGCGCCCAGGCGGTCCACGCACGCCGCCGCGGTGAACGGGTCGTTGATGCCGGGGGAGAGGGCGCGCACCGCCACGTCCACGAGCTGCTGCACGGAGAACTCCACGTCCTGCGCCGGCGTGCGGCGGGACCCCAGCACGAACGCGCCGCGGACCGCGTCGCCCAGCTCCGCGGCCGCCGCGGGCGGGCGGACCCACGCCAGCGCGTCTCCGCGGGCGACGAAGGCGCCGATGCGCGGCTCCAGGCGGAGGGTGGCGGAGCAGCCGCGGGCCAGCTCCACCAGGCGGCCGAAGTCGATCGCCTGCACGTAGCCGTCGCGCCGCGACGCGACGCCGGCCGCCGGCCCCGACACGGCCCCCGCGGGGGCCGCGTCTTCCGCCTCCCGCGGGAAGAGCCGGTCCACACCGGCGTCCAGGTCCTCGGCGAGGGCGGCGATCACCGAGGCAGCCTGGATGGACACCGCGGCGTGGTGGACGAAGTAGATCAGCACGCCCACCCCGACCACGGCCATCGCCACCCCCAGGGTGACGGCCAGGTGCGGCACGAAGCGGCCCGCCTCCTCGCCCCCCCGCACGGTGCGCAGGACCAGCAGGCAGTACAGGAAGATGCCCGCGAACGCCCCCAGGACGACCTGGTTTCCCGTGTCGCGCATGAAGCTCCCCAGCACCCGCGGCCCGAACTGCGACGCGGCCAGCGAGAGCGCCACCACCAGCACCGAGAAGGTGACGCCCGCCACGGTGATCATGGAGCCCGCGATGGTGGAGAGCACCCCGCGCGCCCCCTCGGGCCCGCCGGTGTAGATCCACCCCAGGCTCTCCACCGCCTCCGACCCGACCCTGCCGTCCAGCGCCACCATCCCGAACGCCAGCGCCGCCGCGCCGAGCGCCATCAGCGCGGGAACGAACCAGTAGCTCGACCGCAGCGCCTCCCACCCGTTGGTCAGTCGTGCCTTCAACGCCCGTCCTCCTGGCATCGGTTTCGCGGCCCACCCCGCCCGGGCGCTCGCCGTGCTGCGATCTTCGCGCCGCCCGGTCCCGCTCGTCGCTCGAAGGTCGGGAGCGGGCCGCCTCCGCCGCCGGCCCCGCAGCCCGGCCCCTCTCGTCCCGAACCGGAACGCCCGCCATGATTCCCCAGCGTCTCCGCACCCTGGTCGCGGGGGTCGCAGACCCCGGCTCCGCGGCCGACCCGGTCCTCGTGCGCGCTTCCCGCGTGGCGGACCGGACCGGGGCCGACCTCCACGCCGTCCACGTCTTCGAGGAGGACCCGCTGTACGGGTACGCCGCCATGCCGTCGTGGGACCCCGCCGGCGGCGCCGTCCTCCCGGATCCCGAGGGCCAGGAGCCTCTTCGCGGGCTGCTCCTGGAGCGTCTGCGGGCCGCGGCCGCGCGGGTGCGGCCGGCGGGATCCACCACCTGCCACGTGGTGGCGGGGTCCCCGGCCGAAGCGCTCCGCTGGGTGGGTGAGCAGGTCGGCGCCGACCTGCTGGTGGCGGGCGCGTCGCATCACGGCTCGCTGGGCCAGCGGTTCCTCGGCACCACGGCCGGCCGCGTCCTGCGGCAGGCGGAGGTCCCCGTGCTGGTGGTGCGCGACGCGCGCCGGCCGCTCCCCGGCGCCCGGGTGCTCCTCGCCTCCGACCTCTCGGAAGCGAGCGCCCGGGCGTACCGGGCCGGGCTGCGGGTCGCCGTGGACCTGTGCGCCGGCGACACCGCGGCGCTGCGCTGCGTGCTGGTGGTGCGGCCCGGCCCCGCGCTGGTCCCGCCGCTCCCCGTGGGGGTCCCGCACCACGTGCCCGAGGCCGGCGGGGCGCTGGCGGAGTCGGCCGCGCCCCGGCTGCGGGACTTCGTGGCCGAGCACACGCCGCACGGGCTGGCGGTGGAGGCCACCGTCCGCGTGGGCGACCCGGCCGGGGAGATCGTCGCGGAGGCCGTCGCGTGGGCGGCCGACCTAGTGGTGCTCGGCACCCACGGCCGCGCGGGGCTCCACAGGCTGCTGCTGGGGAGCGTGGCCGAGGCGGTGCTGCGCGGCTCGCCGTGCGACGCCCTGGTGGTCCCCAGCGCGGCGACGGACGACGCTCCCCCTTCGGCCGCCCCGGCGTAGCCCCGCCGCGGTGCTCCCGCGCGGCGCGTCACGGGCCCTCGCCGCCGCCCGCGGCGGGCCTGCGCGCGGGGAGCCAGAGGCTGAAGGCCGCCCCCCCGGTCTCCGCGTCCGCCACGGTGATGTCGCCGCCGAGCGCGAGCGCGATCCGCCGGCTGGTGGCCAGCCCCAGCCCGTGGCCCTGCGCCCGGGCGGTGTGGAGGCGGTGGAACTCGTCGAAGATCCGCTCCCGCTCGGCCTCGGGGATCCCCGGACCGGTGTCGCAGACGCGGAACTCGATCCAGCGCCCCTCCCGCGAGGCGGGCGAGCCCTCCGTGGCCTGCGCCTCCAGCACCACGCGCCCCGGCGGGGGCGTGTACTTGATGGCGTTGGAGACCAGGTTGCCGACGATGCGCAGCACCCGCGCGTGGTCGGTGAGCGCGGGGAGCGGGCCGTCGGGGAGGCGCAGCTCGATCTGGTGTCCCGCGGCGCGCGCGGAGCCCCTGTACTGCTCCTCGGCCTCCCGGACGATCGCCTTGCAGTCCGTGAACTCGTGCACGGTCTCCAGCATCCCGGCCTCGGCGCGCGTGAAGTCCAGGAGGTCGGCGATCAGACCGAGCGCGGTGCCGATGCAGCGGCGCATCCCCTCCACCATCCGCAGCTGCCCCGGCCGCAGCTCCCCCTCCTGCCCCATCTCCAGGAGCTGCGCGTAGCCGTCGGCCGCGCCGAGCGGGTTCTTGAGGTCGTGCGTGACGCCGCGCATCAGCCGCTCCCGGGCGTCGGAGGCGCGCTGCGCCTCCTCCAGGGCCCGCTCCGCCTCCTCGCCTCGCGCCGCCGCCTCGCGGGCGAGCATGCGCATGCGGTGCCCGAACCACCCCACCGCCAGCGCGGAGACCAGGGCGGCGAGCCCCAGGGCCCGGGTGAGCAGGTCCTCCCGCGCCTCGGCGCGGCGGATCTCCTCCCTGCGCTCGCGCGCGACCGAGGCGACTGCGCGATCCAGGTCGCGAGCCGCGCGCAGCGCGCTCTCGTAGAGCTCCAGGTCGCGGCCGAGCAGCTCGGCGCGCGCCGCCGGCTCGCGGCGGAGGACCACCTGCTCGTCCAGCCGGCCGTGCCACTGGGCGGAGGCCGCCCGCAGGCGCCCCAGCGCGGACCGGGCCGGCTCCGGCAGCGGGCCGGCCAGGGAGTCCAGGGGAGGGTAGGCCGAGCGCTCCAGCGCCAGCCCCTCGGCGTACAGCCCGGGGTAGCGCGGGTCCGGCGTGAGCAGGGCGCCGCGGAGCGCGGACATCTGCTGCGCCAGCGCGAACTGCACCCGCGCCACCAGCGTGCGCGCCTCGTCGGCGCGCTCCGCGTCCTCGCGCAGCGGCGCGATGCGGTTCTGCACGGCCAGCGGGGCGGCGAACAGCGCGGCGAGCGCGAGCATGACGAATCCCAGCGCCAGCCGGCCGACCCAGACGGGGCCGTCGAAGCGAAGCATGCGGGAACGCGTGTGCTCCGCCATGGGTCCGGTCAACGGACGTGGGGCGCCGCGCTCATCGTTCCGCGGCGGGGCGCAGGGCGGTCCCTCCGCAGGCGGCGCAGGGCGCCGCCGCGGCCGCCGGCACCGCCCGCGCGAAGTGCCGCTCGGTGCCGCAGCTTCCGCACCTCCAGGTGGACGACAGCTCCGCGGCGCGCCCCGCATCCTTCCGCCCCGGCCCGGTGGCTACCCGGAAGCCGGCGTGCCGGAGGGTGCGCACCCGGGCGCTCCGGTCGCCGAGGTCCGCGGCGGCGGGCGGCAGCTCGGTGTCGTACATGATGGACAGCTCCTTCTGAAGGGACCTTCCAGCCGTGCAAGTCGCGTTCCGTGATACGATTTTTGTATCAGCGGGCGAACTCCGCGCAGCGGCGGGATTCCCGGGGCGCGCGCCATCCCCGCCGGCGGGCGAGTCCCGGCGGACGTTGCACCGGGCGGCAAAGGCTGCTACATATCCGGTATCACGGCCCGGGCGGGTTCGCGGACCCGGCCTCACCCTTTCCCCAGCCGAGATGCCCGTCGACGCAGCGCTGGTAGACCGCATCCGGAGCCGCATCGTCGGCGAGCTCCACCTGGGCCAGCTGCGCGCGGGCGACCGCCTCCCGCCGGTCCGGGAGCTCGCGCGCGAGCTGGGCACGGACCACCGCGCCGTCGCCCGCGCGTACCACGCGCTGGAGGCCGAGCGGCTGCTGGAGGTGCGGGGGCGCGCCGGAGTGTACCTGGCGCGGCAGGAGAGGATCGGCGGGGGCGTGGTGGAGGAGACGGCCGCGTGGCTGGCGGGAGTGCTGGCGGAGGCGCGCAAGCGGCGGATCGCCATCCCGCACCTGCCCGAGTTCATCCGGCGCTGCACGGCGGGCGTGCGGCCCCGCTGCGCGTGCCTGGAATCCAACCTGGACTCCGGCGACGCGCTCTGCAGGGAGCTGGACGACGAGTGCGGGATGGACGCCTTCCCGGTGTGGGTCGGCGACCTCTCCGCGGTCGGCGCACGGGAGACGCCGGATCCTGCCGCGCTCCCGGGGGAGCTGCGCGAGGCGGACCTGGTGGTGACCACGCCGTTCCACGCGCGCGAGGCGGCGCTCCTGGCGGAGGCGCTGGGCAAGCCGTGGGTGGTGGTCACCGTCCACCCGGAGATGGCCGGGATCATCGAGCGCCGCGTGAGGGCCGGGGGGCTCACCGCCATCGTGGCGGACCCGCGCTACGGGGAGCGTTTCCGCGCGCTCTACGGACGGGCCGACGGGGCGGGGGGCATCCGCGTGGTGCCGGCCGGCGACGCCCCGGCGATCGCCATGCTGGACCGGTTCGAGCCGGTGCTGGCGACCCGGGCGGCGCGCCGGCTCCTTCCCGACCTGGACCTCCCGCTCCTGCTCCCGCGCTACCCCTCCATCTCCCCGGAGTCCACCCGCGCGCTGGCGGAGCACCTCATCCGGCTGAACCTGGAGCGGGCGCCCCCCTGAGGTGAAGCCGTGGTCAGTGCCCGGGCGCCATCTCCAGCGCCCCGGGCTTGTCGTGCACCGCCAGGCGCGAGAGCAGCGTGGCGCTGGCCTCGTTCAGCCCGACGATCTCCACCTCGACCCCGCGCCGGCGGAACCGCAGCACCGCCTTGTCTATGGCCGCCACCGCGGAGTGGTCCCACACGTGGGAGCGGGACAGGTCCAGCACCACGCGGTCGACGTCCTCCTGGAACTTGAAGTGCGCCAGGAACCCGTCCACCGTGACGAAGAACAGGTTGCCCGTCACGGCATACGTCCGCACCCGGCCGTCCTCGCCGAGCACGTCCTCCATGAAGGCCACGTCCGCCACCTTCCACGCGAACAGCAGCGCGCTCAGCAGCACGCCCGCGAATACCCCCATCGCCAGGTCGTGCGTCCAGACCACCGTGCCCACGGTGAGCACCATCACGGCCGTCTCCCCGCGGGGGGCGCTGTGCAGCGTCCGGAGCGAGCTCCAGTCGAAGGTGCCGACGGAGACCATGAACATCACCGCCACCAGCACGCCCATCGGGATCAGCACCAGCCAGTCGGCCAGCACCAGGATGAAGAACAGCAGGCAGACGCCCGAAGTCAGGGTGGAGAGGCGGGTCCGGCCGCCCGACTTCACGTTGATCACCGACTGCCCGATCATCGCGCACCCGGCCATCCCGCCGAAGAAGCCCGCCACGACGTTGGCGATCCCCTGTCCGCGCGACTCCCGGTTCTTGTCGCTCCCGGTGTCGGTCATCTCGTCGACGATGGCCGCGGTCAGCAGCGACTCGATCAGCCCCACCAGCGCGAGCGTGAGCGACACGGGGAGGATGATGCGGAGCGTCTCCAGCGTGAGCGGAACCTCCGGGATCCCGAACGCGGGCAGCGCCGTCGGCAGGGCGCCCATGTCGCCCACCCGGTTCAGCCCGACCCCGCCCATGAGCGAGACCAGCGTCAGCACCACGATCGCCACCAGCGGGGAAGGCACCGCGGTGGTCAGGCGCGGGAAGAGGTAGATGATGGCGAGCCCGGCCGCGACCATCGCGTACATCTGCCAGCCCGCGCCCACGAACTGCGGCAGCTGCGCCATGAAGATCAGGATGGCCAGCGCGTTGACGAAGCCCACCATCACCGCGCGCGGCACGAAGCGCATCTTGCGCCCCACCTTCAGCACCCCGAAGAGCACCTGCAGCACCCCCGTGAGGATGGTGGCCGCGAACAGGTACTCCACCCCGTGGTCCTTCACCAGGGTGATCATCAGGAGCGCCATGGCGCCCGTGGCCGCCGAGATCATCCCCGGCCGGCCGCCCACGAAGGCGGTGGTCACCGCGATGCAGAACGAGGCGTAGAGCCCCACCTTCGGGTCCACGCCGGCGATGATGGAGAACGCGATCGCCTCGGGGATGAGCGCCAGCGCCACGACGATCCCCGCCAGCAGGTCGCCGCGGACGTTGCAGAGCCAGCCCTCGCGGATGCCGGAGAGGGTGGGGAGAGCGAGGCCGAGGCCCCGGGTGTTCGACCGTATCGCTTGCACGTGTACCTCTTGCCTGGTTGCCTGGCGTCGGCGGGCCACGCGGTGCTCCAGGGAGCACCTGCTGCTCCAGGGCGCAAAAAGGGACCGGGGCGCGTCGCCCAGGTCCCGTTCCGCACGCTGGATTGCCGTCGCTTCTTTTCGCCGTTCTCGTATCGATTGCAGCCGGGTAAGATAACCTCCCGAAGGGCCGCGATCAACCGGAGGGCGGCGAGGGTAGTGGGTCAGTTTGATTGTAACGACTGCAAGGGTGGGTTGCCGCCTCGGAAATCCTGAATCGCGGTGATGGGTTGTAACCTTCGCGGGTGCGGCGGCCAACAGAGCGGGCGCCGCACCATGTACCCCACGACAGCGGAGCCCGGCGGGCGCGCTGTCGTGCGAAGGGAGACCCCGTATGCAAGAGGAGACGATGCGGACGGTTGTGGAGTTCACCGGCAGGGTCGTGGCCGCCGCAATCTCAATCCCTGGCTTCCGAGCCTGGGTCGGCAAGCTGGCGGGCCGACTCGTTCCACGCACGAAATCCACGCGGCACCGCAGGTGGCGCCGGTAGCGGAACGAGAGAGGGGGCGCCCCGGTTCGGCGCCCCCTTTCTTGTCTTACCGGCCGTCCAGCAGATCCAGCAGGTCGTGCACGGTCCACACGCGGTCGGTCAGCTCCGCCGCCATCGCGGGCGTGGTGTGCATCCCGCCCCGGCGCTTAGTGAGCGTCGAGTGCGGCCGGCAGTAGTTGTAGAATATCGCGTGCAGCGCCACCGCATAGAGGTGGTACTCCACCTTCTTGCTGAACGCGTTGGTCAGGCGCGTGAACCGGCGCATCTGCATGCGCATGGTAAGGTTCTGGCGCTCTACGTGGGACGTGGTGATATCGGCCTTATCCGGCTTCCCCATGATGGGCACCTTCTGCGCAGTGACGTAGACCCGCGGGGAGTAGCGGCGGCTGCGCTCCGGGTCCGGCCCCGGCCCGTACACCTTCACAAGCTGCGCATAGTCCACCTTCGCCCATCCGAACGCATCCTCCACCGCGCGCAGGTACAGCTTGAGCCCGTCGCTCGTAAGCTGCACCCGGTTGGAGAGCCGGATCCTCCAGATCCTCCACAAACTCGTTGCAGGTGGGCGCGTCCCGGTCGCCCACCCGGTACGCTACAAGGAGCTTGGAGTCCTGGCAGAGCGCCGTCCAGGTCCAGCAGTTGCCGTGCCCTTCGGCCTTCTTCTCGGGAGTCGTGTTCTTCTCCTTGGAGTGGCAGAAGGCCCAAATCTCATCCATCTGCACGCGCTTGCACGCCACGTCCCGCGTGAAACGGTCGTGATAGTTCTTGCAGTGGGCGCCTACGATCTTGAGCAGGGCGGCAACCGTGTTCTTGCTGGTTCCGGTGAGCCGCGCAGTCGCACGGAGGGAGTTGCCTTCGCAGAGAGCGCGAAGGATCGCGGCGCGGGTGTCGTTGGCGAGAATGTTCATGCCCCTAATCTATGCTTGAGCGATCAAACATAGATTAGGGTGTTGAATGGAACAGCAGGGGGTCGGGCTTCCGCCCGGCCCCCTGTCTGTTCTACGCCGTAAACCGTGTGGTCGTGCTGCTATCCGAGTGGAGCCGCAACCGGGGTCGGTTGGGGAGGAATGTTTCCTCTACCACGTCAGACAGCATATCCAGCGCATCGCCCAACTCGTGGACCGTGTACCCCAAATGCTGGAAGTGCAGCTTCACCAGATCATCAATCACCGTAGGCTTCTCCGGCGGGAAGTCGAGTTCCGCCGGTTCGCGCGTCCGGTAACCAAGCCTGCCGAATTCCTGCCACAGCCGCGTGTATCGGTTGTACTCCACAACCTTGAGTTGATACGCTCGGTACAGGAGAGCGCCCATTGCTACACGCCAGATCGGCTTGAGCGCCGCCAACGTCTGGCGAGACACACCCGCAGCGAGTTGCGGCTTGATGTCGCGCTCCGGCATCAAGAGTTCCGCCGCGAAGATGTTGGCCTCTTCCTCCATCTTCGGATAGGGCGGCTGGTGAGTGTGCATCACCAGATGCCCCAGCTCGTGCGCGAGCGTGAACCGGAGCCGGTCACCGGGGGACGCCGCGTTGTAGAAGATGAGCGGCGGCAATCCACGCGGCCGCATGGAAATTCCGTCAATCTCCCGCACCCCGAATTGCATCGGGATCAACACCGCCCCCGCGTTCTCTATCGCGCGGGCGAGGTTCCGCACCGGCCCCGGCGGCATCTGCCAGAAAGAGCGGATCGCTCGCGCGACCGCTTCCGGCGACCCGCCGTAGTCCTCCAGATCCAAGGCGGGCAGTTCGTGCTTGGTCTCTAAATCTGCGGCGCGAAGCAAGTCCTCGACCTGCCAAATACGCATGTTTACTTCCGCGTTGATGCGCCGCAGAACCGTAACTCCCAGGCTTGCCCGCTTCCGGTGATAGCTCTCAGGTATTCCGCGCAGATCCTTTTTTTTGTAGAAGAATGCGACCGGGACACGGAGCACCCGCGCCGCTTCTTCCAGCAGTTCTGGTGTGGGGTCGAGAGTGCCCGTCTCGACCTTCGAAATCCGCCCCTGCGTCGTGCCCGCGGCCTTCGCCAACTGGCCTTGGGTAAGCGCCTGAGCCTCGCGCGCGAGGATGAACATTTCGCGGTTGAAAACCCCGCTACTGGTCTCCTGCGGCTTCGTCGGTTGCGTCGTCTGCGTCCTTGTCATGGCGCGGCCGGATGATCGGACCGGTGTCGCTGTCGTCCTGCTCGAAGTTGTCGAACAGGTCCACGACGGCGGGCTTGGGCAGGATGGAGTAGCACCAACGAGCAGGACCGCGCAGCGACATCACCACGTCGGAGATAGCGGTGCTGTTGCCGTTCGGAACCCATCCTGCGGTGACTCGCAAAGCTTCGGGCACATCTCCAAGGGCGAGCCCGCCATCGTAGCGGTCGGCGCGGTCCGTCCGGTAATTGCTGGTGACGCCCTTCGATGTGGTCTTTTTGAACCGAAGCACGATGTGGGGTTGTCACCCCATGCAGGGCTGAGAAAGGAACTCGGCCCAGGACCAGAGGTGCTCAGTCAAGCCCAGCGCTATCGCAGGTGAGCGTCGGCGGTAGCTGCGGCCGGTCGAGGGATCCGGTTCAGC
>JBFMFL010000106.1:0-20352 GCA_040752145.1 Gemmatimonadota bacterium
GCGGACTCTCCCGCCGCGCCGCCTTCGCTTTCCGCCGCCCCGCGGTTGAGCCCCGGGGCGCGAGCGGCTAGATTCGCCCCAGCCGCGGCCCGTCCCGCACGCGCGGGGGCCGCCCGTCCGTCCACGCCAGCCCGATGCGAGACCCCATGGCCGGTTCCGCCCTCAAGGAGCAGATCCGCGGCGACCTGAACACCGCCCGCCGCGAGCGCGACAAGCTGCGCACCACCGTGCTCACCACGCTGCTTTCCGACGTCCGCAACCGCGAGATCGAGGTGGGGCACGAGCTCTCCGACGAGGAGGTGCTCCCCGTGGTGGGCTCCGGCATCAAGCGCCGCCGCGAGGCCGCCGAGCAGATGCGCTCCGGGGGGCGCGAGGAGCTGGCTTTGAAGGAGGAGGAGGAGGCCGGGATCCTGGCCGTGTACCTGCCACCGCAGCTGGGCGAGGACGCGGTGCGCGGCTTCGTGCGCGAGGCGATCGCGGGGGGCGCAAAGGACCTGGGCGGGGTGATGAAGGCCGTCATGCCGCGCGTGAAGGGGCAGTTCGACGGCAAGGAGCTGAACCGCATCGTCCGCGAGGAGCTGGGCTGATTGCCGTCCTGGCGGGGCCGCTACGGAGCCCGGCGGAAACTGCCCCGCCGGTCTCCTCCGCGGGCTCGGCGAGCCCCGCCCAACTGCCGGCGGGTCTCACCTCGCCGGAGTGAGCCAGCCGAAACTGCCCGGCTGTCTCCCTCCGTCACGGATCATATGGGTACGACGGAACTGCGAACGGCAAAACGGCGCCCCCGCCTCGATCCCGAGGCGGGGGCGCCGTCCACTTTCGCACTCACGCACTTCCGCACTCTCGCACTGCCGTTCCCCTATCCCAGCAGGTCCGATACCGCCTGGAGCACGCGGTCCCTCGCCTGGTGGGCGGCCTCGTACTCGTGGATGCGGATCAGGGTGTCCTCGTCCAGCTGCGCGTCGCGGATCCACTGGATCAGCGTGTCGCGGTCCATGCCGTCGTAGCCCAGGATCGGCTCCTCTTCGGCCTCGTCCTCGGGGATCGTGGCGGCGCGGCCGCCGGCCTCGCCGCCGGGGGGGAGCCAGCTGTCGTTCTCGAAGTCGCGGAAGGCGACCAGGATGGTGGCGACCGCCGCGCCGCCGAGGAGGAGCCTGAGCAGGTTCATGTCCGTTTCCGTTGAAGGGTCCGTCCGCACGCCATCAGCAAGTCGCCTGCCAGGTCCCTATCCCGCGGTTCCCTCGCGCCGGCCGGGGCCGTCCGCGTCGGAGCGCACGCGGATGCGGCGCGCCAGCGAGTGCGCGATCACCTGCGGGGCGCCGTTGACCACCAGCGAGATGGGCCCGTCGAAGGGCTGCTTGCTCCGGACCTCCACCTCGGCGCCGGGATACAGGTCCATGGAGCCCAGGTAGCGGAGCTGCTCGGGCTCCTCCACCTCCACCTCCAGCACGCGGTTGCTCTCCCCGGGCTGCATGTCGGAAAGGGCGGGGTAGCGGGCGTTGTCCATCTCCCCCTCGGCGGAGGGGATGGCGGCGCCGTGCGGGTCGCGCTCCGGCTCCCCCAGCAGGCGCGCCAGCCGCTCGATCAGCTCGTCGCTGGCGGCGTGCTCCAGCCGCTCGGCCTCGTCGTGCACCCGGTCCCACTCGTACCCCAGCACCTCCACCAGGAACAGTTCCAGCACCCGGTGCCGCCGCACGATGCGGAGCGCGGCCAGCTCGCCCGCGGCGGTGAGCCGCACGCCGTAGTAGGGCTCGTGGCGCAGCAGGTTCTGCTCGGCCAGGCGCTTGACCATCGCCGTCACCGCGGCGGCGGAGAGCCCCAGCCGCTCGGCGATGCGCGAGGTGGCCACCGGGGTCTCCGCCTGCTGGAGCGCCCAGACCGCCTTGAGGTAGTCTTCTACGACCGGAGAGAGCATCTGCGCCTGGGCCGGGGTGCGAGGGAACGGCTACAACACTAGCCGTCCGCAAAGTCGTGTCAAGCCGAGTCGCGAAGCGCGCCCCGAGTCCCTTGCGGCGCGCGCGGGCGGGGCGCATGTTTTCGGATGTTTTTCCGGGCCTCTCCCCGAGCCCGCACCGCCGCCGCCGGCCCACCCCCCGAGCCGCCGGAGCCTCCACCTCCCGGCCTCCGCCGCCCCGCCCGCGCATGCTCCGCGACCTCCTCCTCCCGCAGGACGCCGTGCTCCCCAGTCCGCTGGACGGCACCGGGCTCCTGGACACGCCCCCCGAGGAAGCGTTCGACCGCTTCGCCCGGCTGGCCGCGCGCATCCTGCGCGTGCCCGTGGTCACGCTGTCGCTGGTGGACGGCGGACGGCTGGTGTTCAAGAGCGGGGTGGGGCTGCCGGAGGGCTACCTCGCCCCGCGCGTCCACCCGGCCCAGGGGACGCTGTGCAGCCAGGTGGTCGCCGCGGCGCGCCCGGTGCTCCTGCGCGACGTGCGGGAGCACCCGTTCTTCCCGGAGACGGCGGCCGTGCGCGGGCTGGGGATGACCGCCTTCGCCGGGGTGCCGCTGGCGGCGGGGGACGGCCCGCCCGTGGGGGCGCTGTGCGTCATGGACGCGCGCCCGCGCGCCTGGGAGCTGGAGGACGTGCGCACCCTGACCGAGCTGGCGGCGGCCGCCGCCGCGGAGGTGGAGTGGCGCTGCCGCGCGGCGGGGATGCGCCAGACGGAGCGCGACCTCCGCCTCCAGCGCGTGCACCTGGAGGAGCTGTTCGAGACCTCGCCGGAGGCCATCGTCCTGCTGGACGTGGAGGAGCGCGTGGTGCGCGGCAACGGCGAGTTCCTGCGCACCTTCGGCTACCGCGCCGAGGAGATCGTGGGGCGCCCCATCAACGAGCTGATCGTCCCGCCGGACCGGCTGGACGAGGCGGAGCGCGTCACCCGCTCGGTCACCTCGGGGCGCCCGGTCGCCCTGGAAACGACGCGCCGCCGCCGGGACGGCTCGCTGCTGGACGTTTCCATCCTGGGCAAGCCGGTGCGCCTGGACGGCAGCCCGGTGGCCATCTACCTGGTGTACCGCGACGTCACGGAGCACCGCCGCGCCCTGCGCGAGCTGCGCGCCAGCGAGGAGCGCTTCCGCCAGCTCGCCGAGAACCTGCGCGACGTGTTCTACCTGAACAGCGCGGACCGGGGCGAGGTGCTGTACGTGAGCCCCGCCTACGAGCGCATCTGGGGGCGCGCGCGAGAGGAGCTGTACCGCGCGCCGCGCTCCTGGATGCTGGCGCTGCACCCGGACGACCTGGAGCGGGTGCGCGAGGCGGTGGACGACGGCGCGGGGCGGGAGTACGAGGTGGAGTACCGCATCGTCCGCCCGGACGGCGAGGTCCGCTGGATCCGCGAGCGCGGCATCCCCATCCGCGACGAGGCGGGGCGGGTGTACCGCGACGCCGGGATCGCGGAGGACGTGACCGACCGCAGGCGCGTGGAGCAGGCCCTGCGCGAGAGCGAGGCGCGCTACCGGCAGATGTTCGAGGGGAACCGGGCGATGAAGCTGCTGGTGGACCCGGAGACCGCCGCGATCGTGGACGCCAACGCGGCGGCCGCCGCCTTCTACGGCTACGCCGCGGAGCGCCTGCGCGGCATGCGGGTGACGGAGCTCAACGCCCTTCCCGAGGAGGAGGTGCGCGAATCACTGGAGCGCGCCCTCCGGGGCGGGCAGGGGACGCTGGTGTTCCCCCACCGCCTGGCCTCGGGCGAGATCCGCCACGTGGAGGTGCACACCGCCCCGGTGGAGCTGCGCGGGAGGACGCTGCTGTACTCCATCCTCACCGACGTCACCGCCCGCCGCCGCGCCGAGGAGGAGCGCGCCGCCGCCGTCGCGGCGCGGAACCGCTTCTACACCATGGTGAGCCACGAGCTGCGCACCCCCATCAGCGCGGTGATGCTGTACAACGACCTGCTCCTCTCGGGCGCGTACGGCGCGCTCACCGAGGCCCAGGCGGAGGGGGTGCAGCGCTCGCAGGCCTCGGCCGGGGGGCTGCTGGAGCTGGTCAACGAGGTGCTGGACCTGTCGCGCCTGGAGGCGGGCAAGATGGAGGCGCGCACGGAGGAGTTCTCCGCCGCGGAGCTGCTGCGCGACGTGCTGGGCGCCGTGCGTCCGCTGGCCGCCGAGCAGGGGTGCGAGCTGTCGCTGGACGTGGAGGCCGCCCCGCCCGTGCTGGCCACCGACCCCCGCCGCGTCCGCCAGATCCTGCTCAACCTGCTCGCCAACGCCCTCAAGTACGGCCGCGGCCGCCCCGTGCGCCTCTCCTGCAGGGCCCTTCCCGGCGGCGACGTCGCCTTTTCCGTCGCGGACCGGGGCCCCGGGATCGCCGCGGAGGACCGGGAGCGCATCTTCGAGGAGTTCGTGCGCCTGGGCGACGGCTCGCAGCCGGGCACCGGCCTTGGCCTCACCATCGCGCGGCGGCTGGCGGAGCTGCTGGGAGGGCGCGTGGAGGTGGAGTCCACGGTGGGGGAGGGAAGCACGTTCAGCCTGGTGCTGCCGGACCGCGGGACCGCGGACGTGCTGGTGTCTTCGGGCTGACCGCCGGCTTCCTGCCGGGGCCATGGTTCGGCGAGATGCGCCCCTGCCGGAGGGATCCGGCAGGGGTGCCGTCGTTCGGGCCCGCGCCGCTCCGGCGGGCTCCGGCGTAGGCGGTCGGCCGGGGGATGCTGCTCCGGGGGAGCCGAACTCGCCGGCGCTCCGCCTGCGCTGTCGGGATCAGGCTGGCTTCGAACATGACGTTCCCCCTGCGCAGCCTCCCCCGACCTCCCTGCGCAGATCCAAGGAAATGCAACGGCAACGGCAGTTCTCCCCTCCCTCGCTTGCGGGGGAGGGGTCGGGGGTGGGGGGCCGCCACGGCGCATCGTTCCCGCCCCTCGGGCAGCCCTCCCCCGGCACGGGGGAGGGTGGCGAGCCTCAAGCGAGCCGGGTGGGGGCCTCCCGCGGGCGCCAGCACCGGCCCCGCGTGAGGGATGCGAGCGCGAAGCGGCGAGACCCGCCGGCAGTTTGGCGGGGCTCGCCTCCGTTGCAGACGGTCGTATCGTCTGCTACGGAGCCGCAGCCCGACCCGGCGCCAGCCGGGGCACGCCCGAACGAGCAGAAACGACCCGAACCACACCCCCCCTCCCGGGTACAGGACCCGCACGCTAAGCTATCGTTTTCTGCACAACCACCCGCGGTCCGTCCGGATGAACTCGCACGCCCTGAACGTCCTCGAATACGGGGAAGCCCTGGACATCGTCGCGCGCCACGCCACCTCCGCGCTGGGAGCGGACGCGGTGCGCGCCCTGCGCCCCTCGGACGACGCCGGGTGGATCGCGGGCGAGCTGGCGACGGTGGGGGAGATGATGCGCTTCCTGCTCCGCGACGAGGGGTGGGCGGTGCCTCCCATCCCGGACGTGCGCGAGCCGCTCAAGAAGCTCAGGATCGAGGGGAGCGTGCTGGACGGGCGGGCCCTCCGCGACGTGGGGACGCTGCTCGCCTCGTCGCGCGTGGTGCGGCGCTCGGTGGGCCCGGCCGCGGCGGCGTTCCCCACGCTGGGCTTCATCGCGGGCGGGCTGCTGCAGCTGGAAAAGGAGGAGGCGGAGATCGAGCGCATCCTGGACGAGCACGGCGAGGTGCGCGACGGGGCCTCGCCGGAGCTGTACCGGTTCCGGCGCGAGATCAAGGGGATGCGCTCGCGCATCGTGGAGCGGCTGAGCGCCTTCGCGGCCTCGCTCCCGCCGCAGCACCAGGTGCAGGACGCCTCGGTCACCGTGCGCGAGGGGCGCTACGTGATCCCCATCCGCCGCGAGGGGCGCGGCGAGGTGGGCGGCATCGTCCACGACGAGTCGGGGACGGGGGCCACGCTGTTCGTGGAGCCGCCGGTGGCGGTGGAGATGATGAACCGCCTGCGCGAGCTGGAGGCCAACGAGAGCCGCGAGGTGCTGCGCATCCTGCGCGAGGCCACCGTGCGGCTGCGCCCGCAGCAGCCGGAGCTGCTGGCGACGCTGGACTCGCTGGTGCGGCTGGACGCGGTGTTCGCGCGGGCGCGCTACGCCCGCAAGGCGGACGCGGCCATCCCCGCGGTGCTCCCGGCGGGCACGGAGGAGTACGTGGTGGTGCGCGGCTTCCACCCCATCCTGCTGGCGCGCGGCGAGCGGGTGGTCCCCTTCGACCTGCGCATGGACCCGGGGGAGCGCACCCTGCTCATCTCCGGCCCCAACACCGGCGGCAAGACGGTGCTGCTCAAGGCGATGGGGCTGATCTCGCTGCTGGCGCAGAGCGGGATCGTGCCGCCGGTGGCGGAGGGCTCGCGGCTCCCCGTGTTCCGCGACGTGTTCGCGGACATCGGCGATGAGCAGTCCATCGAGGCGTCGCTCTCCACCTTCTCGGCGCACCTCAAGAACCTGCGCGAGATCCTGGACCGAGCCGGCTGGGAGTCGCTGGTGCTCACGGACGAGATCGGCAGCGGCACGGACCCGGTGGAAGGAGGGGCGCTCGCCGCGTCGATCCTGGTGGAACTGACGCGCCGCTCGGCCTTCACCGTAGCGACCACGCACCTGGGGCAGCTCAAGCTGCTGGCGACGGACGAGCGCGGCATCGTCAACGCGTCGCTCCAGTTCGACGCGGAGCGGCTGCAGCCCACCTACCGCCTGGTGAAGGGGCTCCCGGGGCGCTCGTACGGCCTGGCGATCGCGCGGCGGCTGGGGCTCCCGGAGGCGGTGCTGGGGCGCGCGGAGTCGGCGCTGCCGCAGGGGGAGCGCGACGTGGCCAAGCTGCTGCTGGACCTGGAGGCCAAGGAGCAGCGCCTGGCCGCGGAGACGCTGCGCGCCGAAGCGAAGTTGCGGGAGACGGAGGCGCTCAAGGAGGAGCTGGAGGAGCGGGTGCGGGAGCTGGCCCGCCGCGAAAAGGACGCGGAGCGCCGCGCCCGGCAGCAGGCGCGCGACCTGCTCCTCCAGTCGCGCACGGAGGTGGAGGCGGCCATCAAGGAGCTGCGCGAGGCCGCCGAGGCGGACAAGCTGGACGAGACGGCGCGCGCGGCCCGGCGCCGGATCGAGGAGGCGGCCACCCGGCAGAAGGAGCGCATCCCGCGCGAGCCCAAGCGCGGCGGCCGGTCCGGGGGCGGCGCGGGCGCGGGGCCCCGGCGCGAGCTGGCCCTGGAGGCGGGGACGCGGGTGCGCATCGAGTCGCTGGGGCGCACCGGCACCGTGGTGGAGGTGCGCGACGGCAAGGCCATGGTGGAGGCCGGGTCGCTGCGCATGCTCCTGCCGCGCGACGACCTGTCCGTGCTCCCCGCGGGCGACCAGGAGCCGCGCCGGCAGAGCGCCGGGTACGGCGGCGGCTACGCCGCCTCCGGCGCCGACGCGCACCCGGAGGTGGACCTGCGCGGCCTGCGCGTGGACGAGCTGGAGATGCGCCTGGGCAAGGCGCTGGACGACGCGATCCTGGCGGGGCTCCCCAGCTTCCGCATCATCCACGGCAAGGGCACCGGGGCGCTGCGGGAGCGCGTGCAGGAGCTGCTCAAGCACGACCGCCGCATCACGGTCCATCGGCCGGGCGAGCACTTCGAGGGCGGGACGGGCGTGACGGTGGTGGAGTTCGCGTGATGATGGACGAGACAACGCCGAAGCTGCCCGCCCCACCGGGTGAGTCCGACAACGAGCAGGAATACACGCTCGAAGGGCTGCTCGCGGGAGTCACGGACGAGAACCTCCATCCCGAAGCCGACTGGGGCTGGGATGTCGGGCTGGAGGTTCTCTGAAGCACACCGATCAGAACTCCCGTTTGTCACCTGTGGTCGAATGGAATGCGGTGCCGTACACCCTGGAAGAACCCCCTCGCGCAGAAACGTGAAACTCGTTATCTTCGGATTGTATTCGGTTTTTCTTCGGGTTTTCAGGTGAGCCCTCCGGCGAGCCGCAGCAGCCGCGATTCCTAGCATGTCCATCCCCGACGCCGTCATCGACGAGGTGCGCCACCGCGGCGACCTGGTGGAGATCGTCTCCGAGTACACGCGCCTGAAGCGCTCGGGGAGGACCTTCCGCGGGCCGTGCCCGCTGCATGGCGGCACGGGGCCCAACTTCTCGGTGGATCCCACCAAGAACGTCTTCAAGTGCTTCACCTGCGGGGAGGCGGGGGACATCTTCTCCTTCCCCATGAAGCACCTGGGGATGGACTTCCTGGACGCGGTGAGGTTCGTGGCGGCGCGGGCGGGGGTGGAGATCCCGGAGCGGCAGGAGCGGCGCCCGGAGGACGACCCCAACCGCCGGCTCTACGAGGTCAACGACTTCGCCGCGGAGTGGTTCCGGCGCCGGCTGTGGGACGACGCGGAGGGGAAGAAGGCGCGCGAGTACCTGGAGGGGAGGGGGATCGGGAAGAAGGCGGCGGAGCGCTTCGGGCTGGGGTGGGCGCCGGAGGAGTGGACCGCCTTCGGCGACGCGGCGCGCAAGCAGGGGATCTCCAACGACCTGCTCCTGACGCTGGGGCTGGTCAAGGAGTCGCAGAAGGGGAACCGCGAGCCGTACGACGCCTTCCGCGGCAGGATCATCTTCCCCATCGAGGACATGGGCGGGCGCGTGGTCGCCTTCGGGGGGCGGATCCTGGGGAAGGCCGAGGAGCACGTCCCCAAGTACCTCAACTCCCCCGAGACCCCCGTCTACCACAAGGGCGACCTGCTCTACGGGCTGGGGTGGAGCCGCGGCGCCATCCGCAAGGCGGAGGCGACCCTGGTGGTGGAGGGGTACATGGACTACGTGTCGCTGGCCGCGCACGGGGTGGAGAACGCCGTGGCGCCGCTGGGCACGGCCATGACCGAGGCGCAGGCCGAGCTGATCGGCCGCTACGCGCCGCGCGCCATCCTGCTGTACGACAGCGACAAGGCCGGGCTCAAGGCCACCTTCCGCTCCGGCGACGAGCTGCTGCGCGCCGGGGTCGAGGTGCTGGTGGCGACGCTCCCCGAGGGCGAGGACCCGGACTCGCTGGTGAGGGCCAAGGGCGAGGCGGCGCTGCGCCGCTACCTGGACGACGCGGTGGACGTGCTGGAGCGCAAGATCCAGATCCTGGAGCGCAAGGGCTTCTTCACCAGCATCGCCGGGACGCGGCGGGCCATCGACGCGCTGATGCCCACCATCCGCGCCGCCAGCGACGAGGTGCTGCGCGGCGTGTACCTGCGCCGCCTTTCCGAGCTGACCGGCGTGCCGCAGGAGACGCTCCAGAAGGAGGTCGCGGACGCGCCCGCACGCGACACCCGCCCCCGCGGGCTCCCGGAGCGCCGCGAGCGGGGCGAGGGGCGGCGGGCGGAGGACTTCGGGGCGCGGACGCCGCCGCGCGTGGTCACCAGCCTGGGGCCGGAGCGCAACCTGCTGCTCCTGATGCTGCGCGACGAGGCGTGGGTGGAGCGCACGGTCAACGTGGTGGGCGCGGACGAGTTCCGCTCGCCGGCGTACCGGACCATCTTCGAGAAGCTGATCGAGCTGGAGGGGAGCCGCGATGCCGAGGGGGAGTGGCTGGCGGCCTTTCCCGCGGACGTGCTCACCGTGCTGGAGGAATTGCGCGGCGACCCGGAGGCGCAGGAGATCACCGACGCCGAGGACTTCTTCCAGGCCAACATCCGCGACCTGCTGGCGCGCCCCTACGAGGAGCGGCTGACGGAGATCGGGCGGGAGATGGAGATCGGCACGGCGGAGCAGAAGCGGCTGCTCCTGGCGGAGATGATGGAGGTCACGGCGCTGATGCGGAAGCGCGGGCTGCTGCGCACCTACGGAGTCCTGCGCACGGCCAGGAACTCGCACCCGCGGCACTGCGCGCGGCGCAGAGAGGGGCGGCCGATCGCGTCGGCCGCCCCTCCGTTTTCGTCTCCTGCCCGCGGGCTCAGGCGTAGCGGACGATGCGCTCCAGCCCGTGCCGGTGGTGCGGGAAGCCCTCCTCCGCGCCGCGGCCGATGGCGACCAGCGCCGGGATGCGGACGTTCGCCGGCAGCCCCAGCAGCGCCTTGACCTGCTCGGCGTCGAAGCCGGCCATGGGCGAGGTCTGGTAGCCGTGCGCCTCCGCGGCGAGCAGCAGGTAGCCCAGGGCGATGGAGCCCTGCCCGGCGGCCCACGCCTCGCGCTCGGCCTCCGTCTGCGAGCCAAAGGTCCTGAGCAGGCTGTCGCGGGCGGCCGCCTTCTGCGCGGCGGGCATGCCGGGGTGCAGCACCTCGTCCACCGTGGCGAGCGTGTCCGCCATGTCGGTGTAGAGCACGATCACGGCGGGCGCGGAGGTGACCTGGCGCTGGTCGTACGCCGCCGCGGCGAGCCGCTGCTTCAGCTCCGGCGTCTCCACCACCACGAAGCGCCAGGGCTGGACGTTGAAGGCGGAGGGAGCCAGCCGCACCACGTCGAGGATCTCCTCGATGTCTGCGTGCGGGACGGGCTCCTGCTCGTAGGCGCGGATGGAGCGGCGCTGCGCGGCGGCCTCGCGCACGCTCAGGATGTCGGTGATCGTATCGGCCATGATGTATCTCGTCCTCTCCAGGCCCTCCCGGCGAGCACCGGGAGCGCGTTCGTCGTTGATGTGCTTCACCAATGAATTATAAACTGGTCAGCTAATTCGATCAACCCTGGATCTGTGTGCCTGGCAAGCGAACTCGCCAGCGGGGCGGGGAAGCGTTACCGTTCAGCCCTGGCTCTTCTCTCCGGCCGTATCCCGTCCTCGCGCCCGACCTCCCCGATGCCCCGAACCGCCCCGGCCCGCCTGCTGAGCCGGCTCGTCCCGCTCGCGCTGCTGCTCGCCGCCTGCTCTTCGCGCGGGAGGTCGTCGGACATGCAGGCGATGGAGAGCGCGGGCGTCCCGCCGGAGGCGATGGGGATGGTGCGCTTCGTCCACGACGACTTCGGCGGGCTGAGCGGCGCGACGCTGGAGACCAACGCGCTCCCCTACAAGGTGGTCGCCACGGCGCTGCTGATGGACGAGGAGGCGCGGACGGGCGCGCGCCTGGGGCGCGGAGACCTGCCGCGGGTCTTCCGGCGGTTCGGCTTCCTGTACCCGGAGCGGATCGGCAACTGGAGCGGGCCGCCGCGGCCGCGGTTCGACCGGCCGCTGGGGATGGTGACGGGGATGGTGGAGGGGCCCACGCCGGCGGTGAGGATCGACGCGGCGACGCTGGGGTGCGCCTCGTGCCACGCGGGGACCACGTACGACGCGCGGGGATTCCCCACGGGCGAGGCGTGGCTGGGGCTGCCGAACACCTCGCTGAACCTGGAGGCGTACACGCTCGCCGTGTACCGGGGGATGAAGCGCGGCGCGGGCGACACGGACGCGCTTGCCCGGCGCGCCGCGGAGCTGTTCCCGGAGATGGGCGCGCGGGAGCGCTTCACCCTGCGGCGCTTCGTCCTGCCGCGGGTGCGGAAGCGCATGGCCGAGCTGGCGGCCGGCGTGGACGCGGCGACGCCCTTTCCCAACGGCGGGGCGGGGCTCACCAACGGCGTGGCCTCGCTCAAGCTGCAGATGCGGTTGCTGGCCGGGACCCAGGTGCACCCGGAGACGGGGTTCACCTCTATCCCCGAGCTGGGCCGCCGCGGGATGCGCAGCTCGCTCCTGTACGACGGCACCTTCGCGCCCACGTCGGGCGGGCGCTTCGCCGCGCGGAGCGGACCCGCCTCCCCGGCGCACCTGGACTCGCTGGCCTCCATCGTCGCGTTCTTCACCGTCCCCAGCATGGGGATGAGCCCCGACGAGGCGGAGCAGGCGATCCCCGAGGTGCGCCAGGTGCTGGGGTGGCTGGACGCGTCGTACGCCCCGCCGCGCTTCCCCGGCCCCGTGGACGAGGCGGCGGCCCGCGCCGGGGGCGCGCTCTTCGCGGCGCGCTGCGCCGGCTGCCACGGCACGTACGACGACGCGGTCCGCCCGCGCCGCCTGGTGTCCTTTCCCAACCGGCTGGTGCAGCAGGACGGGATGGGCACCGACCCGGCGCGCTGGCGGGCCATCGACGACCGGCTGCTGGCGAGCCTGGACCGCACCGCGTACGCGCGCCACGTGGACGCCCGGCGCACCGGCGGCTACGTGGCGCCCATCCTCTCCGGCCTCTGGGCCACCGCGCCGTACCTGCACAACGGCTCCGTGCCGACGCTGTGGCAGCTGATGACGCCCGCCGAGCGTCCCGAGCGGTTCCAGGTGGGCGGTCACCGGCTGGACTTCGCGGCGGTCGGGATCGCCGGGGCGGCGGACCCGGCGGGCGTCCATCGCTACCCCGCCGGCTACTCGCCCTGGTCGGAGCCGGAGCTGTACGACACGGGGATGCCGGGGCGGGGCAACGCCGGGCACGAGCGCGAGTTCGCCGGCCTCGTGGACGCGGAGAAACGGGCGCTGATCGAGTACCTGAAGGGCCTGTAACGGTCGCGGTGGCGCGAGCAGGGACATGAGGCGCAGCCGCTCCGGATCGGGTCGCGCCGCGCGATGGCCGCCTCCCCGCGACAGCTACCGCGGCGGCAGTTTCCCTGAATAGACCGAATCGCCTTCCGGGCAGCCGGGGGGGCACCGCGCACCTTCCTCGTCCCACGTCCAGACTTCCCCATCGGTGGTCTGCACGGTGATCTTGAGGATCTGCGCCTTGGGGTCGAACACCGCGAGCGCCGCGTCCCGGAAGTTGAGCGTGAGCTCCATCGGCTTCGCGCCGTGGTAGACCTTCGTCTGGCGGTAGACCTCCTCGCGTGCGCCCCCCGCGTTCACCACCTCGATCCTGCTGATGTAGCCGGGGTGGTACAGGACCCTCCGGCCGAGCCGGTCGGCCGCGTGGTGCTCCTGTGCGCTGCTCACGCTGGCGAGCGCTCTGTCCGCCGCCGCGCGGTTCTGCCACGGCGCGAATGCCGCCCCCGCGGTCACGGCCAGCGCGAGCGCGGCAACGGCGATGCTGGTCTTTCGCATGATCTTCCTCCCAACCGACATGAGTTCGATTCCGACGCGAGTTCGTAAAAAATAACCTCGAACGGAGCGATGGGCGACACGTGCGCCGGAAGGCCCGCCGGCCGGATCCCCTCAGACCAGCACTTCGTCCGTCGGCAGGCGCGGGCTGCGCGCGGCGCCGCCCGCCGGCACCCGCCCCACCCGCAGCACGTTCGCCAGGCGGCGATCCCCCGGCACGCCGTGCTCCCGGCAGAGCCGCTCCCGCGCCTCCGGCGAGTCGGCGAGCGCCGACATCGGCACCACCGCCAGGCCGAGCGCCGCCACCTCCAGCCACAGCCGGTAGAAGCGCCGCCCCACGTCGAAGTCGCTCGCCTCGTGCGCGGGGGTGAAGAGCAGCAGGGCGGACGCGCTGCGCGTCTGCGCCGCCTCGGAGATCACCGGCTTCGCCAGTCCGACCCGCCGCAGCACGCCGAACACGCCGGGACGCAGCAGCACGGCGGCGGTGGCGCGCTCCGCGCCGGAGAGCGCCATGCAGTCCGCGTTCAGGCCGTCGCGCGCCCAGTCCGGGTGCCGGGGCGACAGCCGCATCCAGCGGTGCAGCTCCGCGTGGTACTCCGGGCGGCCGACGAACCCCCACGCCGCGTCGTCGTACAGCCCCGCCGCCGCGCGGATCGCCGCCGGGTCCGTCACGCAGTGCGCGTCCTCGCCGCCGACCGTCTCCAGCCGCCGCAGCACGTCCGACGGCACGGGCTCGAACCGGCCGCGGAAGCTCCGCCGCGCCTCCACCTGCGCCGCCAGCGGGTCCTCCGCCGCGCCCTCCGTGATCCGCCCCTCCGCCACCAGCCCGAGCCCGTTCTGGATCCGCGCCCCGCCCAGCAGCGTCGGCGCGGAGAGGGCCAGCCCGTGCCGCGACAGCGCGAGCGACATCCCCTCCCACGCCGCGCCCAGGCTGACGCGCAGGTCGTGCCCCGTGGGGTCGGCGACGGGGAGCTCGCGGCCGGCGGCGCGCAGCAGCGTCACCGTGCCGCCGGGGCCGAAGCGCCAGCGCGCCGGCTGCACGTTGTGGACGGAGGGCGCGCGGGCCGCCTCCTCCACCACGGCGCGCCGCACGTCGGGCGGAAGCGCGGCGCCGCTCACGCGAGCGCCTTGCGGAAGAGGTGGGCGCGGTGCAGCCGGCGGGCGCCCATCTTCTGCACCTGGCGCAGGCTTGCCGCGTTCACGTCGGCGATCCAGGTGATCCCCAGGTGGGTGTAGCCGGCCGCCTTGAGCGCCGTGGTCACGCGGAAGAGCATGGCCGCGTTCAGGCCGCGGCCCTGCATCCGCTCCGCGACCGAGTACAGGATGATGACGGCGCGCTTCCGCGTCATCCGGAAGCGCAGGAAGTGCCAGGGGGTGAGCAGCCCGAAGCGCGACCTCATCGCGCGCAGCAGCGGGTTGAGGTCGGGGATGCACACCACCGTGCCGGCGGGGCCCTCGCGGTCGTGGACCAGCGCGGCGATGCGCGGGTCCAGGATGGTCGCCATGTCCTTTGCCTGGAACTCCATCTCCTCGGGCGTCAGCGGCACGAACATGGGGTTCCGGTCGAAGCCGTCGTTCAGCACCACGCGGATGTCGCCCAGGATGCGCGCGAAGTCGCGGGCCCGCAGCGTCTCCCAGCGGAGCGACGGGTCGGCCAGGCGCTCGCGGGCGGCGCCGCCCAGCAGCGCGTCCGGGCGTAGGGCGCGCAGGTCCACCTCCCAGGTGCTCATGGGGAACTCCGGCGCATAGCCGCAGGCTCGCAGCAGCCGGGGGAGGTGCGGCGGGTTGTAGTGCTGGTCGGTGTAGGGCGCGGCGTCGAAGCCGTCGGTGACCACCCCCACCTGCTGCATGGCGGTGAGATTGAAGCTGCCCATCACCTCGTCGCAGCCGTGTTCGCGCGCGAACGCCTCCGCCGCGCCCAGGAGGAGGTCCGCGGCCTCCGGGTCGTCGGCGCAGTCGAAGAAGCCGAAGCAGCCGCGGCGCCAGCCGTGCCGCCGGTTGGAGGCGTGGTGGACGTGCGCCACGATGCGCCCCACGGGCGCGCCGCCGCGGTGCGCGGTGAAGACGCGGCGCGCCCCCTGGTGCTTCCACAGCGGGTTTTTCTCGACGTCGAGGAAGCGCTCCAGGTCCGCCTTCATGGGCGAGACGTAGGGCGACGACGCCGGGTAGACGCGGAAGGGGACGTCGAAGAACGCCGCGAAGTCGTCCTCGCGCAGCTCAGGCACGCGCCGTCTCCCGGGCCAGGGCCAGGCTCGCCTGGTGGCCGATCACCTCCAGCTCCAGCTCGGCGTCGCGGCTGCCGGTGATCTCGGGGAGGTGCACCAGCAGCAGCCGCAGCGGGTCGGTGCCCAGCAGGCAGGCGTGCGTCATCTCGTAACGCTCCAGCACGTCCGCCATCTGCTCCGCCGCGTCCAGCTCCTCGCGCGGGGCGCCGGCGCCCGTGCGCCGCAGCCGCGCCGCCGAGCAGAGGGTGGAGCCGCCCCGGAACAGGCCCGCCAGGCTCTCCGCGCGGTAGGCGCGCAGCTCGGCGGGGCCCAGGATCAGGTGCTGCTCGGTGAGCGGGTAGCGCCGCAGCCAGGCCGCGAAGGCGTCCAGCGAGTCGGTGGGGGCGCGCGCCAGCCAGCGCAGCAGCCCCGCCTCGCCCTCCGCGGCGGACTGGGCGCGCAGCCGCTCCCACACCGCGAACAGCAGCACCAGCGCCACGGCCAGCGGCAGCGCGCGCCCGAAGGCTTCCACCTCGCCGGGCCAGAGCAGCGCGGCGAGCCCTGCGAGGAGCAGCGCCTTCGCCGCGATCCAGCCGAAGTCGGACGCGGGGCCGCCGGCGCCCTCCGGCGCGCGGGCCATGCGCGCGAGCGTGTAGACGAAGAGCAGCACCCCCACGGCGCCCCAGCGCTGCGAGGGGAAGCCCAGCTCCAGCCGGAAGTCGCTCGCGGCCAGCGGGAGCCCGACCAGCACGGCCAGCAGGCACCCGGAGATCAGCCGGTTCTCGGTCGGGGACAGCGTGGCGCGGCGGCGGGTGAGCAGGAACCAGCCCAGCATCGCCATCACGCCCACCAGCGCCACCGGGAAAGCGCGGGTGATCGCGGGACCTCGCACGGTCTCCGGCGCCAGGTTGAGCGCGAAGAACGCCGCGCTGCTCCCGGCGGCGAGGAGCTTGGCCGCGAGCGGGAGGTGGCGGCGGAGCAGCCCCTCCGTGAACAGCGCCATCGCCAGCGGGAGCAGCGTGGCGGCCGAGAAGACGGCGCGCTTGAGCAGGGCGTCGTCCATGCGCAGCCAGGCGAAGCCGCGCACCAGCAGGAGGGCGGCGAGCACGCCCAGCAGGAACACGGCGCGCCGCTCCAGCGGGCTGCGGCTGGGGTTCCGGACGATGTGCACCAGGTAGCTGAGCGCCCCCGTGGCGCCCAGCCAGGTCACCAGCACGTCGATGCCGGCGGCGTCAGCTCCCATTCATCAATCCCCGGATCCTGCGCCTCACCACCTGCTCGCGCAGCCACGCCACCGGGGCGGAGCGCGGACCCTCCGTCCGGAAGGTCCACGGGTTGAAGAAGGCGCCGCGGAAGTCCACGCCCGAGGGGCGGCCCAGCGCCAGCTTCACCACCTCGAACGCCATCAGGTTGCCGGTGAGGATCACCATCGGCGCGAACGACGGGCGGCTCCGCTTCCCGGCCAGCATCTCCCCGGCGAAGCCCAGGTCGATGTGCTCGGCCGAGCTGGAGTGCACCATCACGTACGTCGCTTCGGCGAGCTTGCACCCGTCCGCGTCCTCCGGGGTGAGCGCGTCCCACGCCCTGCCCACGGTGGGGAAGCCCAGCCGCTCCTCGGGGCGCGGGTCGCCGGGGCGGACCACGGTGACGGAGGGGAGCGGGGAGGTGTAGGCGTCGATCACGGTGGCGCCGTGCTCGCGCGCCCTGCGGTAGAGGTGGATCCCCGCGGCCAGGTCGTCCATCCCGTTGACCACGATGCGGTACTCGGACAGGATCTCGTCCAGCCTCTCCGTCCACTCCGCCCCCCAGGTGCGCGGGCGCAGCCCCGGGTTGATGGCGGCCAGCCGCTCCACCGTCGCCTCCACCTTCCCGGCGCCCACGGTGCCCAGGTCCGCGAACACCTGCCGGTTGAGGTTGGACAGCTCGAAGCGGTCCATGTCCGCGATCGCCAGCCGCTCCATCCCGGCGCGGGCCAGCGACTGCACCGCAGCCCCGCCCATCCCGCCCACCCCGCAGACGAAGACCGGGGTCGTGCGCAGCTTCGCCTGCTCGACCTCGGTGACGAAGCCGGCGTTGCGGGTGGTCATCGTGGCGTAGTCGAACGCCGCGGCGGCGGGCGTGCTCATGCGGGGGTCTCCTTCCACGGGCGGAGGTCGCCCATGGGGCGGGCGGGATCGAACCACTGGAGCAGCGGGGCCACCAGCGCGTCCAGCAGCAGGAACGCGAAGTTCATGGCGAGGCCGGCGGGGGAGAGCACCGAGCGGAAGCGGGTGAAGTGCTCGCGGGCGGCGCCCAGGGTGAACTGGCCCAGCTGGAGGAAGTCGTCGCCGCGGGCGTAGTCCAGCTCTCGCTCGCACATCTCGTTGTAGACCGGCGTGCGGTGCTTGGGCGCCTCGGCGAACGTCTTCTTGAGGTTGTCGGAGCCGCCGGTGTAGGCGTCGGTGATGACGAAGCGCTCCTCGTCGAACCCCGCCTCCGGGCCCACGCCGAAGACGTTGCGGTGCCGGCCGAGGATCTGCCGCGCGAGCGAGAGGTGGTCCCAGCTGCGGCGGGCGGCCGGGTCCGGGGCGGGGAAGACCCGGTCGAACGACTCGCTCACCATCCCCACGATGGAGGGGACCTGGGTGACGTTGCTGATCCACATGGGCCGCATCCGCCGCCGCGCGAACACCAGGAAGCTGGTGAGCCCGTAGAGGATGGCGCTCAGCCCGCGCGACCTGTACCCCGGGTCCACCATCACCAGCCCCAGGTGCAGCACCTCCACGGGACGGCCGCGCAGCTCGCAGTCCATGATGCTGAGCGCGTTGAAGGCCACCGGCCGGCCGTCCTCCTCGCCGTAGACCAGGGTGAGGATGGCGCAGTCCAGCCGGCCCTTGTCGCCGGTGACGACGCCGTACTCCAGCGCCTCCTTCGTCAGCGAGCGCCGGACGACGGCGCGCAGGTCCTCCACCACGCCGGCCAGCGCCGCGGCGTCCATCCAGCGCCCCGGGCGCTCCACGATGCGCACCCGGGCGCCGAAGCGCGTGGTGAAGGAGTGGTCCAGGTAGCGTCCGCCGAAGGCGGAGATCAGCGACATGCGAGGGGAGGGCTGGCGGGAGCTGCGGATGGGAGGGCCCGAACGGGCGAAACGTAGGCGCGGCGCGGGCGGGTCACAAGTGTTTTCGCGCCGCCCGCCGCGGCCGGCGAGCTTGCCCGCCGCGGAGCGCGGGTGCCATCTTCCGGCTTTCCCGAATGCCGTCGCCGGCCACCCCGAGCCGCACCATGACCGAGCCCAAGTCGCTGGAAGAGCTGGAAACGCCCGCCGCGCTGGTGGACGTGGACCGCATGCACGCCAACCTGCGCCGCGCGGCCGGGTACACCCGCGCGCACGGGCTGGCCTGGCGCCCGCACGTGAAGACGCACAAGACGCCGGAGCTGGCCGCCGAGCAGCTGCGCGCGGGCGCCGTGGGCGTCACCGTCGCCACGCCGCGCGAGGCCGAGGTCATGGCCGCCGTCGCGGACGACGTGCTGCTCGCCTACCCGCCCTTCGGCGCGAGCAAGCTGGCGCGGCTCATGGCGCTCCCGGAGAGCGTCCGCCTCACCGTAGGGCTGGATTCCGCGGAGGCCGCGGCGGAGCTGGCGCGCGCGGCCCGCGGCGCGGGGCGGACCGTCGGCGTGCTGGTGGAGGTGGACGCGGGGATGGGCCGGGTGGGCGTGCAGGCTCCCGGGGACGCGGTGGCGCTGGCGCGCGCCGTGAGCGACGCCGGGCTGGAGTTCCGCGGGGTGATGTTCTACCCCGGCCATGTCCGCGGCCAGGTGGACGAGCAGGGCCCCGCGCTGCGCGCCATCTCCGACCGGCTGGGCGCGTTCCTGGAGGCGCTGGAGGGCGCCGGCCTCCCGGCGGGGGTGGTCAGCGGCGGCTCCACGCCCACGTTCTGGCGGTCGCACGAGATCGCGGGGATCACGGAGGTGCGCCCCGGCACCAATGTCTTCAACGACCGCACCACGGCCATGGTGGGCGCCTGCGGCTGGGACGAGTGCGCCTACTCGGTGCTCGCCACCGTGGTCAGCACCGCCGTCCCGGGGCAGGCGGTGATCGACGCCGGCTCCAAGGCGCTCGCCAAGGAGGAGCTGCGCGCCGAGGGCGGGGGCTACGGCGCGCTGCTGGACCGGCCGGACGTGGTGGTCAAGGCCGTCTCCGAGGAGCACGGGCTGCTGGACCTGTCCGGCACCGGCTGGCGCCCGCGGGTGGGCGAGCGCGTGCGGGTGGTCCCCAACCACGTGTGCGTGTCGGTGAACCTGAGCGAGGGATTGTGGGGCGTCCGCGGCGGCGAGGTGGTGGCCGCGTGGGAGGTGGCGGGGCGGGGGAGGCGGCCGCACGTGGCGGGCGGATGATCCCCGTCCTGCGCAGCGCCGGGGTGCTGCTGGCGGCGCTCAGGCGCCCGCGGCTGCACCCGCTGGAGGACTCCGTCATCGGCTTCCGGGTCTGGCCCAACGACCTGGACGTCAACCTGCACATGAACAACGGGCGCTACCTGACGCTGATGGACCTGGGGCGCCTGGACCTGATCGTCCGCATCGGCGTGCTGGGTACACTGCGCCGGCGGAGGTGGAACCCGGTGATCGGCTCGCTCAAGATCCGCTATCGCCGCTCGCTCCTCCCCTTCCAGCGGTACGACATCCGCACGCGCCTGCTCTGCTGGGACGAGCGCTGGTTCTTTCTGGACCAGCGCTTCGAGCGCCGCGGCGAGCTGATCGCCGTCGCCCTGGTCAAGGGCCTGTTCCTGGGCCCCGAGGGGCGCGTCCCCACCCAGGCGGTCGTGGACGCCTCCGGACACCGCATCCAGTCGCCGCCCCCACCCGAAGCGGTCGTCGCCTGGCAGCACGCCGAGCGCGTCTTCCGCGAGCACGAGTCGCTCCCCGGCGAGGCGGAGGCCGCCCGGTGAGCGACGACGCCCTCCGCCGCCACCTCGCGCCCCCCCAGCCCCACGCGGGCCTGTGCGCCGCCTGCGCCAACGTCCGCGTGGTCCGCAGCGGCAAGGGGAGCACCTTCTACATGTGCGAGCTGTCCAGGGTCGATCCGGCCTTTCCCAAGTACCCCCGCCTCCCCGTGCTCCGCTGCCGTGGGTACACGCCGGAAACGGCAGGGGACAGGGAATGACGGCAGGGGACAGGTTACAGGGGACAGGGAACAGCCTGCAACGGCGACCCCCTCCCCCGGCCCCTCCCCGCAAGGGGGAGGGGAGAACGGCGACGGCACCCCTCACCCCCCGGCCCCCTCTCCCACAAGGGGAGAGGGGGAGCACGACACGACAAC
>JBFMFL010000107.1:0-20169 GCA_040752145.1 Gemmatimonadota bacterium
CAGCCGAAACTGCCCGGCTGTCTCCCTGCGCCGGAGGGAGCCAGCCGAAACTGCCCGGCTGTCTCCCTCCGCAACGGATGGTGTGGGTACTGCGGGAACTGCAACGGCTACGGCGCGGCGGGCGTCAGTCCACGTACGCCCGCCCCGTGCGCTCCGTGCACCCGGGCACGGGCTGCACCGGGGGCGTCCGGCGCGCGACGGCCTCCGCGCGGGAGCGGGACCAGTTCCAGCCTCGCCAGTCGCTCCGGGCCTGCAGCCTTTCCCGGAGGTCGCTGCGCAGCACGCAGGCGTCCAGCGGCGCCAGCTCCAGGCGGCGCAGCCCGCTGGCGACCACGGGGGCGGCGTCGGCGCTCAGGCGCGACAGGTAGGCGGCGTCCAGCTTCCCGGTGCGCTCGGCGCGGTGCAGGTTGGTGCGGGCGATCAGGGCGTCCGGGTTGAGCACGTTGAGCGCGGCGATCGTCGCGAAGCCGGCCGTCACGGCGCCGCGGGGGAAGCGGCCGGGGCTGCCGCGCAGCACCGTGGCGGCGAACCAGGCCAGCACGATTCCAAGCCAGGCCATGAAGGCGCTGGTGTACAGGCGCAGCTCGGTCAGCCCGTAGGCGGCCTGGTACAGGCGCATCCGCTGCGCCGCCGACACCATGATCACGAAGAGCAGCGCCACCAGCACGCCGGCAAGCACCCGGAACACGCGCTCGCCGCGGCCGCCCTTTTCGCGCAGCAGGGCGTGCAGCGCCAGCAGCATGGGGAGCGCCAGCGCGGCCACCCACACCAGCTCGAAGAAGCCGCGGCGGGCGTACTCGCCCCACCCCATCTCCAGCGAGCGGCTCACCCACGCCTGCCCGCCGAACAGGTAGCGGAACTGCACCGCCACGAAGGCCAGGAAGAGCCCGTCCAGCAGCGCCAGCACCGTCGCCACCTCGGTGGCGCCCAGCGCGGGGCGGGGGAGGGCGTCGGTGCTCACCTCGCCCTGCGGCGCCTGGAGCGCCGCCCACAGCACCCCCGCCGCCGCCCACCCGAAGAAGACCACCCGGAACACCGTGGGCGCCACCTGCTCCGCGTCCCAGCGGAACAGGCTCCCCACCGCCTCGGCGAACACCGGGTCGGCGGAGGCGAACAGGGCGTTGAACACCAGCAGCAGCGGCACGGCCAGCAGCACCCCGCGCAGGACCGCGAACGCCCGCGTCGAGCGCCCGGCGGGCGCCAGCGACCTCCACTCCACGCGGTCGAACACCACCACCACCGGCGCGACGCCGGCGTAGAAGGCGGTGGCGCCCACGCCCAGGATCCAGCGGCCCAGCGCGGTGTCGCCCAGCTCGCCGCCGCGGGCGCGCCAGGCGCCCAGCATCAGCGCCGCCAGCAGCGCCAGCAGGTTGAGCGCGCCCAGCGCGGGGGAGGCGCGCCAGGCCAGCGCCGCCGCGAAGAGCAGCGCGGGAAAGGCCATCCAGCGCCCCTCGCCCTCCAGCTCCGTCCCGGTGCGCCCGGCCAGCACCGCGGCCGCCACCAGCAGCGCCGCCGTCCAGAGCAGCGCGTTCAGCCCCAGCGCCGTCCCCGCGAACAGCGCGTTCCCCAGCACCCCCAGCGCCAGCGCCTCCCCCAGCAGCAGCAGCGACGCCCGGGTGCGCTCGCCGAGCTCCCAGGGCGCGGGGGCGGGGGCCTCCCCCAGCGCATCCACCCGCCCGCTCATCGCCCACCTCCCCCGGCCCGGTTCTGCACGCGAGGTCCCTGACAGAGCGAAGGCCCCGTGGCGCCGGGCAGCAACGGCATCCCCTTCATGGTCCCGCCCTCCCTTGCGAAGGTGAGAAAGGGGGCGCGCCACTCCGGCGCGCCCCGTGTCTGTCCGTCCGCTACCCCGTGGCCTGGAGCACCCGCCCGAAGCGGCGCTCCCGCCCGGTGAACTCGTCCACCGCCGCCCGCAGGTCGGCGGGGGTGAACTCCGGCCACATCTTCTGCGAGAAGTACAGCTCGGCGTAGGCGCACTCCCACAGGAGGAAGTCGCTGAGGCGCTGCTCGCCGCCGGTGCGGATCAGCAGGTCCACGTCCGGCGCGCCGCCGGGGGAGTGCATCTCCTCGCCGATGGCCCGCGCGAACTCCTCGCGCGTGGGCTCCGCGGCGCCGCCCAGGCGCGCCGCCGCGCGCAGGATGGCGTCGCGCGCCGAGTAGTCGATCGCCACGCGGAAGTGCATCGCCGTCCCCTCCGCCGTGGCGCTCTCCGCGGTCCGCACCGTGGTGAGCAGCTCAGGCCCCAGCCGGTCGCGCCGCCCGATCACGCTGAGCCGCACCCCGTTCTCCACGCAGCGCCGCGTCTCTCCCACCAGGTACGCGCGGAACAGCCGCATCAGCGCCGTCACCTCGGGCCCGGGGCGCTGCCAGTTGTCGGAGGAGAAGGCGTACACGGTGAGCGTGCCGATCCCCATCTCCCGCGCCGCCTCCACGATCTGCCGCACCGTGCGGGCGCCCGCCTTGTGCCCCGCGGCCCGCGGCCACCCGCGCGCCCGGGCCCAGCGCCCGTTGCCGTCCATGATCATGGCGACGTGCAGCGCCGACAGACCGGCTTGGAAAGAACTTTGTTTCATAAAGCGCATGGGCAAAAAAATGTCAGTCCTGGCGGTCCCGCACCGCCTGGATCAGGGCTTCCATGTGGTCCAGGTACAGCTCCAGCGCGCGCCGGCCCTCCGGCGTGAGCCGGTACTCGGTGCGCGGCACGCGCCCCTCGAAGCTCTTGGTGCACGCCACGTACCCGGCCTCCTCCAGCTTGCGCGCGTGTACGCTGAGGTTGCCGTCGGTGGCGCTCAGCATGTCCTTGAGCGCGTTGAAGCTGAGCTTCTCGTTGACCGCCAGCGCGCTGACGATCGCCAGCCGGATCCGCTCGTGGATCAGCCGGTCCAGCTCCGGGGCCGTTTCTGCCGCGCCGCCCGCGACGCTGCGGAGGCCGAAGTCCTCGCCCTCCCGGGGCGCCCGCTTGGCCTTACCCACCGTACCTCCAGGCGATGATGGCTCCGAAGAGCACGTTGAGCCCGCCGAACCCCAGCGCCATCATGGCGCTCCCCCACCCCGCCGGGGTGAACAGGGCCACGGTCCCCAGCGCCATGAAGCACATCCCCATCACCGGCACCACCCGCGCGGAGAACGCCCCGGCGGTCACCACCCCGGTGCCGAAGAGGAGGAGCCACATGCCGGGGAGCGCGGCCACCAGCCCGGTGTCGTACAGGAAGGCGGTGAGCAGCGCGCCGGCCACCAGCGGCGGCGCCAGGCTGAGCGCGAACTTGCGCCCCGGACCGGAGAGGAGCGGCATCTTCGCCGCGCGCGCCTTGCGCGCCGTGGTCCACCCGCCGATCCCCACCGCGAACAGCGCCTCCGCCCACCACACCGCCACCCACCCCTCCGGCGAGGCCTGCAGCGAGGACACCCACGCCGCCGCGAACGCGGTGACGCCCATCACCACCATCCCCCACCCGGACACGGCGGTGAAGCTCCCCGCCCGCTCCATGGTCTCGCGGATGAAGCGGAGGTTGTCCATCGCCCTGGCGTGCAGGTCGAAGGGAGCCTCGTCTTCGGGCTGGGAGCGGATGGGGTGTACGGTAGCCATGGGACGGAGGATAATCCGCCGCTCGCCGCCTGTCAAGTGCTTTGCGATGCAGAGTTGATGGAAACTCTCAGCTAGGGTGTGATAGTTGCAACGATCTTGCAAATGCAAGAGACGCTGAGCCCCCCCAGCTGATGGTGGGCCAATCGAACGACCGGACTCACTACTGCTGGAAGAGAGTATGTCGACTCCTTGCGTAAGTAGATTCACTTGACAGGGTGGATTCCCGAAGAGAAAATGAAGGTTGTCGCAGGTAGGCCTTAGACTCTGGATCTTGCAATGCAAGCGCATCCATCCGATCCAGAAACCGTAAGGAGCCACCTAGGCGCGCTCGTGGAGCAGCGGTACGGCGGGCTTTCTCGACAGGCCCTGCGTCGGGCCGCGGGCGAGGCTGGAGTCGAGTATACCACCCTCGCCAGGTACTTCGGCGTTTATACCAATGGGAGGCAGACGCAACGTTTGCAAGCGGGCACTCTGCGCTCGCTGCTCGTAGTTCTGCAAGCTGGTCCTTCCCCCCGGTCGGGTGGGGGCGCAAGTGAGCAGACCGACTTCTGGCCGGTGCTCGTGCGCTCGGAACCCGAAGCTGTCCTTCCGGATCCAATCACCCGGCTCAACGAGTTGATGGCTCACGTGCGCTCCTTGCCATACGAGGTCCGGGTACGAGCGTGCCGGGCCGCGATGTCAGCTGTACTCGCCTCAGTGGCGGACATGGGAGAGGGCGTTCCGGATGAGGGCTACGAACTGCTACGCCATATGGACTCGCTTCAGCGCGACGTGCGACACCTGAAAGTGGGTTGATCCCGTGCTCCGCCTAATGTCTTCCCCGTTATTCAGCGCCCGTTCAAGGGAAGCTCGATCGTGACTGCAGCCGTTGCCGTACCGACCCGGCTTACGATCGACTGGGCCCACCGTCGTCTCGGGTGGCCCAGCCCCGAGCAGATCCTGCACCCCGACGGTGCGGGACCGGCGGTCTTCGCACGGCTTGTAGAGGACAAGATCGGGCAGGAGTTGCGGCGGCGCCCCGACGTGGGTTCGGATGGAGTCCGTGTGGGCGTCTTGCTGCCGAACCCCGAATCGGACGATACCGAAGCGCCGGTGGCGATCGTGTGCGAGTTCGCCCGGGAAGTCGATCCGGCAACGCTCCGGGAGGCGCATCGCCTGGCATGGAACTTCAGCCGCTCGCCGCTGCTGGTCACCATAGAACCCAACCTGCTGCGGGCGTGGACGTGCTACGTCGGTCCGAGCCGGGACGCGGAAAAGCTACCAGACGCAGAGATCGACTTGGCCCGCATCACGGCCCCGGAGATGAGCGCGGCCGCGCAGGCGGCCGCCGCGCTGCACTGGGTGCAGCTGGTTTCCGGAGCGTTCTTCGAGCGTCATCGATCTCTGTTCACCATTGAGCGCCGGGCCGACCAGACGCTGCTGGAGAACCTGACGTTCATCCGGGATCGGCTCTGCACGGTGCACGAGATCGACCCTGACACGGTGCACGACCTGCTGGCGCGCATCATCTTCATCCAGTTCCTGTTCGACCGGAAGGACTCTTCCGGCCAGGCCGCACTGAACCCGGAGCGGCTCGCAGAACTGCACGAGTCTCTCGAGCCGTCGAATCGGTACAGGCTGTCCAGGCGGTACGCTTCGCTCGCCGAAATCCTCACGAGCCACACGGACACCTACGCTTTCTTCCGCTGGCTCAACGAGAAGTTCAACGGTGACCTGTTCCCCGGGAAGGGCAAGACGCCCGACGACCGGGAGAGCGAGTGGCGGGAGGAGATGCGCAAAGTGCGCCCCCCGGCACTCCTCGATCTGGCGGCCTTCGTCAGCGGGTCCGAGAAGCTGGCGACCGGTGTGCTCTACCTCTGGCCGCAGTATGCGTTCGATGCGATTCCGCTGGAATTCATCAGCAGCATCTACGAGGAATTCGTGCAGGGTACTCGGGACGATGAGGATCCCGAGGAAACGGGCGCGAAGGAGGGTGAAGAGCAGGTGGTGCCTGCACAGGTGGATGCTTTTGAAGCGGCACCTCTCGCCACCGAAGTCGAGCGAAAGCGCACGGGTGTGCATTACACGCGCAGCCATCTCGTCGATTTCGTGCTGGACGCCGTGCTCCCATGGGAAGGCACGGAGTGGAACCTCCGTGTGCTCGATCCGGCATGTGGGTCCGGCATCTTCCTGGTCAAGGCCTTTCAGCGCCTGGTGCACCGCTGGCGGAGTGCGCACCAGGAGCGTTCCATCGAGGCGGAGGATCTGAAGCAGCTGCTGGCGAACAACCTTTTCGGGGTGGACAAGGATCGCCACGCGGCACGTGTGGCGTCCTTCAGCCTGTACCTGGCTCTCTGCGACGAACTTGACCCCAAGGAGGTATGGGCCACGGTCAAATTTCCTGTCCTGCGGGGGCACTCGATCATTGCCGCCGATTTCTTCCGCGAGGACGTTCCAGGGTTTCGAACCGGAGCCGACGCGGGCACGTACGACCTGGTCGTAGGAAATGCCCCGTGGGGGAAGAAATCGACTACTCCGCTCTCTGCCGCCTGGGCCAAGGAGAACGAATGGCCGGTCATCTACCGTAACATCGGTCCTCTCTTCCTCGCCAAGGCGGCACGACTCGGCCGACATTCCGGATGCGTGGCGATGCTGCAGCCCGCCAGTGCGCTTCTCTTCAACCGCTCCGGCAATGCGGTGCGAATGCGACAGCGGCTTTTCACGAACTACAGCGTCGAGGAAGTCGTCAACTTCGCGGCGCTCAGGACTACACTTTTCGTCAACGCTGGAGCCCCGACGTGCAGCATCGTGTTCCGGCCCGTGCCGCCGGAAGGGGCGCCGATCGTGTATGCCTGCCCCAAGCCTACGGGCACCGCACAGGACGATTATCGAATCACCATCGAGGAGTACGATCTGCACTCCATCCAGCCGCACGAAGCTGCCTCGGACTCATGGGTTTGGAGCGCGCTCATGTGGGGCGGCCCTCGCGATCTGGAACTGGTACACCGACTTTCACGGGCGCCCACCCTTGCCAAGTTAAAGAAGGGAGGGCAGGTGAAAACGCGCGAGGGAATCATCCGTGGAAAGAGCAAGCGGCGAGAGCAGGAAATACTCGCGGGTAAACGGATCATGGGAAAGCAGTTTCCCAGCGAGACGTTTCGTCCGGGGACCGACTTTCTGCGCCTGCATGCGGATCGGCTGGAGGTCAACCGGGACCTGTACACGGATGCTTCGGCTTCCACGGACTTCTCGGCTTTCGCGCTACCCCAGCTGATCCTGAAGCAGAGCTGGCTGAAGGACCGGGGCCGCTTCGCCGCTGCTCTGGTGGAAAGCTCGAAGGGCGAGGCCGTGCTTTGCACTCAGAGCTACGTCACGGTGCATACGCCCCGCTCTGAGGATAGGCCTTATCTTGAATCGGCTTGCCTGAGCTATAATAGCACGCTCTCGGTGTACTACCTGCTCCTCACAAGCGGCCGAATCGCATTCGAGCGTGCCGAAACACTGGTGGAGGAGTTGCTCCCGGTTCCGCTTCCGGATCCCGGCCCGGACCTACTGGAAGGAGTGCGGACGCTGGAGGATGTCGACCGGCGCGTGTTCGACCGGCTGAGGCTGAAAGCCCCCGAGCGCGTGCTGGTGGAGGACCTGATCGCGTATACGCTGCCCGACTACAAGGGAGCGACGCGGTCCTCCTACCGAAGCTCGAAACCGTCCCCGGGCCGGCGCCGGACGGCTCGCGAAGCGGAGGACGGAACCCCGGAGCCGGAATTGACCGCATACTGCGAGTACCTCCTGAAGGTGCTGGAGGCAGGCTTCGGCGCAACGAGCGCCAGCGCGACGGTTTTCCAAGGTCCCAAGGATGCGCGCCTCCCCCTACGCATGGTTGCGGTTCATCTCGACTGGTCCGAGCGTCCGGAGCGGGTGGAAATCGTGGGCATGGAAGCATCCCCTCTCGTGGAGCGCCTGGAGCAGTTGGACCGCTTGCTGGATCGAGCTGATCCGTCCGCCGGCGGTGCCTTTTACCGTCGCACGGCACGCGTATACGACTTTTTCGAAGCAGCCGGACGCCGCATTCCGACGATCTACCTGATCAAGCCGGACCAAGTCCGCTACTGGACGCGCTCCGCCGGGTTGCGCGATGGCGACCGGGTGGCCGCCGACGCATTGCTGTGGGCCGAGTCAGCCGCCGTCGTGCCGGAGCCGCTGCATGGGTAGACGGCACTCCGGTAGGAACTTGGCCCTGGCACGCGACAGTCAGCCCCCTCCACCCGAGTTCATGACGATTGCACGACGATGGAGGGTCGATGCCACGGCGCGGATCACGGGCCTGGTATGGGCCGGGTACGATCGTCTGCGGTCCGGCCTGCTTTCGCAGCTCGACCGACATCAGGATGACTACATCCTGGAGGAGAGCATCACGGAGGAGCTGGAGCGGGAGATCAGCGACGTGATGACCCGCCTGGAGCCCTTCGTGGTACAGCATGGCGCGCACGAGTGGCTGTCACAGCTGCCAGGCACGACCAAGGCGCCGATTTACGACATCGCGTTCGTCCTGCGCGACTATCGAGCATCAAAGTGGCCGATCGAAGCCAAGGTCCTGCGCACCGACGGCACGGTGAGCGAGTATGTGCACGATCTCCAGGAGCAATTTCTGAAGTGCCGCTACGCTCCCTGCTCGACCGAAGGTGCCATGCTCGGATACCTGCTGTCCGGCACTCCCTCCGTGGCGTTCGACAACATCGGCCGGTCCGCCGGATGTACGCTCGATGCCTTTCCCGAAGCACCTGGCCGTGACCACCGGACGTCGCAGCATGTGCGGTCGGTCCCCCAGGGCAAGTCGTCGCCCCCGGAGTTCTGCTGCCACCACATGCTCATGCCCATGTAGCCCGATCACCTGAGCGGGCTGCGAACGGTGAACTTGCGGTCCGTTGGGCGCTCTACTCGACGGACCGCTCCCATCCTGCCGCCGAGGCCGTAACCCGGATCCGCTCCCCTTGTGGCGCCGGGAGGGCCGTCTCATCTTGCCGGGACAGCCGGCCCCGCCCACGCCAGCCCCCGTCCGCCATGTCCCTGGTCATCGGTGTCCCCAGAGAAACCGCTCCGCTGGAGCGCCGCGTCGCGCTGGTGCCGGAGACGGTCGCGCGCCTGGTGCAGGGCGGCGCGCAGGTGGTGGTGGAGCGCGGCGCCGGCGAGGCCGCCTTCTTCCCGGACGGGGCGTACGAGGCGGCGGGCGCGCAGCTGGTGGAGCGCCCCAAGGCGTACGACGTGGACGTGCAGGCCCGGGTGCAGCCCCCCGCGGAGACGGAGCTGCCGCTGCTGCGCGCCGGGAGCGTGGTGGTGGGCTTCCTGCGCCCGCTGGACGCCCCCGGCGAGACCGCGCGGCTGGCCGCGGCCGGGGTGACGGCGCTCAGCATGGAGATGGTGCCGCGCACCACCCGCGCGCAGAAGATGGACGCGCTCTCGGCCATGGGCACGGTGGCCGGGTACCGCGCCGTGATCCTGGCGGCGGAGGCGTCGCCCAAGTTCTTCCCGCTGCTCACCACCGCGGCGGGGACCATGCGCCCGGCCAAGGTGCTGGTGCTGGGCGCCGGGGTGGCGGGGCTCCAGGCGCTCGCCACCGCGCGGCGGCTGGGGGCGGTGACCTCCGCGTACGACGTGCGCGCCGCCGCGCGGGAGCAGGTGGAGAGCGTGGGCGCCCGGTTCGTGGAGCTGGCGCTGGAGACCGGCGACGCGGAGACCTCGGGCGGGTACGCGCGCGCCCTGGACGAGGAGCGCCAGCGCCGGCAGGTGGAGCTGCTGGCGCCGCACGTGGCGGCGGCGGACGTGGTGGTCACCACGGCGCTGGTGCCGGGGATGCGCGCGCCGCTGCTGGTGACGGAGCAGGCGGTGCGCGAGATGGCCCCGGGGTCGGTGGTGGTGGACGTGGCGGCGCCCAACGGGGGGAACTGCGCGCTCACCCGCCCCGGGGAGACGGTGCTGGCGGGGCAGGGGGTCCGCATCCTGGGGCCGCTCAACCTGGCCGCGGAGATGCCCATGCACGCCAGCCAGATGTACTCGCGCACGGTGGCCGCCATGATCGGCGAGTTCGTGAAGGAGGGCACCTTCGCGCCGGACTTCGACGACGAGATCTTCCGCGGCGCCTGCGTGGCCCACGGCGGCGAGGTGGTCAACGAGCGGGTGCGCGCCCTGCTGGAGCCGCGCGCGCCGGCCACCGCCTGACCCCGGCGGCCGGGGCGGCTCCCCGCCGTCCCGGCCTGCGGCACCCCTCCTCCTCCCTCCCGGATGAAGCGCTACCTCGTCACCTTCGGCCTGGGCCTGCTGCTCGCCGTCGTGCTGCTGGCCGGCGTGCTGGTGGCGCGCGCCTTCGGCTTCCGGTCGCGGCAGGTGCCGGCGGAGCCCGCGGCGCCGTTCGCGCTGGACCCGGCCGCGGCGGCGGGGCGGCTGGCGGGGGCGCTGCGCATCCGCACCGTCTCGTCCGACACGGCGGCGCCGGGCGGGCCCGAGTGGGCGGAGATGCACGCCTACCTGCGGGCGGCGTACCCGCGGGTACACGCGGCGCTCGGCCTGGAGCGGGTGGGCGACGCGCTGCTCTTCACCTGGCCGGGCGCGGACGCGCGGCTGCGCCCGGTGCTGCTGATGGGGCACCTGGACGTAGTGCCGGTGGAGCCGGGGACGGAGCGCGCCTGGACGCGGCCGCCCTTCGGCGGGGTGGTGGCGGACGGGTTCGTGTGGGGGCGCGGCGCGCTGGACGACAAGCTGGGGGTGCTGGGGACGCTGGAGGCGGCGGAGGGGCTGCTGGCGGAGGGGTTCCGGCCGCGGCGCACGGTGCTGCTGGCCTTCGGGGCGGACGAGGAGGTGGGGGGACGCCGGGGCGCGGCCCGGATCGCGGCGCTGCTGCGCTCGCGCGGGGTGCGGCCGGAGTGGGTGCTGGACGAGGGCGGCGCCGTGACCCGTGGGATGATGCCGGGGATCGAGCGGCCGGTGGCGCTGGTGGGGGTGTCGGAGAAGGGGTTCGTGTCGGTGGAGCTCTCGGCGCGCGGCGAGGGCGGGCACTCGTCCATGCCGCCGCGGAGCACGGCGGTGGGCGTGCTGGCCCGGGCGGTGTCGCGGCTGGAGGCCCGCCCCGTGCCGGGCGGGATCCGCGGCGCCACGGAATTGCTCTTCGACCACGCGGGGCCGGAGATGCCGTTCGGGATGCGGCTGGTGTTCGCCAACCGCTGGCTCTTGGGGCCGCTGGTGGAGCGGCAGCTGGCCGCGGCGCCCTCCACCGACGCCACGCTGCGCACCACCACCGCGGCCACGGTGTTCCAGGGCGGCACGCAGGACAACGTGCTCCCCTCGCTGGCCCGCGCCGTCGTCAACTTCCGCATCCTCCCGGGCGACAGCATCGCCGGGGTGCTGGCGCACGTCCGCGAGACGGTGGACGACCCGCGCGTGCGGGTGCGCACGCTGGGGTTCGCCAGCGAGCCGTCGCCGGTGTCGGGCGTGGAGACGGCCGGGTTCCGGGTGATCCAGCGGAGCATCCGGCAGACGTTCCCGGACGCGGTGGTGGCGCCGTACCTGGTGGTGGGCGCCACGGACTCGCGCCACTTCCACGGGCTGAGCGAGGACGTGTACCGCTTTCTCCCGGTGCGCGTCACCGCGCGGGACCTGGAGCGGATGCACGGCACGGACGAGCGGGTGTCGGTGGCGGACTATGCGGCGGCGGTGCGGTTCTACGCGCAGCTGCTGCGCAACGGCGCCCGGTGAGCGTCCTGACATGGCCGACGACACGCTCGCAATCCGCACGCTGCTGCCCCCGCCCTGGGCGGATCTCGCGCCGCTCGTGGAGGAGAGCGAGCGGGAGGGCTTCGGCTTCCTGGTGCGCCTGCGCCGCGAGTTCCTGGACGGCGGCAACCGCTTCGACGCGCCGGGCGAGGCGCTGCTCGGCTGCCTGCGCGGCGCGGAGCTGGTCGGGGTGGGCGGCCTCAACCGGGACCCGTACTCGCCGGAGCCGCGCGTGGGACGGCTGCGTCATCTGTACGTGGCTGCCGCGCAGCGGAGAGGCGGGGTCGGGCGGATGCTCGTCGCCGCGCTGGTCGAGGCGGCGCGGCCGCACTTCGACGTGCTCCAGCTCCGCACCGACACGGAGGCGGCGGCGCGGTTCTACGAGGCGCTGGGGTTCGCGCCGGTTGCATCGCTCCACGCCACGCACATGCTGGTGCTCGACAGATTGCGAAACTGATTTGCTTCCAACAGGCGACGCTGCCAGACAGCGCCACTATATCAGGCTGAGTATTTCAACTTGACTCTGCGGGATCTCACAATCGGAAACGCTGTTCGCTTAATCCAGCGCGTGGGTACTGATCCTGTGGGATGAGCTTGTAGATCAATCTTACCGTCTGCCGGCCCTTGCTCAAGCTGCCTTGTGTTCATATGATATGGCGTTTAACGCGCTGGCACTTTGTCGATCCTCACGGAGCGCCCCATGCCCCCTCAAGACAGGACTCCACATGCTGACCTCACTAGTATCTACTTCTCAGACTTCTTTGGGGTGTCGCGGGAGGTAGTGGAGGGGTACGGCGCATTTGATATTTCTCTGGTGACTGACCTACCCCTGTTTATTGATCCTTTTCTACTTTTTCACAGCGCTAAACCTGAATACCAACAGCTTCATGAGGAGATCATCGACTATGTCCAGTTCTTACGCGACAAATCGCGTGAGGTAAACATCGGAGCACCTCTGCTTCGGGCGTGGTTTACGTTTCCTGAGGTAAAGCAAAATTGGTTCGGTTATACCGAAGATGGCAATCAAGGGAGTGGCCTGGGTATGAAGTTTGCCCGTGATTTTAGTGCTAGCTTGAATACCATTTTTACAAGTTTTGGAAATGACGAGGTGGCGCGTGGAAGCCATATTGAAAAGGTGCTCTTGATCAGCAGTGGCGTTGGCCGGGATAATATCAGTGACTTCGTCACAAACACAATTAAGCATTTTCTGCTCGAATATACCCAGACTTTTGCTCTCGAGTATCTTGCGCCCGAGCAGCGCCGCAGAATTGCTGTGCGAAAAGCTATCTTTAATTACGATACTGAAGCCTGGGTCACGAAGACGTATGAACTGCCATTCGTAAAGGGGGATTTTGTTATCCTCACGCCCATTGATATTCTCACTAAGGATGAGGTTTGGATTAATCGTGTTGATATGGTTCGTGACTATGCCCACATAGCCGACTCTGTGGACGATCCCGAGTTGCGAGCACAGATCAACAATTACTTTGAACGCACCCTGAGTGGTATTCGTGAGCGCGACTTCAAAAACCGGCGTCGTTCTGCTAGCCAGCGAAATCGCCGTGCGGAGCCAACGATGCCTCCGCCGACGAAGAAACAAAAAGAAGAGGCTGCATGGGAGACAATCCGTCGCCACCCCGGGTACATGGACTACTATGTCCGGTTCAAGGAGACTCATGGAAACGAAGCAGAGGCTCAGGCAAATGAACGGGTACGTTCATCGGAACGTCTATATGTGACGAATGTTCGGAGCCTCGTGGCTAAGTTGCATGAACATACTGCCTTCTATCATACCAATGGTTCTACAACCGATGAAGCGCGCGAGCGGATGATCGCTCTCAAGGAGACCGTCGAGAAACATGGAGGATGGGAGCAACTATATGAGGACGGTAAGCCAATCCCCACGGAATCGGAGATACGTCGTGTTCTTCGACTTGTGTGGAGCAACGTACCTAATGCAGATGAGCCGATGAGGCTAGATCCGGCTGTGGTAGAGTTTAAGCAGGCCAAGAACTCCCTCTTGGAAAGGGCCTTAATCCAGCACCGGAGAAATGAAGACGGACCACTAAGTGTGAAAGGCATCATCTTTTTCACCGACGAGGAGAGGATGAGAGCTCTCGGGCTCATCGAAATGCTACGTTTAGCGGATGATCCCAACATCATCCTTATCGATGCGCGGGGTGCTTAGCTTAGGAGGCGAAGTACGGCACCTCCACATCCGCGGCTGCGAACAGCGCTCACATGGTCATTTACAAGGGGCTGTCGATGGGTCTGATCGAGGTTTATGCCGCCGAGACTGCGGAAGAGTTGATCGAGTTGGTGAGTCCTCAGCACCCCCAGTGGCAGCCAGAACCGAGCCAATGGATTTTCCGTGGTCATGCAGATTCAAATTGGCCTTTAGTACCGAATGCTCTCCGGGGCACTACTGTTTTCGGATATACGGCTGATGCGACAAAGGGGCTGCGCCCGACCCACGCAGCGCAGGTAGAGGCTGAGTTCGACATGCTGGAACAGTTTCTTGTTGCGCTCGACCAGCAGGGCCACCCGCTACCCGGTAATTTGCATTCAATATGGTTTGATTGGAGTCGAGTTCAAGCTGATGTGCGGCGTGCTGCTCAAGAAGGCTCAAACCCATGGCCACCTAGTGAACTTCTTGGGCTTCTTGCGCTTGCTCAGCATTATGGGGTGCCAACACGTCTGCTAGACTGGAGCAGAAGTGCGCGAATTGCCACGTACTTCGCCGCGGATACTGCTGCACGTTGGGTTCATGATGGCATGCGGGGGCAGGTCCCAGATGATCGACTCTCAATCTGGGCTTTTAAGGAGTCGGCAACGCGAGGGTTGTGGCGGCCGAGACAAGATAGTGTCTGGATGATTGGCACTCCATCTGAGCAGAATTCGAATCTCCGTGCGCAACAAGGATTGTTTACGGTGCACATGCAACATATTACCGCCCCGTACGATGCACCTACTGTGACCCCTTTCGATGAAATCGTTGCAGACGCACTTGACAATCCTCCTACGGATTGGCAGCCGCCGGCGCCGCCTGCAGACTCCATCCTCAGAGAACTTACCGTCCCTATCAACCAGGCTCCGCGCCTGTTACGATTGCTCTACTATGAAGGAATTTCGCGAGCATCTTTGTTCCCCTCGCTTGAGGGTGTCGTAAATGGACTTGTGGAGAGACGTTATTGGCGCTGATAAAATCTGTGCGGCCTAATGAGTTTCATCTGTTGAGATCACACAAGCACTCTGTCCGCAATGTGTTAGGGGATTTCTAGATTTCACGTGTCGTTGGTACCTGCTGCTGAACCTGGCCGCACGGACACGGGAGGCGGCGGCGCGATTCTACGAGGTGCTGGGGTTCGCGCCGGTCTCGTCGCCCCACGCGACCCACCGGATGGGGCTGGGCGCGCCGGCCGGCTGATCCCGGGGCGAGTGGCGAGCGTGGCTCCACCCGCGGGTCGCGCGGAATAGGCAATTCGTCCCTGGCACCCCGCGGATCCGGGCGGCATCGTTCGCGCGCGGTACGTACCTCACTCGAAGGCACATCCTGGAGCCGACAACGCCCATGAACTCTCCCGTCGTCCAGCCGCGCCTCTCCGACGCCGCGCTCTCCACCGGCGTCGGCCTCCAGTACGCCGCGAGCGGCGCGCCCGGCGCCCCCGCCGTGCTCTTCCTGCACGGCTACACGGATTCGTGGTTCTCGTACTCCCTGGTGCTCCCGCACCTGGGGCCCGCCCTCCGCTGCGTCGCCCCGAGCCAGCGCGGCCACGGCGACTCCGACCGCCCGGAGTGCTGCTACGGCATCGGGGACTTCGCGGCGGACGCCGTGGCGCTGCTCGACGCGCTGGACGTCCGCAGGGCGACGGTGGTGGGGCACAGCATGGGGAGCTTCATCGCCCAGCGGGTCGCGGTGGACCACCCGGAGCGGGTGGAGCGGCTGGTGCTGGTCGGCTCCGCGGTTCACGCCGTCAATGAGGGGATCATCGGCCTGAACGCCTACGTGCAGACGCTCGAGGACCCCGTCCCCCGCGAGTTCGTGCACGAGTTCCAGGCCAGCACCATCCATGCGCCCGTCCCGCCCGGCTTCCTGGACGCAGTGGTGGACGAGAGCTGCAAGCTCCCCGCGCGCGTCTGGCGCGACGCCCTGCATGGCCTGATGGGCGCCGACCACGCGCCGCGCCTCGCCGGCATCCACGCGCCCACCCTGCTGCTCTGGGGCGACCGCGACGGCATCTTCCCCCGCGCCGAGCAGGAGCTCCTGGTGGAGACCATCCCGGACGCGCGGCTGGTGGTCTACCCGGAGACCGGGCACGCGCCGCACTGGGAGCGCCCCGAGCGCTTCGCCCGCGACCTGGAGGAGTTCGTCCGCCACCCGGGTAAGTCGTAGCCCCTCGACGACCCGCCGCGGTCGTGGGACGGGGGTGCCGCGGCCGCGGGGGGGCGGCTACGTTTCGGCGGAGTGCGCGGTGGGCCGGGCCATCCGCCCGGCCTTTCGCGCGGCGCCGTGGGACACAGGGCAGTGGAACGGACCGTGATCGTGACAGAGCGGGAAAACGCGCGGAAGTACAGGCTGGTCATCTTCGACTTCGACGGCACGCTGGCCGACTCGTTCCCCTGGTTCATGCGGGTGGTCAACGAGGCGGCGGCGCGGTACCGCTTCAAGCGCATCGAGGAGGCGGACCTGGACACGCTTCGCGGCTACAGCGCGCGGCAGATGATGAAGCACCTGGCCGTGCCCTCGTGGAAGCTGCCGCTGATCGTGCGGATGATGCGCAAGATGAAGTCGGACGACGTCCGGCAGATCGCGCTCTTCGCCGGCGTGGACGACCTGCTGCGGAGCCTGGCGGACCGCGGGGTGGAGCTGGCGCTGGTCACCTCCAACTCGTACGACAATGCAGTGCGCATCCTGGGCCCGGAGAACGCGGCGCGGTTCCGCTACTTCGAGTGCGGGATGTCCATCTTCGGCAAGCGGGCCGGCTTCCGTAGGGTGCTGCGCCGCAGCGGCGTCCCCCGCGAGCAGGCCATCTGCATCGGCGACGAGATCCGCGACCTGGAGGCCGCCCACGCCGAGGGGATCGCCTTCGGCGCCGTGTCCTGGGGCTACACCCACGCCGACTCGCTCCGCGCCCACGCCCCCGCCGAGGTGTTCGCCACGATGGACGACATCGCCGTCCTCTGCGCCTGACGACCCGTGAGCCCTGGAGACAGCCTGGTGAACTGGCGCGAGCACATCCACGCGGATCCGGCGATCCTGGACGGCAAGCCAGCGGTGCGCGGCACGCGCATCGGTGCCGACTTTCTCCTGGGACTGTTCGCCTCCGGCTGGACGCGCGAGCCGGTGCTGGAGAGCTACCCGCAGCTCTCGCCCGAAGCGCTCCACGCCGTGTTCGCCTTCGCATCGGAGGCAGTCGACGGCACGGCCATGCGCTGGCCGGGGAGCGCTCGCGGGCTCGTCCACCTGGCCGACGACTTCGACGCGACGCCGGACGACTTCGACGACCATGGGTGAGTCCGTGAGCCTGCCTGCCCACCGTTTCCGCCGCTGATCCACAGCCCGTGCACGATCCCTGGAACCCCACCGAGGACGAGGTCCGCGCCTGGGCCTACCAGCCGGACGCGATGTGCCCCGAGGAGGACTGGCACCTCGCACTCCCCGGGAACGGCTATGACGAGCTGTACCTGGACCTCGTGGCGGACCCCGCCTGTCCGAACCGCGATTTCTTCCTGTGGGTCCTGTACCTGCTCGTCGGCGACGCGGTGAGGACAGGCTACCGGGCGGAGCGGCGCGAGCGCGTCGAGGAGCTGCTGGAGCGCGGCCTCGCCAGCGGGCACCCTGACCTGGCGCTGTGGGCCGAGCGCTCCCGCGAGCTGATGGCCCGCCCCGACAGCTTCGACTACGACGCCTGGTGCGGCGGCGGCCTGGCCCGCAGGCCCCGCGAGTAGCCGACCGCCGCCGTTCCGGTCCCCGTCCCCCGCCCACGGCGGGACCCCCTCCCACCCCTGCCGACCCCGCCCGGCCATGCGCATCGCACGAATCGTCCTCGGCCTCACCGCCCTGGTGTTCTTCGTCATGGCCGTGGCCCTGCTGGCCCGGCCGCAGCTCGCCGCGCTGGTGGACCTCGCGCCGACCACGCCGACGGCACGCGTGGAGCTGGCCGCCATGTACAGCGGGCTGGAGCTGGGGGTGGCCGCGTTCCTGGCGCTCTGCGCCTTCTTCGGAGGCGCCCGGCTGCGGCCGGGGCTCCTGCTGGGCGGCCTCGCGCTGGGCGGGCTGGGCACCGTGCGCCTGGGCGTCACGCTGGCCGTGGGCCCCGTCGCCCCGCTGATGTACTGGTTCGCGCTGGCCGAGATCCTGGGCGCCGCGCTCTGCTTCTGGGTCGCGGCGCGCGTGCCGGAGGCGCCGCAGGCGGGGAGCGCGGACCTGGAGCCCGCCGCGCTGGGGAGCCTCCCCTGGACCGAGGCCGAGGCCGCGGAGTCGCTCCGCAAGGTGTACGACCACGTCACCGGCGCCGCGCGCGACGCCATCGGCTGGTACCTGGGCGAGCGCGGACTCAAGAAGGACATGGCGCGCTACACCCGGCTGGGCGCCATCGTCCTGGTGGCGCTGGCGGCGCTGCTCCCGCTGCTGGCGCAGATCCGCCTGGCCTACCTGCGCACCGGCGCGGACCGCGTGGACGACTGGTGGACCCACCCGGCGTGGGCGTCCGTGCTGCTGGTGGTGGCCGCCGCGCTGGTGGGGCTGGACCGCTTCTTCGGCTACTCCACGGCGTGGATCCGCTACATGGACGCCCAGAGCCGGCTGCGGCAGGCGCTGGACGACTTCGAGCTGGAGTGGCAGGTGCAGCGGGCCGCGCCCGGCGCCGGGCCCCTCACCCCCGAGCGGACCGCGGCGCTGCTCGCCGCCTGCCGCGCCTTCACCGCGCAGGTGAACACCGTGGTGCGCGAGGAGACCGCCGTGTGGACGCAGGAGTTCCAGGCCAGCCTGCGCCAGGTGGACGAGTCCGTGCAGGCGCGCGGCGCCGAACTGCGCGCGCCGGCGCTCACCGTGGCCGTCGCCAACGGCGAGCTGGCGGAGGGCGGGTGGACGCTCTCGGTGGGCGGGGTGCCGCGCGGCGGCGTGCGCCACGGCCGGTCCGCCGCCGTGGCCGGGCTGTGGCCCGGCGCGCACACGGTGCGGGTGGCGGGGAGCATCGGCGGAAGGGCGGTGCAGGCGGAGGCCGGGGTGGTGCTGGCGCCCGGGGAGGCGAGGACGGTGGAATTGACGCTGGAGTGAGGCTAGATTCGCGGCTCACCCCCGCCGGAGCCGACGACCGAAGATGAGCTACGCCCTGGACGACCTCCTCGCGCTGCTGGACCTGGAGCCGCTGGAGCACAACATCTACCGCGGGCAGAACCGCGACATCGGCTCCGGGCGCGTGTACGGCGGCCAGGTGCTGGCGCAGGCGCTGGTGGCCGCGCGCCGCACCATCGACGAGGAGCGCACGGCGCACTCGCTGCACGGCTACTTCATCCTGCCGGGCGACATCCACGCCCCCATCGTGTACTTCGTGGACCGCCTGCGCGACGGAAAGAGCTTCACCACGCGGCAGGTGACCGCCATCCAGCACGGGCGCGCCATCTTCAACATGTCCGCCTCGTTCCAGGTGGCCGAGGACGACGGCCCCGACCACCAGGCGGAGATGCCGGACGTCCCCCCGCCCGAGGAGCTGCCGCGCGAGCTGGACCTGATCCGCGGCATGGCCGACCGCATCCCCGAGCCGCTGCGCGCCGTGTACACGCAGGACCGGCCCATCGACTTCCGCCCGGTGTCCCCCGTGGACCCCTTCCAGCCGGAGCGGCGCGCCCCGGCCAAGCACGTGTGGTTCCGCGCCGACGGCCAGGTGCCGGACGACGCCCTGTCCCACCAGGCGACGCTGGCCTACGCCTCCGACTACGGCCTGCTGGGCACGGCGCTGCTGCCGCACGGCCTTTCCTTCCAGATGCGCCGGCTCCAGGCCGCCACGCTGGACCACGCCCTGTGGCTGCACCGCCCCTTCCGGGCGGACGAGTGGCTGCTGTACTCCACCGACGCCCCCAGCGCGTCGGGCGCGCGCGGCTTCACGCGGGGGAGCATCTTCACCCGCGACGGGCGGCTGGTGGCCTCCACGGCGCAGGAGGGGCTGCTGCGCGTGCGGGAGGGGTGAGGGCCGGCATCTTGCGTCCCGGCCCCCTTCCGGCGCGACCCGACCCGCCGGAACGGACCGCAAACGGGAGGCGAAGATGGCGCAGGCGAAGAGCGGCGACACGGTGCGCGTACACTACACCGGCAGGCTGGACGACGGCAGCGTGTTCGACTCGTCCGAGGGGCGCGAGCCGCTGGAGTTCGTGCTGGGGGCGCAGCAGGTGATCCCCGGCTTCGAGGAGGCGGTGGACGGGCTGAGCCCGGGCGAGGAGCGCACCGTCAACATCCCCGCCGACCGGGCGTACGGCGCCCGCCGCGAGGAGATGGTGCTGAGCGTGGGCCGCGACCAGTTCCCCGACGAGATCCGCCCCGAGGTGGGGCAGCAGCTGCAGATGAGCCAGGACGGCCAGGTGGCCATCGTCACCATCACCGGCGTCTCGGACGCGGAGGTCACCCTGGACGCCAACCACCCGCTGGCCGGCAAGGACCTGACCTTCGACGTGCAGCTGGTGGAGATCGTTTGACGGCAGGGAACAGGGAATAGGGAACAGGGAACAGCCTGCAACGGCGGCCCTCACCCGGCTCACTTGAGGCTCGCCACCCTCTCCCAATTCTGGGAGAGGGGACAACGGCTGGAGATCCAGGTAGGGCAAGCAGTTCTCTCCTCTCCCGC